>JAADIY010000055.1:0-10493 GCA_013151045.1 Gammaproteobacteria bacterium
TCCGAACGAGCGCATTGTTAGGTCTTGCCTCACGCACGGTTGTTTAACGCTCTAGGTATCTTAAAAATCATAGGCCTATATATTTCACCTCTAAGATCCTTAAAATAATTAGCTAGGTCGTAAAGTTCCGCGGCCTCAACAACCCTGTCGGGCGTATTTGGACGGCCCGATTTCAGCGTGTCAACCCTGTCAAAGCCACCGTAAATACGTCCGTGAACTAACTCGTTACGTTTTTCAAACGCATCTTTTGCTGCATCTAGATTGGCAATAAGGTCTTCGCAGCCTTCAAATTCGAAATTGTTTGAAATCGATTTGGCTTTTTTGATTTTCTGGCTTATCGGCCAGCGTTGCTCTCTTTCTGTAAATTCCTCTATCTCGTTTAGCATAAAGAGCAAGTTATCTATCTGCTCTTCGCAGTAAGCAGAATATAGGGTGACAAATCCAAGCCCTCTAACTATGTCATTATCATTTTGGATCATAGCTCGTTCTTTATAGACATAACAGTGTTAATAAGCGGAAGCCATTGTCCACGTATTAATTGCCTATATGCGGATAGTGCTTCCATGTATTATGATATCAACATGTGAAACATGGATGATATCGTTTTATAAGAATTACAGGGTCATATATGGTCCGCCCCGTATTGCAAGAGTATGTAAATCAGGTTCAGGGCTTTGATTTATGATCATTAACGATCCCGCTCGTCGTCGAACAATGCAATCCAAAATAATCGCCTATTTGCTTTTATTGATTTTCAACTTACATCACTATGATGCGCACTATAGGTGCATCAATCGCTAGTCATCGTTGCTCGCTCTCAGTGATTTTTCTTTTGACGAAGATAAACGGCCACTATGACGCGTTGCGTGCAACAACTTCGCGCACAAAGTCTTTTTCAGCATGGGCCATTCAAAACTCCATTGCCAATTATGCTCGACAGTTCCTGGTGTATTCATGCGGTGCGCACTATCCAGCATTAAGATATCTTGCAGCGGTATAATCGCAATACCCGCGCGTGACTCTAACACTTCGCGAATCATCGGCCACGGCAAGTCTCTAGTCGCGATATCGATATGCTTAGCAAGCATTTTTCTGCCATGCTCATCAAGCGATTGAATCCAACCTAAACTCGTATCGTTATCATGCGTGCCAGTATAAGCAACCGTTGCATAACTATAATTATGGGGTAAGTGGGGGTTATCATCATGCCCATCATAGGCAAACTGCAAAACACCCATTCCTGGCAGACCAAATTGATTTCTTAATGCCGTCACCTCATCAGTAATGATACCCAAATCTTCTGCAACAAAGGGTCGGTTTGGAAAACGCTCACTAAGCACTTTAAACAATGCTTCCCCAGGTGCTTTTTCCCAATGACCATCAATTGCCGTGTCACATTCAACGGGTATTTTCCAATACGCTTCAAAACCGCGAAAATGATCAATCCGTATCAAATCAAAACGCTTGAGATCATGCTCACAACGCTTAACCCACCAATCGAAACCTTGCTCTTGTATTGCCGACCAATTGTAGTGGGGGTTCCCCCAACGCTGACCGGTTGCGGAAAAATAGTCTGGCGGCACACCGGCAACAAAGCGTGGATAACCTGATTCATCAACATCAAAATACTGTCGCTGAGCCCAGACTTCTGCACTATCTAATGCGACAAAGATCGGCATATCACCAAACAGCTGCACATCTTTCTTATTCGCGTAATTTTTTAACTGCTGCCATTGCAGCGCAAAGATATATTGTTCAAAAAAAACAGCAGCGAGCTTTTCTTTATGCTCTGACTTGATACGACTTAAAGCAAACTCATCGTGATCACGTAATGGTTCAGACCAATCAACCCAGCTGGCACCACCTTCTAGCTCACGAATCACACAAAATAAAGCATAATCGTGTAACCAATATTTTTCTTGTTCTATAAATTCACCAAAACTTTTTTCATCAGCACCGGACAATGACGCATAAAATGCATTAAATGCCATATCAACTTTAGCTTGATGAGTGGCATCACTCTCTATTTGTTCTTGCGATAACCAACCCAGGCTTTGCAAACCATAGAGATCAATAAACCGACGATTACCGGCATACGCTGACAATGGTTGATAGGGTGAGCCGTCTTCGTGAGTAGGGCCGAGCGGCAACATTTGCCAAACTTGTTGACCGCAGGTTTCGAGAAAATCAATAAAAAAATACGCGTGCTTACCTAAACAGCCAATATGAGGAAACTCAGGTAACGATGTTGGATGCAACAGCACACCCGCCCGACGCTGCCCCCCCCAAGCACATGGTTGATCGGCATTTGAATCGGTCACTTTAGGTGTCGCCTGCGCCGCCACGCCGCATTGACCCACCGCCTTCAGCATCGCCGCCACCGCTACTGATTACCTCAGCAAGCTCAGCAGGCGGCTCAACATCAATCAACTGGTATAAACGACGCAGGTGCAAGCGGTAAAGCACATCAAAATCACTGACACTATCACCGGGATTATAATCACCAAACCACCAACACCAATCAGACCCTTCACAAATAGCCAATTGTCGTTCGACACGATAACGTTGATCCGGATCAGGCTTAACCTGTTGCAGATAGTCATCAACCGCTAATTTAGCTTCACAGAGTAAATCCCACGCAGCATTTTTTGCACTATCGCCTATCCAAGTTGAAAACGAGCCATAAACCCAGCTGCCTGCGATCATTTTATCTAACACGGTAACAACGGGCTTCTTATCGAGAAACTCAGAAAATGTTGTCAACTCTATATCAGGGTGTTCAATTAACTTTTCGTACAACGCACTTAAAAAGTAATAACCATTCTCTGGATAATGCTCCCAGGCATTTTCACCATCAAGAATAATTGGCACCAATACTGGTTCGCCATGACGATGGTATTGCGACGCAATATTTTCAATATGATGAATAAAATCAGCCACCGCGTCATCTGCATGCCAATCCGAGTAGGTAAAACCAATACGGTCTGACAAACCATCATCACGAAAAAAAACAGCTGTGTTGGTGACATCACCAACGTGACAAGGCTGAGAAAAAACGCTCGGCCTATCCGTATCAGGATAGCCTGAGGCAATAAGACTATTGCGTAAAACACCTTCACCACTTGCACACCAACTAACATCGTATTCAGAGAACAAACGTATAGTGTCTGCACTCACACTGCCTTCTGCTGGCCAGCAACCTTTTGGTTTAATACCAAAGAACTTTTCAAACGATTTAAAGCCTTCTTCGATATGCCATCGCACACGCTCTTCGCCACCGGCATAAGTCTTTGCTTTCGGTAAAGCGATATCGTGAATGGCGTCCTTAGCACTATTGAGATCAAGTAATAATGGCGCGATGGGATGTGCGTAAGGTGTCATCGACAATTCAATTTGGCCTGAATCGGATAATTTTTTATAACGCCCAATCACGTGCCATATCAAATCATGAATGATAGTGACTAATTCGTGTCTATCTTCAGCATCAAAATCGTGGCCTTTCGCAACCAATCTATCAATTTTCTCATTACCACGCCGCACCGTGGCACCTAACCAAACAATGTGATACCAAACGAGTAGGTCTATTAAAAACTGGTCATTGAGATAAATAAACTGATGCGGCGCGCCTTCAAGCTGGCGAAAAAGCTTAGCCAGTTCTCGATAGTGTTCGTATGGCTCAATCATGCGCATTTCATTTGCGCGCAAACACGCACGTGCCATTTCAATACGCTCTGAGCTATCTTCAGGCAGTTTTCCTTCTGCCAATCCAGCTAACAAACTGTCGCTGATTGTCTTACCATCATTGATAAAATCAAAGACTTGATGAGCGTAGTCATCAATTTGCTCTAACAAGGTAGGGACAAAATTAACGACCGCTTTGGCTTTAGGGTTTTCTTCAATCAAAGCCACCATATCGACATAGTCTTTTATGGTATGCAAATAAGTCCACGGCAGATGATAGTGACCATCGTCAGGGTCACGATAATCTGGCTGATGCATATGCCAGTAGAGCACAACATTAATCTTACTAGGGCTTCCTTGCTTAGCCATGATTGTTAACTACCTTCTAAACCAGCATACCAGGAGTAACAAGCGTCACACCGCCCGGCGAGACATGATATTTTTTGGCATCAGACTCGGCATCATAACCAATATTGGTTCCCGGTGGGATAACGCAATCAGAATCAATCACGACTTTACGCAGGCGACAGTTCTCACCAATTTCGACATCAGGCAAAACCACACAATCCTCGATCGTGGTATGCGATAACACCGTGACATCAGAAAATAATAAAGAATGCTTCACGGATGCACCAGAGACAATACATCCCCCTGACACCATAGAATCCACAGCCATTCCTCGCCTGTCTTCATCATCAAAAATAAACTTTGCTGGTGGCGATTGCGACTGATACGTCCATATCGGCCATTCGTCGTCATAAAGATTAAGATCAGGCGTAATACCAATCAACTCAAGGTTAGCTTCCCAAAATGAGTCAATCGTTCCAACATCACGCCAATAAGCCTGGCCTCCCACTTCATCACGAAATGGATAACTCATTACACGATAGCGCCCAATCACATCGGGAATAATGTCTTTACCAAAATCATGGCTGGAAGAAGTGTCATAAGCATCACGATACAGCTGTTCATACAAGAAGCTAGCATTAAAAATATAAATACCCATCGACACCAATGATTTATCTGGCTGCCCTGGAATTGTATCGGGCTCTTCAGGTTTTTCAATGAAATGCGTGATGCGCTGATCATCATCGACACTCAACACGCCAAACGCTTTTGCCTGTTCAATAGGCACTTCGATACAACCGATAGTTAAATCAGCTTCCTGCGCAACGTGATAGGCGATCATCGGACCATAGTCCATCTTATAAACATGATCACCGGCTAATATTAAAACATAGCCAGGCTGATGCCCTTTAATAATGTCTAAGTTTTGATAAACCGCATCTGCAGTACCCGAATACCATGAAGTCGCGATGCGTTGTTGGGCTGGTAATAGCTCAATAAACTCGTTGAGCTCTGCACGCAAAAAGCTCCATCCCTGTTGGATATGGCGTATCAAGGAATGCGCTTTGTATTGAGTCATGATCTCAACGCGTCGTATACCCGAGTTGAGACAGTTTGAAAGAGGGAAATCGATAATATTAAACTTACCGCCGAAAGGCACTGCCGGCTTAGCACGCCAACTCGTCAGTTGTTTTAAACGTGAGCCCCGGCCACCAGCCAAAATAAGTGCTAGCGTATCGCGCGTGAGGCGACTAACAAAACGGCCAGAATTTGGTTTATCTGGCATCAGCTATTCAGACTCAATACTTGCCTGACAATCATTAGCTTGTTACACCCTTATGAGACGGTCATTGTGTTAATTATCTACATTTTTATTGTAATGCATTCCCGTAGTCAAAAGAAGGGAATATAGTCATATGCTAAGGAAATATTTGCTTGCGCATTTATGCTAACATCAAATAACAAACTATTTGCTCGCTCAACTCTAGGACAACTCATTAAACTGCGTCATGCCCGCATTATCAAAAGAAATAGAGTCTTTAATTCAGGCGCGTCACCACGATCCTTTTGCCATACTAGGCAAACATAGCAATGGGTCAATGACAACCATCCGTGCTTTCAAACCTAATACGAAAGCTATATATATAGAGTCACCAAAAAATAAAATGTGTCGCGTCGACAATAGCGACTTATTTGAGTGGTCTGGTGACGCCAGCAAGCTACCTCAACATTATCGACTCATCTCTACCGACTCTAGTAATAACGAGAACAGTAACTACGACCCCTATGATTTTGCAGCGCAATTACCTGATTACGACATTCACTTATTCGGTGAAGGCAAACATTGGCATATTTATCGTTTTCTCGGCGCACATGTAAAAACTATCGATGGTATCAAAGGCGTTTTATTTGCAACGTGGGCTCCGAGTGCCGAACGCGTCAGCGTTATTGGTGATTTCAACCAATGGGATGGTCGTGCTCACCCGATGCGCGTTCGTGGTGCAAGTGGTTTATGGGAACTATTTATACCCGGTATCCGCGCATCCGAACTCTATCGCTATGAAATCCGTAATCGCGATAACGGCGAACTGCATATTAAAACTGACCCCTACGCCCAGCAAATGGAAATGCGGCCTGCTACCGCTTCTATCGTTTTCGAAGAAGATCAATTTGGCTGGCAAGACGAGCAATGGTTAGAACAACGGCGTAACGCCGATTGGCTGCATCAGCCGATGTCTATCTACGAAGTTCATTTGGGTTCGTGGCAACGTGATGAGAATTATTATTTTCTCAACTACAGAGAGCTTGCTCACCGCTTAGTCGAACACGCACAAGCCTGTAATTTTACCCATATTGAATTACTCCCCATTACTGAGCACCCACTGGACGCATCTTGGGGATATCAGCCAAGCGGTTATTTTTCAGCAACCAGTCGTTTTGGTAGCCCTGACGATTTACGCTACCTGATTGATTATTGCCATCGCCATGACATTGGTGTCTTACTTGACTGGGTGCCAGGCCATTTCCCAAAAAATAGTGAAGGCCTCGCACGCTTTGATGGCAGCGCTTTATATGAGCATGAAGACCCTCGACGCGGCGAACACCGTGACTGGGGCACACTGATCTTTAATTACGGCCGTAACGAAGTTAAAAACTTTCTTTTAGCTAGCGCAACATTTTGGCTAGAAGAATTTCATTTTGACGGCCTACGCGTTGATGCCGTGGCATCCATGCTTTATCTCGACTATTCGCGCGAAGATGGTGACTGGGTGCCCAATATTTATGGTGGCAACCATAATCTTGAAGCCATCGATTTTATTCAACAGCTCAATGAAATTACTCATTCACTTCACCCTGGTACTTTGATCATGGCTGAAGAATCCACTTCATGGTCTAAAGTTTCGCGTCCAACTAGCGATGGTGGATTAGGCTTTAGCATGAAATGGAATATGGGCTGGATGAACGATACATTGGAGTATATTAAACAAGACCCAATACATCGTAGCCATCACCATAACTCACTGACATTTAGTCAACTTTATGCTTACAGCGAAAACTTTATCTTGCCTCTGTCTCATGATGAAGTCGTACACGGTAAGGGCTCATTACGTCATAAAATGCCAGGCGATGAGTGGCAACAATACGCTAACCTGCGATTGCTCTATACCTATATGTACACCCACCCGGGGAAAAAATTACTTTTCATGGGTTGTGAGTTTGGTCAAGGCAAAGAATGGAATGAAGCCGAATCTTTAGATTGGTATCTGCTTGATTATCCGCAACACGTCGGCATTGAAAAGACGATTACTGATCTTAACGCACTTTATCGATCACAACGCGCGCTACATTATTATGATTTTGATAGTTGTGGTTTTGAGTGGGTGAGCTGCGATGATAACGCTAATTCCGTTTTGTCGTATATACGCCGTGCAGACGATGAGTTCGTTATCGTCATACTTAATTTTACACCCGTAGCACGAGAAAATTATCGTATTGGCGTACCGGAAAGTGGTACCTATAGTGAAATTTTTAACTCCGACTCAACACACTATAGTGGCAGTAATATCGGCAACTCTAATGTCAACAGCGATCATATCGCTTATAACGGTAAAGAAAATTCTATCGTCATTAGCTTACCACCCTTAGCAGGCATTATTCTACGCCGAGAACACTAGGTAGCCGCAGCGCCGCAATAAACAACAGCACCAAGCTGATTGGATACAACCACTGCCAGATACTTACCGCTTCAGCGTCATCAAGCGTTACTGTGGTCAACTCAGCCTTCGCTGCATTTTTATAGACATCGACAAAAACATTCGTTGTCGCCTCAGCCAAACTGGCTATGCGTGCCTTAACGCCTACTGGTGATTTTAATTGCTCCTTCTTTGACGCAATCATTGGTTGAATTTCACTAAGCGAGCTAAAAGTAAGCGTAGCACGTACTGCAAAACGTTCAGGAGAAAAACCAATAAAACGTGTCCACGCTATTAAAGAATAAATGGCTGCAAACAGCTCTTCTCTACTCGTAGACTGTAATAACGCACTGACACTAGCAATGATTAAAACAAGACATACCACCCTCGTTACACCTTGCTCAACACCATCAACACTAGGAAACCAAAGCGAATTAGCAAGCGCAGGAGAAAATGCATCCCCTGGCGTAAACCAAAAATAAATAACGAGAATAGAAAGAAAGAACCAGCGCATACGTCGTATGAGACGCCAACATTGTGGCAACGATACCGACGTATAAAGATATATTGCCGCGAGCAACACCAAAGCAATCAATAAAAAAGGAACGTTTGCGCTAGCGGTAAAGCCCGCCATCAGCACAAGACAAATAACCCGAATCAGTGGATGCATAGTGTTATGAATCTACTGCTATACCGCCGCCGCAGCGGCGATATAATTTAGATTACAATTGATCGATAAGCTCTTTCGCTTCGCTTTTTTGTTCGTCATTACCTTCAGTGACAACTTCACTAAGAATGCTACGCGCACCCTCTTGGTCACCCATATCAATATAGGCTTTGGCAAGATCCAGCTTTGTTGAAACAACATCAACCCCGGCAAACAATGATGGGTCGTAACCTTCACCGTCATCATCATCGGCATTATAAGTTGCTAGAGGCTCACCAATACTATCGCCAACATTGGTAGAACCGAATTTTTCGTTAAAATCAGCTTCATCATTATTCGTAGAAGCATTATCCATAGCACGCTCTAACAATGACGGTGCTTCGATAGAGTTGTCACCAAAGCTACCATCGGCACCATCACCAACAGATTCTAAGGTAAGCGTCGGGGCGTCTTCCAGCGAAACATCCTCAGCCAATGAAAGCGTATCATTCGATTCAATAGATTCGACCACTTGTGCCAATACGTCTTCAGGCTCACTGGCGATATCCTTCGCTACTTCTTCTACATCAGCAACCACTTCTTCGCTAACTACTTCAGCAACAGCGACATCATCATCGCCACTCATATCAAGCTCCAGATCTAGATCGAACTCGTCTTCAAGCTCTTTCGATGCTTCCTTATAAAGCTCTTCAACATCTTCAGCGGTCTCTTCTATCGCAGAATCAACAAGCGGCGCTGCTTCAACCACACCTGCTTCCGCTACGTTATCCTCATTTTCGTCCCACACGTCACCGTCAGCAGTTAAGACTTCCATTTCCAAATCGATATCAGCATAGTCATCACTATCCGCATCACTATCGCTGTCATCTACGTCATCTAATTCGCTAAGCTCATCAAAGCCTTCAATGGTATCAAATTCGGCAACGGCCACATTTTCACTATTAAACAAGTGGTGATCTGGCGCTAGCTCAGCACCCATCTTAGCCACTTGCGGCCATAACGCCTGGTCATCACCCAAATCAGAATAATATTCATCTGCAGCCACAACAAATGCCGGTACGTTTTTAGATGAGTAATAAACTTCTAGCAACTTAGCTTTCAAGTCATTGTTGCCTGGTGAGCTTTCAATAGCTTCTTGCAGAACCGTTTCGGCCTTCTCATAACGCTGATACGTAATATAATTATCAACATTATCTAATAACTCAGCGCTATCGCCATGATCAGCGTCAGCATTAAAATGTTCCTCGTCATCATCTTCGTCACGCATATGCGGTGCTGCATATTCATCAAACTGCTCTTTTGCAGCCACTCGACGGCGACGAACTATAAGACCAAGAATAACAAGAACGGCGATAATACCACTGACAATTCTAAAGATAAGTGGATTATCTCTATAGCGCTCTAGAATGTTTTCTGGCGTTAATGCTTCCGTAATTGAATCAAGTGAAAAGTTTTCAGAAAGCCCGGCGACCTTTTCTTTAATAGAAGTACCGATAAAGTCTATATTCTTAACGGCATTATCTATCATGCTTGGCTCGGCAACATCTTCAGTAACCGGCTCCATTTCTGCTATTAGGTCTGATTCAACAGCAGCAGCAACATCATCACCGGCCACAGAATCAGGCTCTATCATTTCAGCAACCACTTCTACTTCTTGTTCAACATCTAGAGGCAGTGTTTCTATGCTACCGCCGCTGCTATCAGAGCCTTCTCCAGCAGCCAATGTATCAGCATCGCCTGTTGCACTTAATTTTTGCTGTAACTGGGTCAGCGAATCATCTTTAAACTGCAGCGCACGTTGCATTACAACGATCTGCTCTTCAAGACCAGTTAAACGATCACGTAACTCTGCATTTCGTTCGCGCGCAGATTCTGCTGCAAAAGTGGTTAGCTCAAGCTCTTCACGTAACTCTCCAATCTCACCGCTAATGCCCTCTGCTTCAGCAACGCCGCCTTCAGTCGTGCCATCTTCCAGAGCGTCATCTGCCAACAATCGTAAACCACCTTCAAGAGCACTATCACTTTCTGAAGCAGCACCATCAGTCGTCGCGCTGTCTGTCGCAGCCGCATCAATTGAATCTTGCTTTGCTACCTGGCCGCGCGCA
>JAADIY010000055.1:10504-11136 GCA_013151045.1 Gammaproteobacteria bacterium
GAGCCTCTTTAGCCGCTAACCAGTTCTGATACTGACGGCCAGTTTCTGCTACCGCCTGGTTATGGCTTAATTCTGTAATAACAGACGCATCTTCAATACTTAAGGTGGAACCACGCTTAAGGTTATTAATATTGCTATCGCCAAATGCTTCTGGGTTTTCCTTAAGCAAAGCAATCATCATTTGTTGAACAGACACATCATCGGTAGGTCGCATCGAATCAGCGATATTCCACAATGTATCGTTAGCGCCAACTGGGCCAAATACCAAGTCTTTAGCCGCAGGAACACTTGCTGTCGTCGTTGGCTGAATAATACCACCACCAGTTGTAGACTCGTCTTGCTGACGACGCGGAGCCGAAGCACGTGGGGCAGGCGTTGGCTCAGCAAAAGGACGACGGTTTGTTGTCGGTGCCTGTACCGGCGCTGCGCGCTCAGTAGTGACTGTTGGCGGATCAAGAAGAACGGTATATTCGCGCAACAAACGACCTGCAGGCCAATTAGCCTCAAGAATAAAATCAACAAAAGGCTCGCGAATGGGCTGTTTTGATGAAACCTTGATATAGGGCTTGCCACCATCCGGAGAAATGATTTCGAAACTCAAATCATTTAAAAAGGGTAGGCGTACTGCACCA
>JAADIY010000044.1 GCA_013151045.1 Gammaproteobacteria bacterium
ACATTAATGGTAATACTCGAACCATCCGTACCTGACACCCCTAAACCACCGACAACAAGGTTTCCTTGTGCAAGCGCATAAACCTCACCATTAACGCCACGTAAAGGCGCAGAAAGTAAACTGCCACCACGTAGGCTTTTAGCATTACCAATCGATGAAACCGTAACATCTATCGTTTGGCCCGGTTTAGCAAATGCAGGTAATTCTGCATGAAGGGACACGGCGGCAACATTTGTTAACTGAGGAACGACGCCTGGCGGAATAGTGACACCAAATTGACGCAACATGCTAAGGACACTTTGCACTGTAAAGGGAGTCTGAATGGTTTGATCACCGCTACGATCAAGCCCGACAATTAAGCCATAACCCACCAAGTGATTACTGCGTACACCTGCTATCACCGCTAGATCCTTGATGCGCTCTGCCCCTGCGGTTTGGACAACCATCAAACATAGCAGCGCTGCAACTATGACCCAAGCAGTCTTTCGGCTTTGATCTCCCCTTTGATACATAGTTTTTCGCATGACAAATATCCGTCGCTTTATAATGGCCAGTACGGACTATTGAAGAATCGTGCCAACCAACCCACGGAATTCGAATCTGCAATCACACCACGTCCACCATAGCTAAAATGAGCGTCAGCAATCTGTGTTGATAACACGGTATTATCACCGCGTATATCCTCAGGCCGGACTAGGCCAGTAACGCGAACAAATTCATCACCCTGATTGATGGTGATTAATTTTTGGCCACGAACGCGTAAATTGCCGTTAGCCAGCACCTGTTCAACAATGACTGAAACACTGCCATCGAGACTATTACTCTGGTTCGCGCTGCCTGATCCGTCAAATTCATTGGATGTATCAACGCCTGTCTCAAGCGTTCTACTACCAAAAGAGACAGCGCGGCCAAGAATAGTCGGATTAGGAATACTTATAGAGGTATTTTTGTCAGTGCTAATATCCGCTGATTTACTCGCTGTCGTCTCTTCTACTAAGACAATAGTGAGCAGGTCACCCACTCGATGCGCTTTTATATCGCTAAAAAGCGACATTTTATAGTTTGAACTATAGATAGAACCATTGATCGGTGATGGCGGCGGCAACACCTCATAAACAGGTGGTTCAAACTCACTTTTACGCAAATTGTTAGAAGCACAGGCACTCAAACCCAACATAGCCACTAAAACAAATAAAATTCGAGCCATTTTTATACAGTGATATTTACTCATGCATACCTCAACTTCTAGACTAGCGATTAGAGATTATTGCTAGCAAACTGCAACATCTGATCTACAGTTTCAATGGTTTTTGAATTCAGCTCATAGGCACGTTGCGCCTCAATCATACTAACGAGTTCTTCAACAACATTGACGTTTGAGCTTTCAATTGCACCTTGTACTAACGACCCTAGGCCATTTAGTCCTGGCGTACCTGCCTGAGGAGCACCACTGGAGGCAGATTCAAGAAATAGATTGTCTCCAATAGGTTGTAGTCCCGACGGGTTAACAAAATCAACCAACTGAAGATTACCTACCTGAGTCGGTGCAGCCTGCCCTGAGATTTGAGCTGATACGGTACCATCGCTACCAATAGAAATGCTCAGTGATGCAGCAGGAATATTTATCGCGGGTTGAATAGGGAAACCAGAAGAATTAACTAACTGCCCCTCCGCATCGATTTGTAGCGAACCATCACGGGTATAACCCAAGGAACCATCTGGCAGCAGTGTTTGTAAAAACCCGCGACCTTGTATCGCAACATTCAAAGGGTCATCAGTGATGGTGACATTACCTTGCGTATGCAGCTTTTCAGTCGCAACAACGCGCACACCAGTACCAATATTCAAACCCGACGGTAACAATGTATTTTGCGAAGAAGCCGCGCCTACCTGGCGAACATTTTGATAAAGCAAATCTTCGAAAACAACTCGGTCACGTTTAAAACCTGTGGTACTGGCATTGGCTAAGTTGTTGGAGATAACAGCAACTCGTGTTTGCTGTGCATCCAGACCCGTTTTCGCTGCAAATAATGCGGAATTCATTGGCTTACCTCTGCTTCTCTATCCGTTAGGAATTAGCTAATACGCAACAATTGTGTTGTCGTTGAATCATTCTGTTGAGCCGTCTCCATCACTTTAATATGCGCCTCAAACTCTCTTGCCAAAGTAATAGTATTAATAAGTGTGCTCACTGCATTGACATTACTTGACTCTAAAGCACCCGATATCAATGTCACACTGGCATCAGATGGAGCAGTATCACCACCGACTACTCGAAATAATCCATCATTTCCTTTTACTAAATCTTCAACCGGCGGGTTCACTAATTTGATACGATCTACTAACTGCAACGAATTGGCTGCTTGACCTACCCCTCTAATAGAGACCGTACCGTCTTTACCTATTTCCACTTTTTCAAATGGCGGTAATGCGATAGGCCCACCATCGCCTAACACTTGCAAACCAGCGCCTGTTGTTAATTGGCCAAAGCTATCTACCCGCATGTTTCCTGCACGGGTATAAGCCTCATCACCATTAGCACTTTCAACTGCTATCCAACCATCACCGTTTACCGCAAAATCAAGTTCACGCTGAGTAAAGTTTAGATGTCCTGAAGAAAAGTCAGTGCCCTCAGAGCCTACTACGGAGTTAACCCGCGTTGGCAAACCGACCCCATCAATCGCGATGCTTTTAGCGGTTGCCAAATCTGCGCGAAACCCAACTGTTGTTAAATTAGCGAGGTTATTAGCATTGATTGATTGTGCAATCATGGTTTGCTTCGCACCGGTCATTGCAACGTAGAGGCTATGATCCATAACTGATTACCTAATAACTATCGAATGTTAATAATGGTTTGAGTCAATGCATCGGCTGTCGTAATCACTTCAGCGTTAGCCTGAAAGTTACGCTGTGCCGAGATAATACTGATTAGCTCTTCGGTAATATCAACGTTGGAGGCTTCCAAAGCGCCAGCTTGCAATAAACCCACACCACCAACACCAGGTTGATTGCGCTGCGCTGCTCCAGAGTCTGCACTTTCTACCCATGTGTTATCACCTAACTGACGCAGCCCTTGTGGGTTTTCAAAATCAGCCAAGAATATTTGACCTAGCGCATTTGATTGCCCATTAGAAAAACGCGCCAATAGTACACCGTCATCACCAATATCAATTCCGCTTAATACACCAGGAGGAAAACCATTTTGGTCAAGCGAATTGACGGCAAATGAAGCACCAAACTGCGTTGTTGAAGAACCAACTCCTGTATAATCTAGCGTTAAGTTAAGCGTTGCTGCACCACCGGTTACTGCGAAAGCATCATAAGCAACTTCGCCATTGGCTGGTGTTGCAATCGTGCCGTTAGCATTAAAAGTCACTGCACCAGTCGCCGGAGCTGTTTCGGTTAATTCCGTGCCATCGACAAAGAGACGAGTTTCCCATGCGTTATCACCGGTCTTACGATAATAAGTAGTCGCCAAATGCGAAGCACCTAAGCTATCAAACACGGTTAAAGACGTTGTTGAGTTAAACGTTGCCGGGTTGGTTACATCAAAAGCACCTGCCGGTGCCGTTGCCGAAGCATCAAGATTAAGCCCAAGCTCAATTCTTGTAGAAGGCGTTGGTGAAAGATTGCCAGTGCTGTTAACCTGAAGATCACCTACCGTCGGTGTAATATTACCAGCCGTGTCACCTAAATTACCCTGCAAGCGTTGCCCACGACCATTAACAATAAAACCTTGTGAATCGACACTAAATGCTCCATCACGTGAATAAACGCTATCGCCATTATCACTTAGTTGAAAAAAGCCATCACCATTAATCGCCACGTCTAGGCCATTATCAGTAAAATCGATATTACCTTGGGTAAATTGCTGATTAACGTTAGCGACTCTAACACCGGCGCCAACCGCATTAGAGGATGAACCAATATTCGATGCCGCAAAAACATCAGCAAATTCAGTACGTGACAACTTAAAACCAGTGGTATTAGCATTAGCTACGTTATTAGCAATGACTTGAAGTTGTGATGAGGCGGCGTTGATACCGCTAAGGGCTGTTCTAAATGGCATTTCATACTCTCCTGCTAAAATTTATTAACGTATTTCTTGAACTGAAGAAAAACTAACTGGCCCTATCCCGGCGAGATTAACCTCTAAACTAGCGCCTCCGTTCTGCAGCGTCACGCTATCTACTCGCGCTGAAATCTGAGTAGTCAGCGCTTGTTCTGTTCCGCCTATATTTGCTCTGGCTACTACTCTATAAGCACCCGGCTCTGCTGGTGAACCCTCGCTATTCAAACCATCCCAAGAAAAATTGACATTGCCCGCATCCTGAGGCCCTAGACGCAAGGAATTAACTAACTCACCACCCTGGTTAAAAATATCAACAGTGACTGAATTTGCGCCATCAGGCAGCACTGCTCGCCCCTGAAGCGTATTGCCAGGGAACACCTCAGCGGTATCACCCGGCACTATTACTGAACGCCCCACTAACGCTGAGGCTTGTAAAGCTTGGTTTGATGTTAAGGAATTAGCAAGATCAGAAAATGAATCGTTAAGACCACTAATTCCATCAGCAATACTAAATTGCGTAATCTGACTAAGGAATTCATTGCCTTCCAATGGCGAGGTCGGATCCTGATTTTCTAGTTGAGCTAACATTATCCGCAAAAAATCGTCTTGCCCCAGCTCTGAGGTTTCTTGTCTGCTTGGCTGAGTTGCTATGCCAAGGCTTTGTAATCTACTAATATTTAAATCGTTCACGTTCTAACTCCTACTACTGCCCTATGGTCAGAGTGCGTTGTAGTAACTGTTTGGTAGTATTTAAGAGTTCTACATTTTGCTGATAAGAGCGTGATGCAGAAATCATATTGGTCATTTCTTCAATCGCATTGACATTAGGCAAGGTGATATAACCTTCTTCATTTGCCAATGGGTGGTCTGGTGAAAATTCAGTCCGTAGTGGTGATTGACTTTCAACAATGCCCGTAACTCGAACACCGGCTGTTGCCTCGTCGCCAAATTTTGTAATCATCGTTGCAAAAGAGGGATGACGTGCGCGGTAAGTATCTTCAGGATTTTCTGAAACCGTATTACTGTTAGCAAGGTTACTCGCCGTTGTATTCAAACGGATTGTCTGCGCATTCATCGCAGAACCCACCACATCAAATACTCCAAATAGTGCCATCGTTATTCTCCCGTAATCGCTTTACGTAAACCCTGGAAACGACCGCCTAAAAACTGCAAACTTGCTTGATACTGTGTTGCATTTCTAGCGAACTCTGCTTGTTCAACTTCTGCTTCTACCGTGTTGCCATCTCTAGAAGGTTGAGTAGGAATTCTGTATTGAACTTCAAAATTAATGTTTGATATGCCCGAACCGAGACTAATATGACCCGCACGCGTAGTCTTAAGTTGACTTGCATCAGCAGTTGAAGAGGCTTCATTTAATGCTGTGCGAAAATCTATATCACGTGCTTTATATCCAGGCGTATCAGCGTTGACTAAATTCGATGCAAGGACTTCCAGGCGCTTGCTTCTAAGTGCTAGCGCATCGGCGTGAACCCCTAAAGCATTTTCAAAACTGATTTTCATCTCATCAAACTCTGTGTCGTTTGACGGACTTAACGCAACCTCTGTGCCAAGTATGGCTATCAGGGGTATAGGCCTGTATTTATATGACTTTCAACAGAATTGAGAAGCCACAAGGCAACGGAGTGCCGCTAAAAGCGGCAAGCGGTATTACTTTAATTGATAGACCAGTCCACCGTTTTCACGGATGGTGGTGAAATACCGAGCGAAGTCACCAAGAGACTCTGATGCGCCCAAGTAAAGATACGCCTTAGGATTCATATTGGCAATCATGCGTTCGATGATTTTATCCCGCAACGATGAAGAGAAATAGATCAAAACATTACGACAAAAAACTATGTCTTGCTTTCCCAGCATTGCATAATCTTTTTGCAAATCAAGTAATTGAAAAGAAATTCGGCTTTTAATTTCTGACTTAATTTGAAAACCTTTTTCAATCGTATCAAAAAAACGTCGTCTCTGTGTAACACTCAAACCGCGAGATAAGGCGGCATTGTCATAAATACCTTTTCTAGCATCATCAAGTATAGCCGAACTAATATCTGTAGACACAATTCTTGGATTAAGGAAGGATTTTGGATTAGCATCAAGAAAATCTGCAATCGCCATACTAATTGAGTAAGGCTCCTGACCTGAAGAACATGCAGCCGACCAGATATTGACTCGTCGACGTCCCGTTTCAATCATATCTGGAAATATGTAGTGCTTTAAAATTTCAAACGGAAATTGGTCTCGAAACCATGACGTTTCATTTGTCGTCATCGCGTCAACAACTTGCGCTGCTAATACCCTCTGCTTACCTTCAACAATCAGTGCAATTAATTCTGAAAAAGAGTCTACGGAGTATTTTTCAAGTAACGGCGCTAAACGGCTAGTAACAAGGTACTGTTTATTTTTACCTAGCACGATTCCGCATAGATGCTCTAAATACGTACAAAACGCGTTGTAATCGCTCGCATCAAGCGTGCCTGCATCTGTTACACGGACTTGGCGCCTATCACCATTGCTAGTGTTAACATTTGCTAACATTTTTTCATTCTTATTAAGGCTCTAGCAAAACACACTAATGAGCGGCTTGTGCTCTATTGTTTTTTAACCTCATCGCGTTTAGCAAATTCGGATAATCACCTTTATGAATCACCGCGTCGACTTGGATTTCATCTGCAGTGCGTTGGTTCAATAGGTTTCCTAAAGTAGAATGTAAACACACGCTAACATTGTCCATACGATGATCTTTCCTTACTTCCTTAGCCAAGGTTAAACCATCCATAATAGGCATTTCTACGTCAGAAATTATGACCGATAAACGCTCCAACATCCCCTCACCAGAGCTACCCCATTCTTTAATTATCTTTAGTGCTTCTTGTCCATTTTCAACTGATGTACAGACAGCACCGGTATAATCTAGAAAACATGTTAAATGATTCATAGCAATTTTCGAATCTTCGACAACAAGCACATGCATTCCACTCAGTTCATTTTTTGACACCCAATCACACTCATCATAATGACTAGGTGGCGGTGGATCGATAATATCGAAAATATGTTCAACATCGACAACCTGAATAAATTGGTTGTCATCAGTGTGTGCTATAAAACTAATACTACAGGTTTTTGCTAGTGCCTTTGGTGGCGGACTCACTTCTGACCATGACAGGCTAACAATTTGCTTAACCTGTCTCACTAAAAAACCATAAGATCGATCACCCGACTCACACACTATAATGGATGATTTATCCATCGGCTGCCTATTGCGGCAACCAATTGCCTTAGCCAAATCAATAACCGGCACATTCATGCCGCGCACATAAACTACCCCAACCACATATGGGCTTGGACTAGGTAATTGCGATAAATGCGGGCAAGGTAGTGCCTCACTGACTCTAAAAACATTGATACCAAACAACTTATCGTCAGTTAAGTCGAAAAGCAGGAGATCTAGTCGGCTTTCACCAGAATTTAGTGACTGCCCAGTCCGTATTTGTAACGCTGCATCCGCCATCCCAGTTCCCAAGTTTAGAGATATCCATGCCGTTTATCGGCCGAACCTGCCTAAGCTTGATGGCTCATTACTCGGCATGTTTATTGCTTTAACAAATGCCTAAAAGCAATGATTTCACTATGACACAAAATACTAAAATAATTTACCGGTTTTTGATGATGCTAACGCTAGTGCTACCCCTGAGTGTTAACTCAGCTACAGCATTGCAAAGCCACGACTCAATTGAAAAAGCGGTATACCAACATATTATAAAAAAAACGGGTGCCGACAATAAAAATACTGAAGTCCAGTTGAATGCTCTAGATCCCCGCCTACGCTTAAATGCGTGTGACCATCCTTTAGAAACATCGATTCGCGGCGCTGGGGCGCCCCTGGGACGCATAGCCGTTGCAGTCAAATGCAGTAGCCCTAAACCTTGGAAATTCTACTTAGGTGCAACAGTCCGTCAATTTGATAACATTGTCGTTGCCAAACAAGGTATTCCGCGAGGAACCGTACTATCTAAAAATGATATACATCTTGAGAAGAAGGAACTGACAAATTTACGCCACGGTTACTTTAATAGCCTAGATGATGTCATCAACATGGTTGCAAAACGCACATTAGTGGGCGGCAAAGCCATTACGCCGAATTCAGTCAATAGAAAACAACTGATTAGCCGTGGTGAGAAAGTCACCATAAGAGCAATATTATCGGGTGTAGAAGTAAGAATGTATGGCGAAGCACTAGCAGATGGCGCAAATGGAGAGCGCATAGCAGTGAAAAACTTAAACTCTCATCGTATAATCAATGCAGTGGTCACGTCACAAGGAATTGTTACAGTGACACTGTAATGAACTAAAGCTAAAGAAATCTTAGCCGCTATAACTGCTAAGATACCCTTAAGCTAAGTGGGAGCCAACTTTGACAATTGAAATTACAAGAAACAGTACCAGCCAATTAAGTGATGCGCGCAGTACCGCTGCATCTAGAAATAGTGGTACTGATACAGCAAGAATTAGCTCAGGTAGCATTCAATCGTCGTCACAAGACGTCGTCAACATTACCGATACCGCGACAAAATTGAGGCAAATTGAAGACCAACTAAGAGCCGTACCTATCGTCGACGACCAAAGAGTCTCTGAGTTACGCAACACTTTAAATAATGGTAACTTTGAGATTAACCCAGAACGTGTAGCAGATAAAATTATCAGCTTTGAATTGGATAGCGAATAAAATCGCTTAGTAGGCAAGCCATGCATAGAGACTTTCTTAATCAGCTTAGTGAAGAAATAAAACTAACCAAAACTATGATTAGTATTCTCGAACAAGAATCTAATGCATTGGCAAATTCTGATACTGCCAAAATTAACGAAACCAGCCAACAAAAACGTATGCTTCTAACAGAATTAGAAACATGCGCACGAAAACGATTACAATTAGTGACTAACATGGGTTACCGAAGGGAATTGGGCAGCGTAGGTCGCTTCCTATCTCAAAAAGACCCCTCCCAAGCATTACTACAAAGCTGGGACAGCCTTAACCGTCAACTGCAATTATGCAACGATAAAAATCAAATAAATGGCCGCATTATCAGCCTAAGCCAAAGAAAAACTGAAATGGCACTAAACGTACTACGTGGACAACTCCCACAAAGCAACAGCGCTTATAACCACATGGGCAAAATGACTCATAATCGATATAGCTCTGCTGTCGGTAGCGTTTAATTTTCAGGGAACAAAACAAGCTACGTACTAGTCAAAAACTTAGCCATAACCTGTAATCCTCAAAAGGAGGATAAAAATGGATAAATCAATAAGCTCTGCAAAGGATATTGTAGATCAGGATCGCATCGTACAATTACTTGAGATCGCAAACCGTCAAGTTGCTACTCTAAGACTTCGTGTTAATGGTTCCAACACCACTTATTTCAGTTCAATTATTGATATAGACCCACAAGAGCAATCAATGTCATTAGAGTTACTTCGCCCAGAGAGCGGCAATCAATTATTACATAGCTCTGGAAACATCGATATCGAAGTCTTTCTAAATAATGCTAAAATTAATTGGACATCTAAAGTATTCAAAGATGATTACACCTGTCTGCCCGATTTCTTTCAAGTAGCCATACCTAACCACATACTTTACACGCAACAAAGACTAGCCTATAGAATTGCACCGCCAGATGAGGTCAAAATTGTACTCTCCCACCCAGAGCTAGGCCCTATTCATGGTGAACTAATCAATCTATCTGTCGATGGTGTTGCTGCCAAGATACCGGAACAACATATAGAAAACATTACCCCAGGCACATTCTATCAAGACTGCTTAGTACACTTACCAGAACGCGACGTATTATGTGCGATCGAAGTCAGACACCGTGATGATAGAGCAGGTACGTTTGGTGCAAAGTTCTGCAGCCTCTCTAAATTACAACAACACACCGTTGCACAGTTTATTACCGAAACCGATAGAGCATACCAGCAAAACCATGCAGCTTAATTAAGCTGTTAGAGTGGCATTTGAGACGTTACAATACGGGACAACGACATTACTGTCCCGGTAGCTCAGCTGGATAGAGCATTCGCCTCCTAAGCGAAGGGTCGGAGGTTCAAATCCTCTCCGGGACACCAGTCAACTCAATAACCCAGAACAAATTACAATATTAACATATAAAAGTCTTAACCTAGGTAGACAGTTTACACTGTAAATAAGCTGCCTAGGAGTAAGAGAGATGAATATTAAAGCGCAACGGGATATAGCAAGGAAGC
>JAADIY010000036.1:0-9818 GCA_013151045.1 Gammaproteobacteria bacterium
GACGACGCTGATCGCAACCGGCGGTGCTGGACAATTATTTCGTACCAATACTAATGCGCGTATCAACACCGGTGATGGAATGGCGATGGCGTTGCGTTCTGGTATACCGTTGCAAGACATGGAGTTTTTTCAATTTCATCCGACAGGTATAGCAGGCAAGGGCATGCTGATTTCTGAGGGGGTGCGTGGTGAAGGCGGTTATTTAATTAACGGTGAAGGCGAGCGTTTTATGGAACGCTACGCGCCGCATGCCAAAGATTTAGCGAGCCGCGATGTGGTGAGTCGTGCAATTGCTACAGAAGTGCGAGATGGGCGTGGATGTGGCGATAACAAAGATTATGTATTGTTGAAGCTCGATCACCTTGGCGCTGATATAATTAAAAAACGCTTACCGAATATTCGTGAAATATCGATGACGTTTTTGGGGGTTGACCCTATCAAAGACCCCATCCCGGTGTTTCCAACAGCGCATTATACGATGGGTGGTATTCCGACGAATCGCTATGGACAAGTTATGCGCTCTGTTGCCGGAGGCGCAGAAGAGGCAGTGCCCGGTCTGTATGCGGCGGGGGAGTGCGCCTGCGTATCGGTACATGGTGCAAACCGACTAGGGGGTAATTCCTTGCTCGATATTATTGTTTTTGGTCGCGCAGCGGCTAATCATATTATTGAGTATTTAGCAGAGAACCGTTATCACAAAGCCTTTGATGAAAATGGCATTGCTGCGTCTATTGCGCGTTTGGCGCGCTGGGATAAGCAAGGTGAAGGCGAGACCGTTGTCGATTTACGGGAAGAGCTGCAAGCGGTAATGGAAGAATACTGTGGTGTCTTTCGCACCGAGGAAGTGTTAGCTACCGGTGTTGTTAAGGTCAAAGCGATTAAGCAGCGACTAGATAATGTCTATTTACAAGATCACAGTCAGGTTTTCAATACCGCAAGAATTGAATTACTTGAGCTGGAGAATTTGGTTGATATAGCGATTGCAACGGTAGAGTCTGCTTTAGCGCGTTGTGAAAGCCGTGGTGCGCACTCCCGCATTGATTATCCTAAGCGCGACGATCAGCGTTGGCTTAAGCACTCTTTGTATCATCTCAAAGAGGGTGTTGTGGATTATAAACCGGTGAGAATGAAACCGATTTCTGTCGCGTCATTTCCTCCGAAGGAGCGGGTGTACTAATGCAGCTTAATATCTATCGCTATAATCCAGAAGTTGACACAGAGCCGTATATTCAACATTACAAACTTGATAGTGTTAATGAAGGGGCGATGCTGTTAGACATTATCAAGCAAGTTAAAGCGCAAGACGAGACATTGAGTTTTCGCCATTCATGCGGTGAAGGAGTGTGTGGATCAGATGCGATTAATGTTAATGGTCGTAATGTATTAAGTTGTATCACCCCAGCAAGTGAGTTGAAACAACCGATTGAAATTCGACCCGTACCGGGTATGCCGGTTATTCGAGATTTGGTTGTAGATATGAGCCAGTTTTATCATCACTATCGAGCGGTGGATCCATATTTGATGGTGCATGATCCTGTCCCCGAAGATGAGTTTTTGCAGTCGCCTGCTCAGCGTGACAAACTTGATGGCTTGTATGAATGTATTATGTGTGGATGTTGCACTACGTCTTGCCCCTCTTTTTGGTGGAACCCTGAACGCTTTCGCGGGCCAGCCGCATTATTACAAGCTTATCGATTTGTCGCAGATAGTCGAGATCAAGGTACGGCGACACGTTTAAAAGCATTGGACGGTCCTTATCGTTTATTTCGTTGTCACACTATTATGAATTGTGTCGATGCTTGCCCTAAAGGATTGAATCCTTCTCATGCTATTGGTGAGTTGAAGAAAAAAATGCTTAAGGATTCCATATAAAGGTGTCCTTAATGGAAATATCACGTTTGCGCTGGCGTTGCCGTCGTGGTTTGGCAGAGCTGGATGAACTCTTAGGAAATTTTCTTGATCGTGGTTACGTTGATTTAAATAGTACGCAGCAACAATGTTTTGAGCAGTTGTTAACGGAGTCAGATAATGAGTTGCTTGATTATTTGATGTTGAAAACAGTCTCTAAGGATGGAGAAACTAATGATGTTATCGGGAAAATACGCGCTGCCCTTACATCTTGAAGTGCAAGTGTCGCAAAGGCTGCGATTCATTATTATGATCGCCCATGCTTGGTGTGCGTTACTGGTATTAGTATTGACAGCAGAAGTGATAATAAAAATAGCTCTACTAATAATGATTCTTGCTAGCTTGGTATTTTATTTGAATCGGTTTTATCTCACCAAGCGCTGTATGCCTTGCAGTATTGTATTAAAAGATGAAGCTCAAGTCCGTTTACAGTTTGCTGATGATAATGTGGAGCGCGCAATAATAATGGGTGATACTTATCTCCATCCTTCACTCGTTATCTTGCGTTTAAAAACTGAAAATGGAAGAGTACTTTCGTTACCTATGTTGCGAGATAGTATGAGCGGTGATCAGCATCGGCAGTTACGCGTTTATTTGCGTCTTCAGCAATACCGAATGGAGATTGTTAGGAAAAAGACACCGCTTATCAATGCCTAGCGTCTATTCGTCAAGCGATAAATAAGTGTTCGTGACAGAATCACTCATGTCAGGATAGTCTAAATTGTAGTGAAGGCCGCGACTTTCTTTGCGTTGCATTGCCGAACGAACAATTAGATCGGCAACGGTTGCCAAGTTACGTAATTCAATCAAGTCATTTGAAACATTGTGATTGGCGTAAAAATCATGAATTTCTTGTTTTAGGTTATCTATACGTTTGCGCGCTAATTTAAGACGTTTGTTGCTTCGTACAATGCCGACGTAGTCAGACATGACGCGTCGGAGCTCATCCCAGTTATGATTAATTTCCACGGTTTCTGGCGAGGGTGTAACGCGGCTGGCATCCCAGGGATCAATTTTTTGCGGATGATCAACCGCCGTTACTAGAGTAGTAATACTGTCCGCTGCTGCATCGGCCATAACTAAACATTCAAGTAAGGAATTACTAGCCATGCGGTTTGCGCCATGTAAGCCAGTACATGCGGTTTCGCCAATGGCGTACAAACCCTCTAAATCGGTTTTACCATCAATGCTGGCGACTACGCCACCACATAGGTAATGAGCGGCAGGTACGACGGGTATGGGTTGCTTGGTTAAATCAAAGCCAAATTCTTTACAGCGCTCATAAACCGTTGGGAAATGCTCGATAATAAACTCAGTATCTCGATGGCTAATATCTAGATGGACATAATCTAATCCGAGGCGTTTTATTTCATGATCAATAGCACGGGCGACAATGTCACGGGGTGCTAATTCTCCGCGTGGATCGAATTTATGTAAGAAGGCTTGGCCTTCATCTGATTTACCGTCTGTAGAATTTTGTGATGGTGGCAGTCTTAATTTTGCTCCTTCACCACGCAATGCCTCTGTCATTAAAAAGGATTTTGCATCAGGGTGGTAAAGGCAGGTAGGGTGAAATTGAATGAATTCCATATTGCCGATGCGACAGCCTGCGCGCCAGGCCATTGCTATACCGTCGCCTGTCGAGACATCGGGGTTGCTGGTGTACAGGTAAACTTTCCCTGCTCCGCCGGTTGCGAGTACCGTCGCTTTGGCACTAAAGACATCAATTTGATAAGTGCCTTTGTTTAAAACATAAGCACCGACGCAACGACCGTCTTTTTTGATGAGGTCAATGGCGATATGTTCGTCGAATATATCGATATTGACGGCATTGCGTGCTTGTTCTGCAAGCGAGGTTTCTACCGCATAGCCAGTGGCATCAGCGGAATGAATGATGCGTCGGTGGCTATGTCCGCCTTCTTTTGTTAAATGATAGTCATTTTTTTTGTCATTATTTCGAGTAAATGCGACACCATTTTCTATCAGCCATTCAATGCTTCGTTTGGCATTTTCTACGACATAACGCACCGTATCTTGATCACATAGTCCGGCACCAGCCGATAATGTGTCCTCAATGTGTGCCTTAACTGAGTCATTTTTATCGAGTACTACGGATATGCCACCTTGAGCGTAAAGTGTGGCACTTTCAGTTAATGATCCTTTGGCAAGCACGGCCACACGAATGTGTTTTGGTATCCGTAGTGCTAGAGTCAGTCCGGCTGCTCCGGCTCCTAGGACAAGGGCATCATATTGGTAGGGTTTCATAGATGGTACAATCTGTTTAGTTGCACACACTATATAATACGTAAGATAAAAAATGGGTATTGCGCATAGTTTTTGCCCGCTTACCGACTTAATGCAGAATTAACATGCTATGAATGTGTCGCTGTTGAGTTGAGGCGAATATCAGGGAAGATAGAGAAATATTTTGCGAAAGAATTCCGGACAAGCCATGAACTCTTATTTACCAACACTGTCTAGGGGAATGAACCGTCATAAGAGCGGTCGAGGGGATAGCCCCAAAGGGCAGTTAAATGGTTGATAAAGAATTAGTAGAGAGGGTGCAGCGGGGAGATAAGAAAGCATTTGATGTATTGGTGCTGAAATATCAGCATAGACTGATCAAGCTTATCTCGGGGTATATCCGTGATCAGTCTGAGGTGTATGACGTAGCACAAGAATCATTTATTAAAGCGTATAGAGCACTACCGAAGTTTCGTGGAGACAGTGCGTTTTATACATGGCTATATCGTATAGCCATTAATACGGCGAAAAATTATTTGGTGTCGCAGGGGCGTAAGCCAAGAATGATGGATATTGATGATGAAGTTTTGGGTGGACTGCCATCAAGTCCAGAATTACGTGATATTGCAACACCTGAGCGCCTACTGCAGCGTGATGAAGTTGAGGAAGCAGTGTTTTCGGCAATTGAGGCTTTGCCAGAAGATTTGCGTGTTGCTGTAACTTTACGCGAGTTAGAAGGTCTGAGTTATGAAGAAATCGCAGAAGCGATGGAATGCCCGATTGGTACGGTACGTTCGAGGATATTTAGAGCGCGTGAGTCGATTAATGATCGGTTAGATGGTTTGTTAAGGAATTAGGTTTAGTAAAATGAAAATTGATGTAGACGAATCTTTATCAGCTTTGGTTGACGGTGAGCTTGATGCGCAGCAACGTAAACGTTTGACCGATGAGCTGGTTGATAACGCCAATGCTCAGCGTACATGGCACAATTATCACCTTGTGCGTGATACGCTGAAGAAAAACTTGCCTGATGAAATAGCGCCAGCGCTGTTTGACCGAGTCAGCAATGCTATTGCTCAGGAACCTCATCATCAAGTGGTGAGCCCAGTGATCACCAAGAAAAAATCATTTTTTGGTTTTGAGCCTACTTATGGTTTTGTTGCCGCTGCGGCTTTGATTGTTGCGGTTGTTACTGTCACTCAAATTGAACGTGCGACAATTTCAGACATTCCAACCCTAGCGCAGTCTGAAGAAAGCGGTGTCGTTACAAGGCCGTCTTCCGTTGTTGCCCTTGGGCAAATACCGAATGTCACTAGTGATCAATTAGCAACGTATTTGGCGAATCATGCTGTGCGCTCGCGAAGTTATCCTATGCATGATGGCTTGCTGCCTTATGTGCGTTCGGTTGAATATAGAAGGTAGGCGTTAAGTTTGTTTTATAGTAAATACTCTTAACGGAAATGATAATGATTAAACGTAATATTCAAACAGCAGTCGCTATCATTTTTCTATTTTTGAGTTTCTTGTTAGTTCCTATTGCTCATGCTGGTCCCTCAGGCGATATTAAACTTTGGTTTGAACGCATGGCACATGCTTCCACTGAGTTGAGTTACAAGGGTCGCTTTGTCTATAACCGAGACGGCGAAACCTCGTTGATGGAAATAGTCCATGTCGTTGGTGATAAGGGTTCACGTGAACGTATTGTTAGTTTGAGTGGTAAAGACCAGGAGCTTATCCGCGATCAACAGGGTAATGTTTTTTTAATGAATATAGGGTCGCCGTTATTGGTTGATAAAGACGGTAGAGATATTCCGCTAGCGGTTCGGATCAATGCCAATTTCGAGCGCTTATCTGAAAACTATGAATTTGAACTGGCAGAAAAGGACCGTGTCGCTGGCTATGAAAGTCAGGTTATTACGATTTTACCGAAAGATAAGCATCGTTATAGCTATCGTCTTTGGGTTGATTTAAAAACAGGATTTTTATCGCGATCGCAATTGCTTAACGAGAACGGAGAAGTGGTTGAGCATATTATGTTTTCTGATATCGAACTGATGGCTGAGCCTAGTGAGGAATTACTAGACGCAGTTCTCTATGACACTGATTTGATAGCCAAAAGTCGAAGTGCCGTTATAGATAAAGCGGTAAGCAGTGTTGATAGTGAAATATTCTGGAATATTTCAGGTTCACCGTTAGGGTTTTGGCGCGCACAAAGTCAAGACGAGGTGTCTTTAGGTGATAAGAAATCAGTGGCTTATTTGATGGTCACGGACGGTTTGGCATCGGTATCTATTTATATTGAGCCATCAAAAAGCAAAAGTGATGGGCTGATTGGTGCATCTCGTGTGGGTGCATTGAGTGCTTATGGAAGAGTCATTGATGGTTATCAAATTACAGTTGTTGGTGAGGTGCCGCCGCTGACGGTAAAAGAAATTGGTGATGCAGTTATTCAAACGCGCATGAGTCAGCGCTAATGGAAGAACAGGCGCTGGTAGTGGACGTTGCCGATGGTGTTGCGTGGGTTGAAAAAACACGGCAAACACAGTGTGGTGGTTGTAGTCTGCGCGGAGGTTGCGGGTCTGCGGTTCTCTCTAAGGTATTAGGCGCGCGTCGTAACCGAATTAAAGTTGTTGACCCCTTATCTGTAAAGGTAGGTGATGTTGTTACTATACAGCTCGATGCGGCTGCGTTAATTCGAGGTTCATTCGCTGTTTATATGATCCCGTTGTTTGGTCTTTTTATAGGTGCATTTTTAGGGGCGATGCTTGGTAAGTCGTTATTTGACCCCATGTTTAGTCACTATGCAGAAGGTCTTTCGGTGGCACTTGCAGTGTTCGGTATGTTTGCTGGAATTTGGTGGCTAAAGCAATTTTCAAAACGCATGGGAAATGATAAGCGCTATGATCCCGTTATTGCTAGCGTAGTAGATGCTGAACCAGTTACAGCGGCAGCTTGTCATAATTAAAGTATTAACATATAAAGGTAATCGTTGAAATGAAGGCATTAAAATTAAAGCAGTTATCGATCGTTGGGTTTCTGATATTAGTTGTGTCTGTACCGCTGATTTCAAATGCAGCGGTTAAAGGATTGCCTGATTTTACCGAGCTAGTTGAGCAGGCAGCACCGGCTGTTGTTAATATTAGTACAAGGCAAAAAATTAAGCGTGGCAATGTATCAAATGATCACGCATTGCCCGGTTTTCCAGAAGACAGTCCGTTTAATGATTTCTTTAAGCGATTTCTTGATGAGGAAGGCGAAAATAACGAAGAATCTTTACAAGAATTTAAACCGCGCTCATTAGGCTCTGGGTTTATTTTTGATAAGTCCGGTTTGGTTTTAACTAATCACCATGTTGTTGATGGCGCTGATGAGGTGATTGTTAGATTAAGTGATCGCCGAGAATTTGTTGCTGAGGTGATAGGTAGTGATAAGCGTAGCGATATAGCAGTATTGAAAATCGATGCGGATGAGGACCTTCCCGTAGTGAAAATTGGCTCACCAGATGCACTAAAAGTGGGTGAGTGGGTTCTTGCTATCGGATCACCGTTTGGTTTTGACTATACCGTGACAGCCGGTATTGTCAGCGCTAAATCTCGTAGCCTACCTAGTGAAAACTATGTCCCGTTTATTCAAACAGACGTCGCGATTAACCCTGGTAACTCAGGTGGGCCTTTATTCAACCTAAACGGCGAAGTCGTTGGCGTCAATGCACAAATATTTAGCCGTACTGGCGGCTTTATGGGATTGTCGTTTTCGATTCCTATTGATCTTGCGGTAGAAGTTAGCGATCAACTGAGAGATCACGGTGTTGTGGCTCGTGGTTGGTTAGGTGTGTTAATTCAGGATGTAACACGTGATCTTGCCGAATCATTTGGCATGGATAAGCCAGAAGGGGCACTTGTCTCTAGAGTATTGTCTGATAGTCCGGCAGAAGAAGCTGGTTTTCAGGTTGGTGACGTGATATTGAAGTTTGCCGGCCGTCCTTTACCGAGTTCATCATCGCTACCCCCAGTTGTTGGTCGCGTTAAAGTGGGCAATCAGGTCAAAGTCGATATCATTCGCGAAGGTAAGCCAAAAGTCCTGCGCGTACGAATTGGTGAATTACCCGGTGAGGCTGAAGCTCGTCCTGCCAGTCTCAATAAAAGACAGAGGGGTGAAAAAGAGGTTGAGCGTATTGGTGTCGTTGTGATTGATATGAGTTCACAACAGCGCAAACAAGCAGAAGTAGGTAAGTATGGGATTATTGCTAGTGACGTGAGTAGGGGCGCTGCTGCGCGTGCGGGTGTTCGTGAGGGCGATATTATTCTTAAGATTGACCAGGTTGATGTTAAAAGTGCGAAGCAATTTGATGGTTTGGTGGAAGAAATCCCAGCGGGCAAATCAGTACCCCTACTGGTTCAGCGTAATGGCGGGCCTATATTCTTGGCACTGAAAGTAGACCGTTAGCAGGATTGGTAGCACATATTTATGAGCAAAACACCCAGGTAGCTATAGGTTTAGATGTCGTTAGGCGTTAATATCGTTTAAGATGGGCCCTTTTTTGGGCCCTTCGTTCTTGCCAATGCAGCACATTCGTAATTTTTCCATTATTGCCCATGTTGATCATGGTAAATCCACGCTTGCTGATCGTTTTATTCAGATTTGTGGTGGTCTGGCCGAGCGTGAAATGGCGGCTCAAGTACTCGATTCTATGGATCTTGAGCGTGAGCGCGGCATTACTATCAAGGCACAGAGCGTATCGCTAGAGTACGTTTCATCTGATGGTCAGAAATATCTACTGAATTTTATTGATACACCAGGCCATGTCGATTTTTCCTATGAGGTTTCACGTTCTTTAGCAGCGTGTGATGGCGCACTATTGGTTGTCGATGCAGCCCAGGGTGTAGAAGCTCAGACAGTCGCCAATTGTTACACTGCGGTTGATCTTGGACTTGAAGTGATTCCCGTGCTAAATAAGGTTGATTTGCCTGCTGCTGACCCAGCTAGAGTCATTAATGAGATTGAAGAAATTGTCGGTATAGCTGCCGATGATGCTTTGAGTGTTAGTGCAAAAACAGGGGTAGGCGTTAATGAGCTCTTAGAGCAATTGGTTAAGCGCGTACCTGCTCCGAAAGGTGACCCCGATGCACCACTACAAGCCTTGATTATTGATTCCTGGTTTGATAATTATTTAGGTGTGGTTTCCTTAGTTCGTATCATGAACGGCAGCGTGAAAAAACGTCAGCGTATTAAAGTGATGTCAACAGGCCGCAGTTACATTGCTGACAAAGTTGGTATCTATACGCCAAAAGCAGTGCCGCAAGATACGTTAAAAACAGGTGAAGTAGGTTTTATTATTGCTGGCATTAAAGAGGTTGATGGTGCGCCAGTTGGTGATACCTTAACGGATAGTGATCATCCTGCATTAGAGCCATTACCTGGTTTTCAAACTGTACAGCCGCAAGTTTTTGCAGGTTTATTCCCTGTTAGTGCAGAAAACTATGAAGACTTAAGAGATGCCTTAGCGAAGTTACGTATTAATGATACGTCGCTGTTTTATGAGCCTGAAACATCACAAGCCTTAGGTTTTGGTTTCCGTTGTGGTTTTCTTGGTATGTTGCATATGGAGATTGTGCAAGAGCGCCTCGAACGAGAATATAACCTCGAGTTAATTATAACGGCGCCAA
>JAADIY010000036.1:9850-15129 GCA_013151045.1 Gammaproteobacteria bacterium
GGTACAGTGGTAATGGTCGACAACCCAGCTTTACTGCCAGCGGTAAACAAAATCGCTATTCTTGCCGAGCCAGTTATATTGGCTAATATACTCGTTCCACAGACCTACCTTGGTGCGGTTATTACCTTATGTATCGAGAAGCGCGGTGTGCAAAAACGTTTAGAATACTTAGGCCATCAAGTGGCCTTAAGTTATGAAATGCCAATGAACGAAGTGGTTCTCGACTTTTTTGATCGCTTAAAGTCAGTGAGCCGTGGTTATGCATCGTTAGATTATCACTTCATTCGTTTTGAAGAGGCTGATCTTGTAAAAATAGATGTATTGATTAACAGTGAGAAAGTGGATGCCTTATCGTCTATTGTCCACCGCGACCAGTCTTATACACGCGGCAGGCAGTTAGCTGAAAAGATGAAAGAGCTAATTCCTCGGCAGATGTTTGATGTGGCTATTCAGGCGGCTATAGGCAACCATGTTATTGCTCGCGAATCGGTAAAAGCATTGCGCAAGAATGTCACAGCCAAGTGTTATGGCGGTGATGTATCGCGAAAACGTAAGCTATTAGAAAAACAAAAAGAAGGGAAGAAGCGCATGAAGCAGGTAGGTTCAGTTGAAATACCTCAAGAAGCGTTTCTCGCCGTGCTACAGGTTGGGAGAAAGTAATGCATTTTGATTTTGCTGCCATTATGTTGAGCGTGTTGCTCGTCAGTGGAGCGATTTGGGCCTTCGATTTGGTTGGAGCTGGAAGAAAGCGTTGGGCCTTATATAAAAAGGTTGAGAGCGAGCAGCGTGAACCCAGTGACAATGAAACTGAATTATTAAAAGAGCCTATTCTTATTGATTATGCCCGATCAATATTTAGCGTTATATTGATTGTATTTATAGTGCGTTCCTTTATATTTGAACCATTTCGCATTCCTTCAGGCTCAATGATGCCAACCTTAGTCAATGGTGATTTTATATTAGTGAATAAATTTGATTACGGAATTCGTATTCCTGTTATCAATAAGAAAATAATTGATTTAGGTAGTCCGGAGCGTGGAGATGTGGTTGTATTTCGCTATCCAGATGAGCCGCATATTGATTATATAAAGCGTGTGGTCGGTTTGCCTGGTGATGAGATTCACTATGAAGACAAAAGAGTATATGTAAACGGAGAACCGGTAGGGCTGGAGACTATTGGTGATTATCCAGGATGGAGCGATACTAATGAAATGAAAGGCGCCCTGGTTCTAAAAGAATCATTAGGCGAAATAGAGCACGAGATTTTGCTCGATGATCGGCGACGTTCACAGCTGGACACTTTTAAAGTACCTGCAGGCGAGTACTTTGTAATGGGTGATAACCGAGACCATAGTAACGATAGCCGGTTTTGGGGTTATGTGCCTGATGAAAACTTGGTAGGCCGAGCTTTTTTTATCTGGATGAATTTTTCATCATTTAGTCGTGTAGGTAATTCTATTCAATAACCGCAGAGGCAAATATAGATGCTGATGACAAATAAGCAAAAAGGTTTTAGTTTTTGGGGGCTGTTGATTATATTAGCGTTGATCGGTTTTTTTACCACGGTGACATTGAGTTTATATCCAGTTTATTACGAATATTTTAGTGTGTCATCGATAATGAATCGTTTGCAAAAAGAAAAATTGGTGACTAAAAGTGATGTTGTTAGACGGCTTACAAAAACAATGCAGATTGATAATGTAAGTAGGGTGAAGGTAGATGATTTTGATATCAAGAAAACAAAAACTGGCTTTACCGTAACCTTAGATTATGAGGATCGTGTTGAAATGATGGGTAACATTGATGCGATAGCAAAATTCCATAAAGAAATAGAAATATTACCTCGTTGAAGCTAGCATTTAACCTAAAAGCGATAGAGGCCTTACTCGACTATCGCATTGTAGGGCAAAAATTATTTGCTCAAGCACTGACACATCGTAGTGCTAGCAATCAGAATAACGAACGCCTGGAATATTTGGGTGATGCTGTATTGGATCTCGTTGTCGCTGAAGATTTATATCTACGTTTCCCAGAAGCTGATGAGGGCGAGTTAAGTCGTATGCGTGCATCCTTGGTTAAGGGCGACACATTAGCTAAGCTAGCGCGCGATATTGATCTGGCTGAACATCTTATTTTAGGTTCAGGCGAAATGAAAAGTGGTGGTCATCGCCGCTCGTCAATTTTGGCAGGGACAATTGAAGCGTTAATCGGCGCGATTTATCTTGATGGTGGTTTTGATGCTAGTCAGGCATTTATACGTTACTTGTATTTTAAAGAGTACGAAAGACTCAGTCTTGACGACGCGAAAAAAGATCCCAAAACTCTATTGCAAGAATATGCGCAGTCACGAAGTTTATCGTTGCCTAGCTATACAATAGAGAGCATGTCTGGAGAGGGACATAAACAAACATTTGTTGCAGCGTGTCGAATGGAGAAGCCTCTCTCTACAACGACGGGTGAAGGTGGTTCTCGTCGTAAAGCCGAACAAGCCGCTGCAGCTGCGATGTTATTAGTGATTGATGCTAATAATTCTTGATTCTTTGTGAGTGATTATTAATGACATTTAAGTGTGGGTATGTAGCTATTGTTGGTCGGCCTAACGTAGGAAAATCGACTTTGCTCAATCGCGCTATGGGTCAAAAGCTCAGCATCACTTCGCGTAAACCGCAAACGACACGTCACTCCATTCTCGGTGTTAAAACCACAGACGATTCACAAATTTTATACATCGACACGCCGGGTTTGCATGTCAATGCAGATAAAGCGATGAATCGTTATATGAATCGGACTGCGTTGAATACTTTGAATGATGTTGATGTGATTGCATGGCTCGTTAATCCAAGAAAATGGACCGATGATGAGCAGCTTATGCTAAAAAGTATGCTCGATATTAAGCGGCCTGTCGTCTTGGTTATTAATAAGATAGATGAGATGGCCAATAAAAATGAATTATTACCAGAAATAGAGAAATTGTCTGCTAAGCGAGAATTTGCAGATGTCGTGCCCTTGTCTGCAAGAAAAGATATTAATATTGACGCTTTTGAAAAAGCGATTACGCAACACCTGCCGGAAAGTGAGGCACAGTTTCCTGATGATCAATTAACCGATCGTAGCGCACGTTTTCTTGCTGCCGAGATTGTTAGAGAAAAACTGATGCGTAGGATAGGAGAAGAAGTGCCTTATTCGATGACAGTAGAGATAGAACAATTTGCCGAAGAAAAAGGCATTACCCATATTCACGCGCTGATTTGGGTTGAGAGAGAAGGACAAAAAGGGATCGTCGTCGGTAAGGGTGGCGAGGTATTAAAGGAAGTGGGTAAGTCTGCCAGACAAGATATGGAAGAGTTATTTGGTTGCAAAGTGTTTTTGAAATTATGGGTTAAGGTTAAACGTGGTTGGAGTGATAATTTGCGTGCTTTGCAAAGTCTTGGTTATAAAGACTAAACTGAGCAACCCTTTAAGAGTTTATTAAACCGTATCGCCTTATGGCTGTTAGAAATAATACCGTTTCATCGATCCCAGCCTTTGTGCTGCATTCGCGCCCTTATCGTGACACTAGTGCCATTGTCGAGCTTTTTTCAGAGACACATGGTAGAGCGACTGTGGTTGCACGCGGCGTCAAAGCAGCGAAGTGTCGTTATAGAGGTATTTTGCAGCCATTTCAGCCGTTGTTAGTATCCTGGACCGGGCGTGGGGAAATGTTCACATTATCTTCAGCCGAAGAAAAAAAATTGCCTTTTAGTCTAGTTGGTCAACGTTTAGTTATTGGTTTGTATATAAATGAATTATTGATGCGAGCTATGGGGCGTGGTGATAGCCATGCGACTCTGTATCACCATTATGAGCAGTTGTTAGAAAACTTGTCGGGGACAGGAAAACATAATGTGAATAAGAATGAGGAATGTGCATTACGTTTTTTTGAAATGGATTTGCTGGCAGAATTGGGTTATGGCTTAATGCTCGACTATGAGTCTGAAACAGGTGAACAGATCAGCAGCCAATATCAATATGTTTATCACCCCGCGCGTGGTCCGATGAGAGTCGATGACGATTCAGCAATGATTTCGAATTCTGAAGTTGAGATAAGTGGCAGTACTTTGTTAGCTTTGCATCAGCGCCAATTAAATCACCCCGATGAGCTGCGTTATGCCAAGCGACTCTTAAGAAAAACTCTGGCTTATCATCTGGGAGACAAGCCCTTACGCAGTCGTCGATTGTTTCAGCAGTATCGTAATATTGCTGTTGAAAAGGGGTTAACACAAAACGAGATAAATCATGACAATTAAGGCTGCAAGCCAAAACTTATTGCTCGGTGTCAATATTGACCATATTGCGACAATACGCCAAGCACGTGAAGGACGTTATCCGGACCCAGTACAAGCGGCTATTGAGGCCGAGCAGGCGGGCGCTGATGGTATCACCTTGCATCTGCGTGAAGACCGTCGCCATATCCAAGACAGAGATGTACGTTTGCTAAGAGAGACATTGCAAACACGTATGAATCTAGAAATGGCAGTGACCGATGAAATGGTGGCTATAGCGGGTCGTGTTAAACCTCAGCATTGTTGTTTGGTACCAGAGCGTAGAGAAGAGCTGACAACAGAAGGCGGATTAGACGTCTTGTCCCATCTTGGTCGAGTGCGTGATGCCAGCGCAGCGTTAGCGGCGTCTGATATAGAAGTGTCATTATTTATTGATCCAGATAAGAATCAAATTGAAGCGGCTCTATCCGCTGATGCACCTGCGATAGAAATTCATACCGGTCATTATGCTGAAGCGAAAACCTCGACTGAACGTAAGCGTGAGTTAAAACGTATTCAAGACGCTGTAAAACATGGTTTAAGTCTAGGTCTTATAGTGAATGCCGGGCACGGTTTAGATTATCAAAATGTGAAGCCTGTCGCTGCCATAGCAGGTATTAATGAGTTGAATATTGGTCATTCAATAGTCGCCAGGGCACTTTTCACTGGTTTAGAGTCCGCGGTACGAGATATGCGTAGTCTAATGCTTGAGGCAAGAGCTTAGTGATAGTGGGTATCGGTACAGATATTGTCGATATCCAGCGTATGGAAAAGGCAATATCGCGTTTTGGTGAGCGCTTTGCGCAAAAAATATTAAGTGACAGAGAGCCCGGTGATTATCAGTCAGCGTCTAGTCAGCCTGCTTTTTTGGCTAAACGCTTCGCCGCTTGACCTTTCCCCCATAAATAAGGCCATGCTTTGTGTGAGATTTCTAGTTAATGTACTAACGAGGAGATCTCAATATGAAGAAGAAACGTT
>JAADIY010000049.1 GCA_013151045.1 Gammaproteobacteria bacterium
TTTCTTTCCTTCGAATCTCAATAACTCTCAATGCAAGGCACATCAATTGTGATTTCTGACGCCAGAACAGTATTTATAACCATGAGATGGTTGTTATGACTAACAGTAGCTATATTTTTATTCTAAAGCTAAATATTCTTGCTGATTATTTATCAGTCTTTCAAAGACCAAGTTTCATTATTTTTGGGCTTTATAATTTTAGTTCTCCGCCTTGATACATCAGCATCAAGATTGACAACTAAATTTTCCTTGATTAACTCTTTCATCGCCATCTGAAAATCTTTAGGATACAAATCCGTTTCTTCCAGAAAATCTGCCCATATTTCAGCATCTATCAATATAGGTGATGACGATAAACGCTTCAAAAGATACTCCTTCGCAAAAGGCCTGTCGTCAGCTATAAAACTATCTCCTACTCTAGATTCAACCCCAAATAAATCCTCCATCGGTGATTGTCCAATCTGCTGTCTCAATTTATTTTCATTTTGCACTATCCTTTGGGTTATATTCATTTTTTCAGCTTCGGTTTTAAATACATCTAAACCGGTACTATGACGAGTGAGATAAACTAGGTAATAGTGAACCCTGTCCTTCCCACGTTTCTCTATAGGAACATATGCAGTCCTACCACCATAATGGTTCTTCAAGTTTTTTCTATACAGCCCCAGCAAAATAGACTGTCTTTCGTAAGGCTCTTCATCAGTAAAATTAGGCACCTCACCAAACAAATCAATCATATCGCCAGCATGCTTTTCTAGAGAAATAAATCGATTTATAAAATCGTACATTAAGTTAATTAGAAATTCAGAATTTTCAAGAGCAAGCAAATCACCTAATGCTCGAATACCTACTACGTTCTTCCATCCAGTAGGGTCAACAAAAAAGAAACTAAAATTAGACCCACACCAAGAGATGATGTCAGATGTCTTTTCTGAAAAATCACCGTTTATTGATTCTGCAACGATATTTGGATATGGGTTTTCCGATAAAAAATTCTGTAATTTTTTATATGCGACAGGGTCTTTTTCTACATATAAGGCTCTGAAAGTCACCTTCCGACCAAATTGTTTCTCCAGCCCTTCCTGGCATTTAGCCATCTGCTCCAGGGAAATGCCTATGGATGTATCACTAAGCCTAGTATCGCTTTCTTGCCATGGCCCAGAAAAACAATCCACATAATTGAATACTTGCTGTCTACTCTGACCCACAATCATAAAAAGCCTTTGTAGGTAAGTTCTTAAAATTGTGTGTTTTACATAGGCTTGCTCTTTACCTATGTAATTAGATGGTATCAAGTTTTCGTTCATTCAACCTTCCCTATTAAATGACATTTAAATTACATAGCTGCTGCCGGCATCATATCCCAGGTTTTTCCTTGTAAACTTCTTCCATTCCTTTTTTTATCTCGCTTCCTTCCATCTTCACCCCATGCACCCCATTGTTTGAAAAAGAAATCAATGCCTGCTCTATCACACTGATCTCTTACATCAACAGCCCATTCCGTTTTCATAGGCCTGGCACCGTATCCAGATTCACCACCGACGATAACCCAATGAATCTTTGCTAACGGTATTCTGCCTAAATTTTCCAATAATGGCTCTATAGATAAAAATCTGGTTTTTGATCTTATTTTTTGTAAATCATAAATTCTAGGCTTACCATATTTTTTATCTTCCACAGACACTCCTAACCAAGCATTATCTGGAACAACACGTGATTCAAAATATTCACGCATTATTTCACTTCGTTTTGTGAGAATTTGATAGGTATGCCATGGTGTTTTTCGAATCACATCCATTACTTGATCTATAAACGTAAATGGCACACTTTCTTGAAATAAGTCACTCATAGAGTTAACAAAATACATTGTTGGCTTTTTTCGACGTATAGGTTGTTCTAATCGAGAAGGTATTAGGCTTAAATTAAATCCATTTTCATAACCTGGCACATCCATAGCTTGCAACCGCTTTGACATAGTCTCGGCATAACAATGTTTACACCCAGGCGATACTTTAGTGCAACCAGTTACAGGATTCCAAGTTTTCTCGGTCCACTCAATTTTACTCACAATCAACTCCAAGAAACTTAAATATGTATATTCATACAGTATTGAGAAGAATACACGAAAACCTATTACCATCACATATTAGCAGCGATTAATATAACTTAGCTATGCTAACCAACAGTTTTGCGGGTGGGCGACCTTCTCAGCAGCCGAAATTTTCAGCAAAGTACGCGGTCAAGCGAGGATTGTTTGAGCAGCGTTTTTTGCTGCGAGTTCCGCAGCGAGCGTTTTTTGCTAAAAATTTCGGGAACCGCATGGAATGCGGCTGCTGTGTGGGAGTTGGGGTTTTGGTTACTTTTGACCGCAAAAGTAACTCGCCCAAAAAGGGCGAAAAACAATGTTAAGGAAGAAAACCGATATATATGGATACCCGCCTACGCGGGTATGGCAAGACAGTGGATTCCCGCCTGCGCGGGAATGACGAGAAAGAAAAAGCCTAGTGGTCGTGACCACAACCTCCAGGAGCATGCACATGCCCATGCTCCAACTCTTCAGCAGTCGCTTCACGAATCGATTCCACCGTCACATCAAAATGCAAAGTCTCACCGGCTAAAGGATGATTACCATTGATCGTAATTTCTTCTTCACCAACTTCTTCAATCACCACCATTTGACGATGACCGTCGGCGCCTTCAGCATCAAAGCGCATCCCTTCTTTTAGTTCACCCATACCTTCGAACGCACTCAGTGGAACTTTACCCATCATCTCTGCTTTCTTTTCACCATAGGCTTTTTCTACGGTAACGTTCAAGCTATCGTCTATGTTTTTACCTAGCAATGCATCTTCTAGGCCTGGAATAATATTTCCGCAGCCGTGTAAATACACTAATGGTTCACCTTCGCTAGAACCGTCTAACTCTTCGCCGCTATCATTTTTAAGGGTGTACTGAATACCAACAACTGATTTATCTGCAATGGCCATAATGATCTCCTAATATATAAATAATTAAATTGAATAAATTAATTGGGTGGATTCGTCGAATAAATTTCTGCCATCATAGCCTCAATACTTTCTTCTGCGCGCGCATTGATCTCTCGTGCCGACAAGCCTTGGCAATCAATTGGCTTACCAATCGCAACAGTGATGAGACCTGGCTTTTTCAAAAAACCTTTTTTTGGCCAGTAGCTTCCTGCATTGTGCGCAACTGGCAACACCAAACCAGCATGATGTTGTGCCAGCATAGCGCCACCAATTTGGTAAGCGCCTTTCTCACCCGGCGGCATACGCGTGCCTTCTGGAAAAATTACGATCCAGCGGCCATTTTGCATTCGCTTCTCACCTTCTTCTTTTAACTGTTTTAAGGCTTTACGGCCTGCACCACGATCTATCGCTATAGGCTCTAGCATCGCTAAACCCCACCCAAAGAACGGGACTTTGAGTAATTCTTTTTTCATCACCCATACCTGGGGTGGGAAGATATTTTGTAACACCATGGTCTCCCACATTGATTGGTGTTTACAAAATATTATGGCATTGGTGTCAGGTATATTTTCTTTACCAACGATTTGATAATGGAGGCCACAACTAATTTTAAGCCACCATAAATTGATTCTCGCCCATTGCTTAATGAAGCCATAGCGCACTTCAAAGGGAAAGGGGATCGTCAACAAGCCAAGGACTGCGAAAATCACTATCGTGATTAATGAAAATATCAAATAGAGTGTGGAGCGAAACAAAATCATAAGCGTTAAAAATAAATACTGTCGTTTAATGTGTTAAGCGTTAGCTATGTCGTTGATGCTGCCGTCAATAATGGCATCAGCCGCAGCCGAAAGGTCGTCATAAACTGGAATGCCTATTATTTCCTCTGGGCTTTCCAGTGTCTGCTCTCCACGACCTGTACGCACCAGCACAGGCGTTGCACCCGCCGCTGACGATGCTTGCAGGTCACGCAAAGAATCACCAATCGCATGAACACCTTTTAGGTCAATATGTAAGCGCTCGGCAATATCGTTAAACAGTCCTGGCTTGGGTTTTCTGCATTCACATTGATCAGCAGGGCCATGCGGACAAAAAAAGATGGCCTCAATACTGCCACCGGCATCACTAACGTGTCGATGCATTTTTTCATGTATGCGGCCTAGCATACTGATGTCAAATAAGCCTCGTGCTATACCTGACTGGTTGCTTGCTACGACAACACGAAAACCCGCTCGGTTAAGCCTTGCGATAGCAGCAATGCTCCTGGGGATGGGTTTCCATTCAACTGGCGACTTAATGAAACGATCCGATTCTTGGTTAATCACACCATCGCGATCAAGAATAACGAGTTTCATAACCTATCTCCGCCCATTTTCCAGACCATCACAATACGCAGCTATCCTTAGCCTAAAGTACAAGACTAGCCAAGCGCCTAGAGTTGTAAACAAGAAATATCCGCCACTTGCAAAAACAATCTTCTTATTGAAAGCAATAAGGCGATACGATTATTTTTAATCTTCTCATCGTCACACATCACCATGACGTTATCAAAGAACGCATCGATACTGTCTTTCAAGCTCGCAAGTTCTGACAACACTTTTTCGTAATTACCTTTAGCGATTAATGGTGTTATTGCCGCCGTCAGTGATTGCACTTGTTTATACAGTGTTTTTTCTGAATCGTCTTCTAGCAGACTCTCATCAACAGTTTGCGTGGCATCACTGTCTTCTGCGCTCTTCTTAAGAATATTAGCGATACGCTTATTGGCCGCTGCTAAGGCTGCTGCTTCTGGCAATGAGCGAAAAACTCCTAATGCTTTGATGCGACGATCTATATCATGAGGTTGCAAACCGCTAACGCTGTCTACCGCCTCATAGGTATCGTGACTAATGCCTTGCTCTAAATAATAACCGCGTAAACGACCACGTATAAATCTGTCGATAGTGCTCAGCACTTTCTCTCTATCAAAATCGTTTGATAGCTGATTTAAAGCCGCGTCAAACAATGGGGCTAAATTTAGATTTAATGACTTTTCAACAACGATACGAATAACACCCAATGCTGCTCGACGCAATGCAAAAGGATCCCTCTCTCCTGTTGGTGCTTGATCTATAGAAAACAAAGCTGCAATAGAATCAATACGGTCTGCCAAGGCTAAACTTTGTGAGACCTCACTATTCGGCAACTCATCACCAGAAAAACGTGGATAATAATATTCTTTTAACGCTATCGCGACATTATCAGGCAAGCTGTTGGGCGAACGCTGTGCGTATTGGTAGCCCATTTCACCTTGCAGCTCTGGAAACTCGAACACCATATGGCTTTGTAAATCTGCCTTACATAAGCTCGCAGCCTGTTCTAGCGCCTGACATGTTTTTTTAGATAGCTTTTGCGCAGCAGCAATATGCTGTGCTAAGCCACGTATATTCTGTACTTTTTCGTAAACCGAACCTAACTTATTTTGGAAGACAACCTTCTTCAAACCATCAACTAAATCTGCCAAAGGTGTTTCGAGATCTTTGTTAAAGAAAAATGCCGCATCATCGAGACGCGCTTTAACAACTCGCTCATTACCTGAAGCGACTACAGTTGGATTAGTACTATCAACGTTACTGACGCTTATAAAATAAGGCAGCAATTTATTACCTTTTTTTACATGAAAGCATTTTTGATGGCCTTTTAATGCCGAAACAATAGCTGGCTCAGGCAATGTTAAAAAGCTATCGTCAAACTTGCCTAGTATCGGTGACGGCCATTCAACAATGCTGGCCACCAATTCTAATAATTCATCATCAATAACTGCTTCACCACCTGCCTCACTCGCGGCCGCATTGATGGCTGCAATAACGCGCTGGTTACGCACTTCAATATCAGCAAGTACATAGGCGCTTTCTAAGGTGGCTAAATAATCACTGGGCTGCTTTATCTCAATAGCTTGCGGATAATGAAAACGATGGCCATAGCTTTTATTACCTGCGCTTTGACCAAACTGCGAATACGGTAAAACTTGATCACCATAGAGCAACACTAGCCAATGCACAGGACGAACAAAAGTTTCGTCTAAATCACTCCAGCGCATACGTTTAGGTATTGGTAATTTCGCAATGGATTGCTTAATGATATCTGGTAAGAGTTCTGTCAGCGGCTTACCTTTAACGACGCTGCGATAAACAAACCAAGCGCCTTTATCCGTTTCTAGTTTTTCTAGATCATTAACGTCAGCTCCGCATGAGCGAGCAAAACCTTGCATGGCTTTAGTTGGCTCACCCGCCTCATCAAAAGCAACCGCGACCGCTGGGCCTCTACGCTCACTATCGACATCAGGTTGTTCTGCAGAAAGATCTTTAACGATAAACGCCAACCGTCTCGGCGAGGCATAATGTTGAATACTGTCAAATTCGAGCTTAGCTTGCGTTAAGCCAGCCTCAACTCCATCGGCCAGTGCTTTGGCCAAACGTGACAGGGCCATTGGCGGTAATTCTTCTGTGCCTATTTCAAATAAGAGGTCGTTGAGCGCGCTCACTTTGCATCCCCTTTTTGATCGGCATTAAGCCCTTTATCTAACCCCGTGTCTAACATGGGGAAACCGAGTGCTTCACGGCGCTCGTAATACGTTGTTGCTACCGCCCGCGCTAAATTGCGTACGCGACCAATAAACCGTGCTCGCTCGGTGACACTAATTGCGCCGCGCGCATCGAGCAAATTAAAGCTGTGTGAAGCTTTCAACACCATTTCATAAGCAGGTAAAGCCAATCCAGCTTCGACTAATGCTTGGCTATCACTTTCGTATTGATCAAAATTTTTGAACAAAGCTTCAACGTCAGCATGTTCGAAGTTATAGGTTGATAGCTCAACTTCATTTTGATGAAAGACATCGCCATAACTGACACGCCCTGCTGGACCGTCTTCACACCAGGTTAAGTCATAAACGCTATCAACGCCCTGCAAATACATGGCGATACGCTCTAAACCATAAGTGATCTCGCCTGTGACAGGCTTACAATCTAAACCACCCACTTGTTGAAAGTAGGTGAACTGACTGACTTCCATTCCATCGAGCCACACTTCCCAGCCTAATCCCCAAGCACCTAAAGTCGGTGATTCCCAATCGTCTTCAACAAACCGTATATCGTGCTCAAGTGGATCGATACCTAATACTTTGAGCGATTCGAGATAGAGCTGTTGTATATCTAATGGTGAGGGCTTGATCACTACCTGAAACTGATAGTAGTGCTGCAAGCGGTTGGGGTTTTCGCCATAGCGGCCATCTGTCGGTCGGCGGCATGGTTGCACATAGGCGGCTGCCCATGGCTCGGGCCCTATCGAGCGTAAAAAGGTCGCGGGATGAAATGTTCCTGCACCCATTTCCATATCGTAGGGCTGCATCAATACGCAGCCTTTGGCGGCCCAGTATTGTTGTAATGCGAGGATCATGCCCTGAAACGAGGCAGACGGTGATGATTGTTGTAATTGCTGAGGCGCTGTCATGGTTCTCAATAGGCTTTATTTAGCGCGCATTATAGCGGGTCGCTCACCTCAAATGTCTATTAAAATGTCTGTGATTTCATGGTTTTAGCGTGAACCTGAATTACACGCTGCTAATCTTATATCAAGATATTGCTCAAAACTGCCGTTAGAAGAAGTAGAGGTGTTGTTATGAAGGAATCGTTTCAAACACTAAGTACTGATGCTCAATGGCATAGCCTAGTTCATGAGGCACAAGCCAAAGCACATTTGCACCTTAGCGAAATGCTTGAGCATTATTTAGTGGTATTGCTTGCACGCTTTACCTGCCGCGCGGAATCTTTATGCGAGGCGGTGGCTCCGCATTACCTTAAAGCCATGCGCAACGACGGCCGTAATCGGCCTCGAGAACTACGCGATGTCGGTGATACCTGCTTATTACTATCCGGCTTATTCCCTGGCCGCACCAATAAATTCGCGGTAAACACTGACTACTATATTGGTCTTGGTCAATCTGCTTACGGTGAAGCCTCTACACACCTAGATACCGATGATCACCCTTTATTTCTCATGCTGGCACAACGCTTTGTCAGTGCAATGGATGTACTGATGACCATTCGCCTGATGAGCAATGAAAACTCGCTACTGCCCGACCCGCTTACTGCTTGCGAGCTTAATCAGCATTACGATAGTCAGGCGGCGATACAGGTGGTTAGCAAACACTGCAGCCCGACTAGTGCGATTATTCTTAACTCTGACGATAAACAAAACCTGCACTAAGCTCATTTAACCCGTTGAATCGGCTAGTCTGTGTAGAAATAGCCACTTTTCAGCATTTCTTTCTGCCTAAACACTAGAGCGCTTCGCTTAAAATCGCTATGATGCCAACAGCAATCGTTTCGCTGTATTGGCTAGGTGAGCGTAACAAAACAAACTCAGCCAAATAATGACACGGTTAATTTGCATTATATTGGTGCGTATATATTTATGCGCCCTATTTTAGCGCATATAAACAGCGATCCAGCCATCATCAGATGGTCGCATCCTATTGAATTTTATAAATTTATTCTCGTGGCATACTAAATGCTTCGGTGAATTTACTTGCTTATTAGGCAATATTGGCTGCGCGAGCAGACAATATTACATTCTAAATAAATGTCCACTCTGGAGGAGACATGTCCGCAACTAAAGTGCAAAAGCTGATTAAAGACAGCAACGCCCAATTCGTCGACCTACGTTTCACTGACACCATTGGTAAAGAACAGCATGTAACGATTCCTACCCATCAAGTCGATGCCGCCTTCTTTAAAGAAGGCAAAATGTTTGACGGCTCATCAATCGCCGGCTGGAAAGGCATTAATGAATCAGACATGATTTTGATGCCTGACACTAGCACTGGTGTAGTGGATCCATTTATGGATGAAATCACCGTTAATTTGCGTTGCGACATTATCGAGCCAACAACAATGCAAGGCTACGAACGTGATCCTCGCTCTATCGCTAGCCGCGCTGAAGCCTATTTAAAATCAACTAAAATTGGTGACACCGCCTACTTTGGCCCTGAGAACGAATTCTTCATCTTTGACGATGTTCGCTGGGGCACGGATATGAGCGGCTCTTTCTATAAAGTAGGCTCAGAAGAAGCTTCTTGGTCTTCAGAAAAAGTTTTTGCTGACGGTAATATGGGGCATCGCCCTGGTGTTAAAGGTGGCTACTTCCCCGTTCCTCCGGTCGACTCTCTACAAGATATTCGCTCTGCTATGTGTTTGTGCATGGAAGAGATGGGCCTTAAAACCGAAGTGCATCATCACGAAGTGGCAACTGCCGGTCAGTGCGAAATCGGCGCTGTATTTAACACTTTAGTAAAAAAAGCTGACGAAGTTCAGCTCCTTAAATATGTCATCCATAACGTTGCTCATAGCTACGGTAAATCTGCGACCTTTATGCCTAAACCTTTGGTAGGTGATAACGGTAGTGGTATGCACGTTCACCAATCTATTGGTAAAGGCGGGAAAAACATCTTTAGTGGTAATAAATATGGCGGCCTGTCTGACAACGCCCTTTATTATATCGGCGGTTTAATCAAACATGCCCGTGCAATCAATGCTTTCGCTAATGCATCTACTAACAGTTATAAGCGTTTAGTACCTGGTTTTGAAGCACCCGTATTATTGGCTTACTCAGCTAAAAACCGCTCTGCTTCAATTCGTATCCCCTATGTTGCGAATCCGAAAGCACGCCGTATTGAACTTCGTTTCCCTGATAACACCGCCAACCCATACCTTGCATTTTCAGCGATGTTGATGGCTGGCATTGATGGTATTAAAAACAAAATTCACCCTGGTGAAGCTGCTTCTAAAGACCTTTACGATCTACCACCAGAAGAAGAAGCTGAAATTCCAACCGTTTGTCATTCATTAGACCAAGCATTGGAAGCATTAGATAAAGACCGCGCCTTCTTAACCGCTGGCGGCGTGTTTACTGATGATGCTATCGATAGCTACATTGACCTTAAGATGGAAGAAGTCACGCGCATGCGTATGACCACTCATCCTATTGAGTTTGATATGTACTACAGCTTATAGGCCTTCGGCTTATCACAAAGCCCTGCTCATTCATTTGAGTGGGGCTTTTTTATGCCTGTTAGATTTGGCTAGCGGTTATAAAATGTTTAGAAAAAAGTGTGAAATCGAGCCTTGAGACTCTTACCACACTAGCGTATGTTTAAGATCATGCGCCAATTACTATTAATCAGCTCATTATTTCTCAGCTCACTGTGCCTGGCTACTGGTACTATTTACCAAACTGTCGGGCCAGATGGCAGCATTGTATTTACTGATCAGCCGTCTAAAGGCGCAAAAGAGATTAAATTAAAGCCAATAACCACCTATAACGCGAAAGAAGCTAGTGGTGCGAATAAAAAAGCTGACCTAGGTTTATCGAATGACCCCGATCCTGATAAGAGCACTCATTACAAAACCTTTACCATCACTGGCCCTGCCGACGATACAACACTACAAACTGGCGTTGCCGGCAACACAACGATTCAATCTAAAATAGACCCGCCATTACGCATTAAAAACGGCCATCGCTTATCAGCGCTTGTCGATGGCACCCAACTCGATTACTCGACTTCTACAAGCAGTATTGGCCTGAGAAACTTAGAGCGCGGCGCTCACAGCATTCGCACGGTAATCGTAAATGAGCGCGGCGATATCGTTCAGCTATCGAGCAATAGTGTCACCATTCATGTTAAACGCGCATCTGTTTTCGCGCCATCCAATCCTCGTAACCCCAATACAAACCGACCGCCAGTCACGGCCCCATAGCTCCGACTACGCACTAATTTGTGCGTAATGATTCCCTTGCATCTCAACATGCACTATTATAGTGCATGCAGTGTGCGTTCCTCAAAAATACCCACTTAAATTTATGCTTTCTTTGGTTAACATAAATCCCCACAAACCATTGATTTTTAACTATTTATGCAAAATACAAAACCTTCCAATCCAAATGCTTTGCCTTCGAAAACCGATAAAGCAAGTTGGCTACCAAATTGCACTAACAATGATATGCCGCGCTCTGAAACTTCACTCAATCTACTTTGGCCGATTCTTGACAATCTAAGCACAGCGGTGCTGGCCTTCGATAAAGATCTGAGACTGTTATTCATTAACCCTGCTGGCGAAAACCTACTTGCCATAAGCCGCAAACAAGCGGAGGGCATGCTGCTTAGCAGCCTAATGCCTCGCGCCCACGAACTAACAGAAAAGCTAAGTAACGCATTAGCACAGGGCAATATGTTCACTGAATACCAAACGACATTACCCGTTAACGGAACGCGCGATATTACTGTCGACTATACCGTTACGCCGTTTGGTGAAAATTCGGATACAGAATCTTTGCTTCTCGAACTCGACGATATTGATCGGCATGCGCAAATTACTCGCGAAGAATACCGTCTCTCACAATACGAAATCTCACGCGAAGTCGTCCGCGGACTTGCCCATGAAATTAAAAACCCGCTCGGCGGTCTACGCGGTGCGGCACAGCTGTTAGAAAGCGAATTAGCCGACCCTTCTTTAAAAGAATACACAGACGTCATTATCAGCGAAGCCGATAGGCTACAGAACTTGCTTAACCGCATGCTGGGACCAAATACGCTGCCGCATAAAGAAGAAATCAATATTCACCAAGCACTAGAACATGTACGAACATTGGTACTTGCCGAAGCTGAAGATACATTAATTATTGAACGTGACTACGATCCTAGTATTCCAGACCTCCATGCTGATGCAGATCAGATGGTACAAATTATTCTCAATATCACACGCAATGCCGCTCAAGCCTTAAACGACAATGGAACAATTACTTTTTGCACACGCACTGAGCGTTACGTCACTATCGGTGGCAAACGCCATAAACTGGCCCTGCGACTTGAAATACGTGACAACGGCCCTGGCATACCTGCCGACATGATTGAAAAAATCTTTTACCCCATGGTCAGCCTAAGCCCCAGCGGTAGCGGCTTAGGCCTGGCCATTGCACAATCGCTACTGCATCAACACGGTGGCACCATTGAGTGTACTAGCGAACCGCAAAACACTATTTTCAGTATCAACTTACCCCTGGGGACCAGGTATGAGCATGAATAATATTTGGGTCATCGACGATGATAGATCAATACGATGGGTTCTCGACAAAGCCTTAACACGAGCGAAAATGGACGTCACAACCTTCGAAAATGCAGCAGGTGTCATGGACAAGCTCGCCATGCAAACACCCGATGCCATTTTAGCGGATATTCGCATGCCTGGCATGAGTGGGCTCGAACTATTAGACAATATACATGCTAATTATCCTGAGCTTCCGGTGATTATTATGACTGCTCACTCTGACTTAGATAGCGCAGTCTCGGCTTATAGTGGCGGCGCCTTTGAATATTTACCCAAACCCTTTGATGTCGACGACGCCATAGAACTTGTTCAGCATGCCGTTGATCAGCGTGGCACCAAACCCAGAAAAACTAAAGCAGAGCCCGAACACCCAAGCGAAATTATTGGTGAAGCGCCAGCCATGCAAGAAGTCTTTCGCGCAATTGGTCGCTTATCACGTTCAAATGTTTCAGTCTTAATTAATGGCGAAACCGGCACCGGTAAAGAACTCGTTGCTGCTGCATTGCATCGCCATAGCCCCCGCGCTAGTAGAGAGTTCATAGCTTTAAACATGGCTGCCATACCACGCGACTTATTGGAGTCTGAATTATTTGGTCACGAGCGCGGCGCATTTACCGGCGCCAATACGCAACGTAAGGGACGCTTTGAGCAAGCAGATGGCGGTACATTATTTCTTGATGAAATTGGTGATATGCCTAGCGAATTGCAAACACGTTTATTACGTGTGCTCGCTGACGGTGTATTTTATCGTGTCGGCGGTCACACACCCATCAAAGTAGACGTTCGGATTATTGCTGCAACACACCAAAATCTAGAAAACCTAGTCAATGAAGGTCGTTTTCGTGAAGACCTCTTTCATCGCCTAAACGTCATACGTATACATATTCCATCATTACGCGAACGCTGCGAAGACATTCCATTATTACTCACACATTTTCTTAAAAGTGCCGCGCGCGAATTAGAAGTCGATAGAAAGGTACTAGGAAAAGAGGCATTAGAACTATTATCTCGCCTCGACTGGCGCGGCAACGTCAGACAACTTGAAAATACCTGCCGCTGGCTAACCGTGATGACACCAGGACAAAGCATCCGAGTCGAAGACTTACCACCCGAACTTAAAAAAGAAACTGAGCTTGATTCCTTAGTTGAAAACCAACAAGACTGGCAGCAAATATTACGCCGCTGGGCAGAGAACAAACTGTCACAAGGTAACGAGAAAATTCTTGAAGAAGCCATCCCAGAATTTGAACGTATTATGATTGAGACGGCACTGCAACATTCAGGCGGCAAAAGACAAGTCGCTTCTCATCTTTTGGGCTGGGGGCGGAATACGCTAACGCGAAAAATAAAAGAGCTTAACTTATCTGTTTAAGCATCGTGCCTTTTCAGTCATGCCAGTGCTGCTTTTCGACACATCAAGGAACCTCGCAACAAACAGTTCCTTGATGATACAAACTCTTCCATTGCGTATTAATTTTGCGCCAAATAGCAGAGTGACGTGTTGTCCGTGAATTTTCGATTTGAATATAACTCAACAAATAACATTCAGAGGCAATTTCCAAACAATTAAAACTGCCCATAGCCACTTTGGTAGATTCTTGACTGCGCACCTCTAGACAATCCAAAACAAAGGCCTTGTCATAAGCGCGGCCGGAGGCCCCTACCTCCCAAAATACTTCATCCATCAAAGATTCAAAATCGACTCTTGTCTTATTAGCATCTGGATAATGAAACTGTTTTTCTAATTGTTTTAATTCTTCTAGCACACCAAACAACTTCGGATCTGTCTTGGTCTCTGAATCCATCAGCGTGCCCCTTAGTTATTTGATAACGTGTGTAGAAAATGGTTTTACGAAAGATAAGAACAGCAATAATCTGTAATGGTTTTCACATTGACCTTAAACTTCGATGACGCTGGCACCTCAAATTCTTCTCCGCCATTAATCACTACCCATTCGGCCGACCCTGGCAGCAATATTTCAAGCTCGCCAGAGAGTATTTCCATTAACTCTCTAGCTTCTGTACCAAATTCATACTCACCTGGCATCATGATTCCTAAAGTCTTTTTTTCACCCTCCGCAAAAATTACGGTTCGGCTAGTCACCTGACCGTCAAAATAGATATTGGCTTTTTTTACTACTGATACATCTTTAAACATTAAAAGATCCCTTATTATTAATTTGAATACCAAATGCTATTAGTGAGCTGGCAATCTATTGTATCGAGAATAATATGAATACATAAACCAATACCAATAATTCGCGTCTTTAGCGGAACCAGTAAAAGAGCATAAAAAATTATCGGGAATAATGTATGCAAAGGATGGTATCCAATACTACAACGACCGGGGTCATAGATAGGGTCAGCCAATAAATGATCTAAATCAATGGCCATACCTGTCATCAATAACAAATACGTCACACCCCAAGTTTTGCGATAAAACACTGCAACGACCATGAGCGGTATAGCAACATGCAAGGCTATATGTAAAATAATATATCTCTCATGGAAATTGTTTCATTTTTATACTATAGCCAAACGCAATTCTTCTGGTAGCGTATAAGACTTCTCTCCATTATCTACCGGTGATAAAAAAGATAACGAACACGAAGACAACCGAAGGTCAACACCCGTTGCGTCGTCCTGAATACCATACAGACGATCACCTACGATTGGGTAGCCTGCTTCGGATAAGTGTCGACGAATTTGATGTTTTCGGCCTGTTTCTATTGAAATCTCAACAAACGAATATTTTTTATCTGCCAAATAATTTATTTTTTTGCAATGACTCACTGCTGACTTACCTTCTATTAGGTTATCAAAAGTTTTTACTTCAGGAAAATCACCATGCACTAAAGCCTGGTAGCACTTAGTCAACTTTCTTTGCTCAAACAACCTTGAAAAATAAGCCGCTATTTTTTTCTTATGAGCAATAATCATCAAGCCTGTCGCGGCACGATCTAAACGATGAACGATAAATGCCGGGCGCTGAGGAAGATGGTTTTGCTCAACCCAACGATTAATCGTGCAATGGTCGCCCCATTTTGAGCCTTGGCATAACATGCCGTAAGGTTTAACCCATATGCTGTAAACACCTTCATCGGCAACTAGCGTGGCACTATCAGGTCGTTTAGCTAAAATTTCGTCATTATAGTAGAGATGCAAACTGTCGCCATCTTTAAGTGTCTTGTCTACACGTCGAATACGTTGTGTCGTTTGCGCGCGAGTCAACCAAACAGCGCCCTGGGTCAGCGTTCGCTTAATCACTTGCTTACTTAAGCCAGTAGCGTCTTGCAGGAGACCTATAACAGTCGCATCATCGCTATTGACTTCAATATGCCGCTCAAACTTCATCGATATCGCAATACTGGTTCAGCAATTAAAGCGAAATGCAAATAAACCAAAACCGTATTTAAATAAATAATAATATAGATCGATACAGCTAAGACACTGCTTTATCTTGCACGCGCCCAACCAGATAGGAACCCACAATACCTACTAACCAAGCAACGATCAAAGTAGCTGTGGCAATATTGAGCGCCTGCACATCCGATTCTGCAGCCTGCTTTAATACCAGCTCAGTAATAATTGTAATATCTGGTGGGACCTCGCCACGTTGAGCCTGATCAACGATCTCTAATGCCTTCTCAACAACGTTTGAAACTAAAACATAAAGCGCAGTCACTCCAGCAATAATCAGCACTAGCCCAAAGATATATTTCTTTAAGAATAAATGCCCAGCACCTGGAAACAACAGCGCAGACAACAAAACAGCTTTCGTAGTTTTTTTCATCTATCTCTATTGCGATAAAATATCGCTACTCAGATTATTCTACTCAACATACCTGCTCACCGTTGTTACAATCAAGTACTCTCTACCTAGAAATCTGGCGACTAAATTTCTCGGAATATTTCTTAGCTAACTCAATTCTCTCTTGAGACAGTGGATGAGAGGAAAAGTACTTGAACTGCTCCTCTGCATCAGCCTTGTCTTTCATCACCTCTTCATTCGAAGTGTTCTTTTTGCTACTCGACTCATGGTCTGGTTCGTTGCCATCATCTACTTTATCTTCGACAAGCGAATACTTGATCATCTTATCCATAATAGTACTGAAATATATAGGATCAATCCCTGCGTTAATCATATGTTCAAAGGCATAAACGTCAGACTCGGTTTCATTCTCACGCGAATAATGGCTTTCTAGCAGGAAAATGGGTATCGCTGCAGCTAAGCTATTTATCGCAGTGATATCACCTGACGCCAAAACAAGGGCAAAGGTGACAAAAGATGAATGCAATACACGCTGTAAGCCATGTCGATGCACTACATGACCGATCTCATGAAGCAATACGGAATCAATCTCTTCTTGGCTATCGGCCAATTGTACTAATCTATCTGTAATAATGATATCACCCGACGGTAAAGCAAACGCATTGGGGATTTTTGGCATATCTCTAAAATGAAGTTCATACTCAAAGCCTTCATTTTGCAGCGTGAGTAATTTTTCTTTAAAATGCTCTCGAATAGCATTTTGTTTATCAGGGTCAAGCTTACTTTCTTCCAAAATACTCTTATCAAGCAATGCTAAAGTCTGATCCGATATTGCCGCAGTGACAGCAACAGGCATTGAATAGGCTATTTTTTTGCTTGCATAGGGCATCCCCCAGTACACCGTTGAAAACCCTACTGCTAAAGTCGCGACTAAAGCAATCGCCACCCACTGCCAACAAGATTCAAAAATGTGCAACATGCCAACATGGCGCGACTTATGACCTGACGAGCTTAGCAAGCTATCAACCGCGTCATTCTCCGCCGTTTCAAATAGCGACCGATCTGGAAAAGTGATTTTACGCGGAATATTACCAACACGCTGACTGATCTCAAGCTCACTAATGCTACCCGAGACCGGCTCGCTTTCGCTTGATGTTAAGCGAAAGCTTTGCTCATCAGAAAATAGCTCGGCCTCCTTTCGGGCCGAACTGTTTTCCGTGTACAACCAGCCTTTGATCAAAAGGAAAGACCAACATCCGCACCGACGTCAAATGCTTCACCCATTTCATCACCCAATGCCGACTGATAATTTTGTTGTTGACTGATATAGTGATCAAGGTTTCCTGTTACATGAGCCAATGTTGCATCAGCGGAAAAACGAGCAATGCGAACCTTTACCCACGGATAAGCCAAACCTAATGTCGCTACCATTAGCAAGAAATTGACTAAATAAAAAACGAATAAACGCATTACGCCCATATTCGACTCCAGCTGTATGACATCGTCCATTTTTGTATTAGCAAAAACATGACTGCGAATTTTAGCTGTCGTATAAGCTTTAAACCAAATACCTACAAACAAAAATGGCAGGGATAGGGCCGCTAAAGTTCCTAACGTTGGTAAGGCTGATATATCAGGAGCACCCCCTACGCCAGCAGAAGCTAAACCTTGAAGCATAGGACTAGTATCAACACCAGCCAAAACCGCAACAACACCTATAGCAATACTTAGACCGATCATTATCAAAATAGACCAGCCGATCAAACTTAGATAAACCAAATAATATTTTCTTCCTGACAGCTCAGCACTCAGGTCACCTTGGCCATAGTTATGTCCATTAATGTAGTAAGCAGTAATGGCTTTTTGAATATAGGGCACCATCAGATACATTGCGAATAAACCTATCGTAATAATAACAAACCCAGCAGTCCCAAAATAAGATGAACCTGATGAGTAAGATTGATAGCCAACCACCGCACCTATAATTACAGCAACAATCAACGGTATAAAAGGCAGCAATAGTATATATTTATATAAACTGCCTAGCTTGCCATCGAATGAAAACCGAACATTTCGATAACTTGTCATACGAGCATTAAACTGAATGCTGCGCCATATTACCCATGGCACCACCAAACTCAGCAGCACGGCAAAAACCAAACCCGCCACAGGAAACAAGTTTCCCAAAAATATATAGATTAATAATAGCGCAACGGATATCAACCGGCCTTTTAGCAATACTATAGGGTCCGCATGATAATCAAAGCTAGAATTAGAAAGCTTCGTATTACCGTAAAAATAGCGATTAGTTCTAACCTTAGCCCACGCGGAGTAAACACCTAAAGTTAAAATGGTAAGAATAAGATTCATTATCCAAATCTTAAAAAACTCGCCTCCCGTCCCAGTGAATTCAAATGGTAGCGCACTCGCCGCCATCTGCGGCTGATCTACTTGATTCATGTGATATCCCTTTTTGTTAATTTATTATGAAAACACTATTTTGTGTCTCTTTTACCTAGAAACTACCTATCGGTAAAACATAAACTAACTTAAAAAATCTTCCTTAAAACTGTGAAACACAGCCTATAATTAAGCAATATAACGATAATTTGTGCACCAACTGTTATTTATCCGCTATTAATTTAACTTTAATGTGCCCACCAATTCAGTTACCGAACTCATATTATGCCTCTGCAAATAGTCAGCAATACCATCATTAATTTTGGTGCAGACAAGTGGGTCATAAAATAATGCCGTACCAACACCTACTGCTGTTGCACCTGCGAGCATAAATTCTATTGCGTCTGTGGCATTGGTCACGCCACCTTGTCCAATAATAGGAATATTGTGCGCTTTACACACTTGGTAAACTTGATGCACTTTGAGCAAGGCCATCGGTTTAATAGCAGGACCGGACAAACCGCCTTGGTTGTTACCAATAATTGTTTGTCGCTTCTCGGCGTCGATGGCCATACCCATTAAAGTATTGATTACGGCAAAGCCATCGCTACCGGCTTCTATGCAGCGTCGCGCATTTTCGGCGATATCTGTTTGGTTTGGTGAAAGTTTAGTAATAATCGGCTTATCGGTGACGGCGCGACATGCCGCAACAACTCGCGCTGACATATCGGGATCATTACCAAAGGTAACACCGCCTGCTTTGACATTAGGGCAGGAGATATTAATTTCGATAGCATCAATCGGTGAATCATCAAATAAGCGTGTAACGTCGGCATATTCTTCAAGCGTAGAACCTGAAACATTGGCGATAAAACGGGTTTCATCAAAATCAAGATTGGGCAGTATGTCATTCACCACATAGCCAGCACCTGGGTTTTGTAAGCCAATGGCATTAAGCATACCCATGTCAGTTTCATAGATGCGGTGCGGTGGATTACCTAAACGCGGATCCATTGTTGTGCCTTTGAGGCAGACCGCGCCAACATCACAATTTGAAAAACCATCAATGCGCGTATACTCTTCACCAAAGCCAACGCATCCGGATAACAAAACCAAAGGGGTGGAAAATTCCATTCCACAAAATTTAAGTGCCAGCATATCCTTCGGCGACTGCTTATCTATCATTCAAACCTGCCTACTCATCATGTTTAATATTGTTCTCTTTGAGCCAGAAATACCGCCCAACACCGGTAACATTATACGGCTATGCGCCAACAGTGGGGCATCGCTGCACCTAATAAAGCCATTAGGGTTTGAGCTGGACGATAAACGACTGCGTCGAGCAGGTCTCGATTACCATGAGTTCGCCAACATCGATCAACACGACTCGCTAGAGGCTTTTATTGCATCGGTCAAACCTCAACGTCTTATTGCCTGCTCAACTAAAGGCAAACTCACTCACGCTGAGTTTCAATTTAATGCTGACGATGCTTTATTGTTTGGCCCTGAAACTCGTGGTCTACCTTCTTCTGTTTTGCAATCGACACAAATTTCTGACGTGATTCGAATCCCCATGAAAGCGGATAGCCGTAGTCTCAATTTATCGAATTCCGTTGCCATTATCCTTTATGAAGCTTGGCGACAACATAATTTCCAATAGCCGCCCTACCCCTATAGAGCCACTTTAGCGACTCAGCTTGCATTCAAGCGCGCTGATGAATACTGCCTAATAGTGCTATTTAGTCAGAAATAAATCCACGCCTGTCGGCCATAAAAACTATAACTATTTGTTTTGTATATAAAAATAATATTTTGTAAACTATTCCGACACTAGACAAGAATAATATAGAGATGAGATGCTTGCGCCCAAATAATGGATAAATGCAACCAAAAAATAACACCGTTGTAAGGAATCAATAATGGATAGATTAACTAAGATATTAGCAACCACCCTAACTTTATTATTTATCAGCGCCTGTAGTGGCGGTGGTGGAAACAGTGCTGTAAGCGCCAGCGCCATCGTGAATGCCAACTTAGGACCAACAGTCGCGATTAATTTCCCTAGCGATAACAGCATTATTATTGGCGACAGCACAACCGTAAGTGGCACTGCAACTGATCCCGAAGGCGATGCTATAAATCCGGTCGTTATTAGTAGCGGAGGCAATGAAATTGAAGCGGCCGTTGATACTGATGGCAATTGGTCAGCACCGAACTTACCTCTTAGCATAGGTGACAACACCATCACAGTTACCGCAACGGATGCCAATGGCGAGGTTTCGGTAACCACCATTAACGTTACTGCACAAGCCACAATCATTTCGGCTCCAGGCTCAGCGATTGCTGATAATGACAGAAATCGAATCTTAGTCATTGATGCGGGCACAGGTGGCATTAATATCATCGATGAGATCTCAGGAGAAATCACCCCTTTCCCTGTCGACTTTATTGGCGGTACATTGCCTGGCTCTGCTGATGGCACTCTATTCAACGCATTATCAGGTTCTGGCGAATTAGACGCCGCTAATAATCGTCTTTTTGTCGTCGAAAACACGCTGGCTGGCGATAACCTATTACAAATTGATCTTACTGACGATAGCGTAATACGACTGCCTATTCGTGTTGAACCAGGCATCGACCAATTCGCTGTCGATTCAGCAAACAATCGATTGCTAGCAATCGATCCAGCTGCACCGGCAATCATCGCAATTGACCTTGATGATAACTCAAGCAGCGTTGTATCAAATAATACGGGTGTCGGTACCGGCCCAAATTTAGTGGCACCCACTCGTATCACGATTGATAACGATGGCACCAACATTCAGGCCATCGTTTATGACGAAGGCATTGCAGGCTTTTTAGCTATCGACCCTAATACCGGTGATCGTACTTTATTAGCAGGCATTACTACCGATCCCACATTAGTTCGCTCTATTGAAGTCGACCAAGCAAATGACCGTTTATTGGTTGTTACACCAACATCCATCTTTACCGTTGATTTAACTAACGGAACTTTAGGCCTGCTCTCAGGTGATGATGTGGTCACTCCCTCTGACGCAGTTATAGGTGGCGGGCCATTATTGGTCGACGCAAGCGCGATTACCGTTGACGGAACGCGTGCATTAGTCAGCGACAATAACGGTGCCATCATCGCTATTGACCTTACGACAGGCGATCGCACTATCGTTGGCAGCAATGCTCCTGCGCTGTTAGCAGCAGAACGCTATACCAATGTCATTGTTGATGACGCAACCGGTAATGTCTTCCTCTATTCATTAGAGCCTGGTAGCAATGCATTAATAATTAATGACACCGCGAGCGACATCACTTCATCAGTAACCATTGATCAAAGCACGATTGAAATTGACCCAACGCAATTTGTTGTCGATTTTACAAACAATATCGCTTATTTCTTCACGGCTGAAGGTGATGGAATTGCCGCATTAAACTTAGCATCTGGTTCGCTAATTATCGTTTCAGATAACACCAACGTCGGTTCTGGTATTGAGTTCCAGCTTCCTACAGCGCTGGCATTAGATGCTGCAAATAACCGTATCCTCTATACCGATGCTTATTATGGCAACCCAAGTGTTCGTGCAGTAGATCTGAGCAATGGTGAGCGTAGCGTATTTTTTGCTAACGATATTCCATGGCCTACAGCAATCATTGTCGATGCCGCGCAAAATCGCGCACTTGTCGCTGACGATGGTAATCAAACACTCGTTGTCATTGATTTAGACTCAGCAAATGGCACCGTATTTGATGCTCGAGCTAATGACGATTTAAATTTAGATTTTGCTGTGATCGCTGTAGACAGTGATAGCAACATTGCTTATCTACTTAGCCCAATAACGCGAGTCTTATCATCGGTCAATCTGGCAACCGGCGAGACTCAAGTTATCTCTGCCATTGATGACAACGGACCTGAAGCTATAGGTGGCAATCAAGTCGGTAACGGACTCGGGTTTATCTTCCCTATCGCTATCGCTTGGGATGAAGCTGCGCAACGCTTATTGGTCGCCGACCCGGCTATCAAAGGAATTGTAACGGTAGAGCCTAACTCAGGTGACCGCGCTATCAGCGTAGACTAAGACGAAATATATCCGCTACCTTGATTCTTATCGAACAAAAATCAAGGTAGCGTTTTTTCACCCCGCATGAGATCAGCCATCGATTCGCGTGCACGCACCATATGAACTTGCTCACCATCAACAATGACCTCAGCAGCACGTGGTCGTGAATTATAATTAGAACTCATACTCGCACCATAAGCACCAGATGAACGCACTGCTAGTAAATCACCTTCGTCCAATGCAAGCTCTCTATCCTTGCCAAGAAAATCGCCCGTCTCACAAACCGGTCCAACGATATCGTATAACTTAGTATCACCATCCGCTTTAACATTAACCGGCACAATATCTTGCCAAGCTTGATATAAAGCAGGACGCATCAAATCATTCATCGCCGCATCAACAATAGCAAAATTCTTATGTGGACTGTGCTTGAGATACTCTACTCGCGTTAACAACACACCAGCATTAGCGACTATAGCTCGCCCAGGCTCAAGCAAAACTTTGATACCTGAGACAGGTTGCAGAGCCCGCAAAACCTCCGCAGCATAATCGTCGGGCAATGGTGGAACCTCATCTTGGTAACACACACCAAGCCCACCACCAATATCGATGTGACCAATATCAATGCCCTCATTTTTTAAAGTCTGAATTAACGTGACAACACGTCTTGTCGCATCAGCAAATGGTGCAATATCTGTTAGTTGCGAACCTATGTGACAATCAATACCCTGTACCGCGACATGACTCATTGATGTTGCATCACGATAAGCATCTAAGGCTTCAGAAAAATCGATGCCGAATTTATTCTCTTTTAAACCCGTAGAAATATACGGGTGCGTCTTGGCATCAACGTCCGGATTGACGCGCAATGATACCGGCGCGGTGGTGCCCATTTTTTGCGCGACCTGCTGTATACGTATTAACTCTGAACGTGATTCAACATTAATACAATACACACCCTTCTCTAAAGCAAATTCTATTTCCTCACGACGCTTGCCAACCCCCGAGAAAACGACTTTATTTGCTTCGCCGCCTGCGGCTAAAACACGCTCCAACTCTCCGGCCGAGACAATATCAAAACCCGAACCTAATCGCGCTAACATATTAAGCACGGCGAGGTTACTGTTAGCCTTAACCGCATAACAAACTAAATGATCAACCTCAGCAAAGGCCTGGTCAAACGCATTCCAATGACGCTCAATGGTCGCGCGCGAATAAACATAACAAGGCGTATCGAACTGCTCTGCAATACTATTAAGTCCAACTTGCTCGCAAAAAAGTTGCTGCCCTTGGCGTGAAAAATAATCCACTACTCAGCCTCGCGCTCGTCATTGACCGATGCATCATCAGATACACTATCTGGCAACACCAAATCGCCTTTTTGACCACAGCCAAACAAAATAAAAATGAGCGGAATTAGTATTAGCAAGAATTTCATAAACCCACCTAAATAAGATAGGCGTAGTATAAACACTTGTGCCGAACGATGCCTAAGGATTTAGGCAAGCTCTACGCAGTAGAAGGCAATGTGTGTGTATGAGCAAAAATCAACGCATCATTAAACTGGTGTTCGAGTTGTTTCTTATAGGCTAGATGATGAGAAGTGGCAGGCATTAACAACTTTTCACCAGACAATATCGAATCAGGCATATTGAGATCGGTAACAACTATCTGTGACAATTTATAGCTATTGCCCTTATTATTAGTGCTATTAATTATATATTCAGCGACCTGAACGAAGATCAAATCTCCCAACTCCTTCGAATTGAATTCTTTATTATCACATAATATTTTTAACTCTAGTTCGCCTTCGCCATTGATAACGCCACCCACCTGTAACGATGATTTATTGCTATGCAAACCTGGCTGACGCACCAATTTACGGCGCACAAGACGCCATGATTCTACGCCATGACCGGCCACTTCATAATAATTTACCGGTAGCACTTCACCCGCAGTGCCTTTTTGTTTTTGCTTGCTCAAATATATCGATTCAAACAAATGATCATAATGCGTTAACAAAAATTGGCTGTTCGAATGTCTCAATTTTTGATGAAATAATGTTCCACGCTCATCTAGCACATACACTGACGCACGATCACCTTCCAAGTAATAAAAAAGTTGTATCTCATCACAATGATTTTGCTTATATATAATAGGTAAAATCGTGTTCTTCAAAGTATATCGATCAATCACCGTGTCTGAATATGCACAAGGCGCCTTAGCAAGGTGCTCCAACATATCAGAGTAGTCACCGATGCATTGATAACTTAACTCACCTTCCTGCATCGATAATGAATACAGTTCATCGCCAACTGCCAAAATATATTGACCTTTAGATTGACTTGGCCTGACATAAAAGTAACGCATAATATCTTGAAACAATGTTTCAATACGCAAGCCAATCATCATCCCACGCGCTGATGAAAAACTACGACAAGTAAAAGGTAATGCCGCACTAGAAACTCCCGAAACAGTTAATCGTGAGTACTCACACAAACAATTGAGAATTGCATTATTACCTCTATAATGTTGAGTTAGCACCTCACCCCAACTAGTGGTAATCAACATATCAATAGTGCCTACCAAGTTGTAATGCATACCGCTATAACATAGCGCATCACTTTGATTGCTCATCAGTTGGCGCCCTTCACCTGATATTTGCGCCATGGGGTCAACCCCCATATTAATGATAGCTATGGCTTTTGTCACTCGGGCATTCTTAGCATAATCATCGGTATTCTGAGAGCTCAGAGCAACACCTAAAAATGTAGTATTAATACAATCTACTACCGCTTGCAGCTCACGCGAGCTTAGTTTGCTCGCACCGGCATAAACACCTACGCCAGAATATCCATCAAGCACTTTATTAAAATAAGCCCAGGCAATAACCTCTAACACGTTACCACCAACTTTAAGCGGAGCCATATTGTCGGTCTGATGAACATCCACTGTGCCGGGATAAAGCGCCCAAACCACTGAGCCCGCTTTATTAACTTCGTAATGCAAAGAAAGTCGGCTTTCCCATAAATTACCGCTGATACCACGGTTAATAATGTCGACTTTACCGGCTTTACGTTCAAACGTTGCAAACAATTTTCTACCCAACAAATTCATATCTTCTTGTTCGATATTTGCTAGGGCAGAATTTTCACGGACAAAGTCTGACAAAAATCGATAGCAATGGGTAAGCTCATCAACTAGCATTTTTCTTTCATCGGTAACACGATGAATTTTCCATTGCGCTCGCGAGTCAAGTATCTTGAGATAATTGGCATCCCAACCCCAAGACTGAACGGCATCGCGCATATAGTTCCAACGCCAATTACGATTGCGCATACGCCCATATTCACTGACTTTTAAATTAACCTTAAAATAAAAGCAGCGACGCAATAGATCGATTCGATTTTCGTCACCAAATGTCTGCAAATGTTCATCGAGCTTTTTATACAACATGACGTAGGGATCTAATTCTGTTAGATCATTGCCGCCTTCATAGACTGCACGCTTATAACGTTGCGAAAGTAAATCTCCACTATTTCGCTCACGGGCATAAACCTCCATCAACAATAGTTTGAGTACAGACTTATACGGCGAATCTATGGCTTTAAATAATTGCCATAATGATGCGCCAAAAAACTCTTCTAACGGAATTGATGACAAACCACCAAAATCAACGCACTCACCTACTTTGATAAAACGATTATGTTTTAATTTATGGGCAATGGCTTCATAGTTATCTTCCTCCTCAGGCGGCACCAACCACCACAAAGGATAACAACCTGCCAATAAAACACTGGTGCGATAAAATTCATCTAACAATAAATGGTATTGCGCGCTACCACTGCTTTCGCCAGACAGATCACTCATTTCGCCCGCGCGAAATGTTTCTGGGTTCATTAGATAAATATTGATCTCAATGCCAATACCATCCGCCCATTCTTCTACAGCTTTGGCTTTTTCTGATAACTCGAGCAAGTCTTTCTTTTTTAAGCTTGGCGCATGACACACCCAGACATCAAAGTCACTCTTATCTGAATAGGCAACCGTTCCGCTACTACCCATCAAAAAAACAGAGCTGATGTCGTAACGCATTAACGGCCGGCGCTTATACTCAAAGCCTTTGCTTAAACGTATGGCGGCTTCTTTAACTACCTTGCTTGGACTGTAGTCGGCGATACCACTAGGTGTATCAGTGGCGATAAAACCTGGCAGCAAAGGGTGATTAACATGGAAAAATAACGGCAATAAATCAAGTGCATCTCGCTGATGTTCACGCAGAGAATGTCGAGTACGCTCAATTCGGTCAAAATTTAGAGCGAGGAACCGTCTTTTTATTGCTTTTACTTCCACACGCTGATGTTTCCCTTAATTTGCAAATATATTGATCCGAAGCTAGGTAGCGTCACCCTGAATGAAATAACACAGACTAAATCGACGTAATCTCAGTCATTTATCGGCAAATTGTGCGATTACTAGAGAGCAATCTCCACAAGGAAACAGACAGCAAAATCCGCCTCAAGCAGTCAACGACTTGGCCGTTAACCCCTATATAACAGACTGAAACACATGAAAATGTAGGAGACACAAAATGGGGAAGGATGATATTTCTCTGATAAAGCACGCTCTCGAAGATGCTCCATTTGGTGTCGTCATACTCGATTACCAATCCAAATTGATTTGGCTAAACGACGTCATAGAAAACTACGTTGGTGTCTCATCGACAGAGCTCATCGGTCGCAGCCGCATGACGCTACCACCTGAATTTGAGTGGCTATTTAATCCAGAAAAACGTTTTTTCCTGCCGGCAACCTCTAATCGTCGTCCACGCTGGTTAAAAGCGATAAACCGTACCCTACATTTACCTCAAGCTACCGCCTGCGTTCATTACTATATGGATGTTAGCGCCGAGCAACAGATTCGCCAAGAACGCGACAAATTGAATGGTGAATTAGAAGAAGTCAGTTTACGTGACCCATTAACCGGACTGCCAAACCGTCGCGCTTTATTGCATCTACTTGAGCCTTTGGTGTCTCGCAGTCGTCGTTATCACAATGCGCTGTCGGTAGTACGTATTAACGTCGGCAATATTGCTTTGCTTGCACAAAAACTAGGGCCTGCCGCTGCAGACCAAATTATTACCAATATTTCGCAAAGCTTGCGCGATCAAACACGCTGGGCTGATCATATCGGTCGCATCGGTTATGGCGAACTGCTAATGGTTTTGCCCGAAACGGGAGAAACTGCTGCACGCAGTCTTGCGCAAAAATTAGTCTCACATATTGAAGAAGCTGAAACCCACGCCGCCGCTGATCAACACCGCGCTAAAGCCGAACTGCATGTCGGCTCAGCCACTTGGGTCAATGGCGATGACGCCAAGCGTTTAATTCGCAAGGCCGAACACGAGTTACTCGCACATACAGTAGAAGATTTAAGCAGCGCCGACAGCGCTTAACTTTTTAATAGCTGGCGCTGTTTTGCTACCGCTGCACGTACAGCGGTAGGAGCAGTGCCGCCGATATGTTCGCGCGCGTTAACCGAACCTTCTAGGGTCAACACTGCAAATACCCCCTCATCGATGCCAGCATAAAATTGCTGTAACTCAGCCAAACTGAGTTCTGCTAAATCTTTTTCCTGCTCAACCGCATAAGCAACACTGCGCCCAACCACTTCATGGGCGTCACGAAAAGGAATGCCTTTACGCACCAAGTAGTCCGCCAAGTCAGTCGCCGTGGCATAACCTTTCAACGCAGCAGCACGCATATTGTCAGGCTTCACTTTAACCGTCGGCATCATATCGGCGTATACACGCAAACAAGCTTTAACCGTATCAATCGAATCAAATAAGGGTTCTTTATCTTCCTGATTATCCTTGTTATAGGCTAAGGGTTGTGCCTTCATCAGCATTAACAGACCCATAAGATGCCCCGTCACTCGACCCGTTTTGCCACGAACCAACTCAGGCACATCTGGGTTTTTCTTTTGCGGCATTATCGATGAACCCGTACAAAAACGATCCGGCAAATCAATAAAATCAAATTGCGCCGACGCCCAAAGAATTAGCTCTTCGGAAAAGCGTGACAAGTGCATCAACAAAATAGATGAGACAGCAACAAACTCAATGGCAAAATCACGATCAGAAACCGCATCTAAGGAATTTTCACACACCCCATCAAAACCCAACTGCTCAGCGACAAATTCACGATCAATAGGATAACTTGTCCCCGCCAATGCCGCTGCACCTAATGGTAATTGGTTGACGCGTTTACGCGCATCAAGCAGACGATCAACATCGCGTAACAACATTTGATGCCAAGCCAACATATGGTGGCCAAAGGTCACCGGCTGCGCGGTTTGCAAATGCGTAAAGCCAGGCATAATCGTCGCCGCTTGCGCTTCGGCAAGATCGAGTAGACTGGCTTGCAAACGCTTTGCTTCATCAATAATAAAATCAATCTCATCGCGCAAATAAAGTCGAATATCGGTAGCCACCTGGTCGTTTCGTGACCGCGCGGTGTGCAGCTTCTTGCCGACATCACCAATCAACGCGGTTAAGCGTGATTCAATATTCATATGCACGTCTTCAAGCGACACACTCCACTTGAAGTCTCCACTCTCAATTTCGGCAATAACCTTGTCTAGGCCAGCTAAGATTTGTTGACAATCATCATCACTAATAATGCCGCAACGTGCCAACATCAGCGCATGCGCACGTGAACCAGCGATATCATGACGATAAAGACGTTGATCAAAAGCCACCGAGGCTGTGAAATCTTCAACAAAGGCGTCAGTCGACTCGCTGAAACGCCCGCCCCATAATTTATCGTTACCGCTCACGCTATTTCCTCAAAAATCTATCGCCGCAGTATAACAACCTTGCTATGGCCCAGGGGCAAATAGCGTCTAACAAAAGACATGTCTTGACCGGCCGCTATAATGAACGAATTATTGGGATACGCGCATAATGCCTTCAGAAACAAAACTCACTGCTAAAACCGCCAAGGGGGCTGATTCCCCTGTCGCATTTTTGCCTGATTTTTGCCAGATGCGGGCGCTGTTGTTGGTCGTCATTATTGCCGAGTTACTGGCCTTCGTTTTAGCACTGGCGCCTCTTAACAGCAGCAATCAGCGCTGGAGCAACCTCGGTCTTATCTCGCTGTTTGTGCAGTGGATTGCCTTATCCAGCACTGCGGTATTATGTCTAAGCCGACCTTGGATCAAACGTCTCAGCGTCTTGATGGCCACGCTATACAGCACCGTTATTATTACCGGCATCACCGCCTTAGTATCCGAAATGGCCTACCGCCTAACCATTCGCAACGCTTTGTTTGGCGTTGATGGGATAGCGCAAGATGCTTCACATACTAGCTTCATATTACGCAACGTTGCTATTAGCCTCATTATTTGTGCCGTAGCCCTACGCTATTTTTATATTCAGCATGAATCACGCTTATCGATTCGTGCTGAAGCACGCTCACGATTAAATGCCTTGCAAGCGCGCATTCGTCCACATTTCTTATTTAATAGTATGAATACCATAGCCAGCCTAACTCGCAGCCAACCTGAATTGGCCGAAACGGTGGTTGAAGACTTAGCTGATTTATTCCGCAATAACCTTAATAACAACGATAACGCGACACGCTTAGCCGATGAAATTGATCTAGCGCAGCGCTATCTCAACATTGAACAACTGCGCCTTGGCGATCGTCTACAAACCGATTGGCAAATTGATTCGCTGCCTAAAGACGCCGCAGTACCACCGCTACTATTGCAGCCCCTAGTCGAAAATGCGGTATACCATGGCGTTGAGCCTTCTATTAAAGGCGGTTGTATCAGTATTCATGGCCACTTTGAACACGATCGAATTCATTTAACTATCAGTAACCCCGTTGCGGTCCAAAGCTCTGACAACTCACCAAACAGCAAAGGTCTGGGTATCGCACTCGAAAATACCCGTCAACGTCTAGCAGGCTGGTATGAAGGTGAAGGCCAGTTAACGGATAAAACCATTGACGGCCAATTTATCGTCAGCCTCACTTTGCCTTACCAACGCGAGGGTGAACGATGAAAGTGCTTATTGTCGACGACGAACCGCTGGCACGCGAACGTTTGCAACGTATGCTAGGCGAATTAAATGATTATCAACTTGTTGAAGTCGCTGGCAACGGCGAAGACGCCATACAAAAAGTCGAACAATACGAACCCGATATTTTACTGCTTGATATTCGCATGCCAGGCATGGACGGTCTTGAGGTTGCGGGGCACTTAAGCAGCCTAGAAAAACCACCGGCTATTATCTTTACAACGGCTTATGACGAACATGCGCTGGCAGCCTTTGAAACCCAAGCCATGGCCTATTTGCTCAAACCTATTAAACAAACACAATTAGCACAAGCCTTGGCGCGCGCCCACAGCCTCAATAAAGCCCAGCTACAAAGCTTAAATAAAGATAATGATAGTCTGCCACGTCGGCGTAGCCATATCAGCGCAACTAACGCCGGCCATATCGACCTCATCGCGCTCGACGATATACTCTATTTTCAAGCCGATCAAAAATACATTACGGTCTGCCACCTCGACGGCAGCGTACTTATCGAAGACTCACTTAAAAAGCTAGAAGAGGAGTTTGGCGATAGCCTGTTACGCATCCACCGTAACGCCCTAGTCAGTGTTAAATACGTCAGAGGTATGGAACGCGGCGCCGAAGGACGCCAGTATTTGACCCTTAAACACTGCGATGAACACCTATTAATCAGCCGTCGCCACCTCGCAAACGTGCGCAAAATGCTAAAATCCCCCTTGGCTTGATCCTAGCCAGCTATTTATAGCGAATTTATTAACGAAGCGGGCTGCTCAACAGTGGTAGTAACCGTCATTTTGGTAGTGATTTCATGAACAAAACGATAACAATCGCCACGCGCAAAAGCCCGTTGGCCCTATGGCAAGCAGAACATGTCAGCGCACGTCTACAAGCAGCCCACCCAGGACTCAAAGTAGAGCTGCTAAAAATGGTCACACAAGGCGATAAGATCCTCGACACACCACTCGCCAAAGTCGGCGGCAAAGGACTGTTTGTTAAAGAGCTAGAAGTTGGCCTGCTCGAAGGCGATGCCGATATTGCCGTTCATTCTATTAAAGACGTCCCGGTGGAACTCCCTGAAGGACTGCATATGCCCGTCATTCTTGACCGCGAAGACCCACGTGATGCCTTCGTTTCAAACACTTACAAATGTTTTGCCGATCTGCCACAAGGCGCTTGTGTCGGCACATCAAGTCTACGTCGCCAAACTCAGCTATTAAGTAAGCGTCCCGATCTTATTATTAAGGACTTGCGCGGTAACGTCGGCACACGACTGAAAAAACTCGATGATGGCAATTACGACGCCATTATTCTCGCCAGCGCCGGTTTGACTCGACTTGGCCTCAATGAACGTATTGCCGAACATTTATCGACCGAACTCAGTCTTCCTGCCATCGGCCAAGGCGCTATCGGTATCGAATGCCGTCAAGGTGATAATGAAATCGAAGCACTTATCGCTGTACTCAACGATGATGATACCGCTACACGCATCATTGCTGAGCGCGCCATGAATCATCGCTTAGAAGGCGGTTGCCAAGTTCCTATTGGCGGTCATGCCACACTCAATGACGGCACACTGACATTACGCGGTCTTGTCGCGCGTAGCGACGGTTCTGAAGTCGTTAGTGGCAGCGTCAGTGGCAGCATCGATCAAGCAGAGTCACTTGGAATAGAGCTCGCCGATGACCTCTTAAGTCGTGGTGCTAAAGAGATACTCGCCGAACTTCATAGCGACCATTGATAACAAACAATGCCTTAAACACGCTTTCGGTACTGGTGACGCGTCCGGCGCATCAGGCCGAAGGCTTTTGCCAATTAGTCGAAAATGCTGGCGGCAAGGCAATACGCTTTCCGGTAATCACCATCACAGCCGTCGCTGAAAACCCCGCCTTAACTCAGCAGATAGAAAACATCGCACAATATGATTACGCCATCTTTATCAGCACTAATGCTGTGCATCATGCAATTTCACATTTACCAAAGGGTTTACCTGCTGATTTAAGAATTGCCGCTGTAGGCAAAAAAACCGCTGCCAGTTTAAGCGCACATGACATAGCCGTTAGTATACTGCCTAAGCACAGTTTCAATACCGAGGCATTACTTGCCTGCCACGCGCTACAGGCGGTGAAAGATAAAAACATCGCCATCTTTCGCGGTGTCGGTGGCCGCGATTTACTAGCAGATACCCTGCGCCAACGCGGTGCTAATGTAAGCTATATAGAGGTCTATCAGCGCGTTCTAGCAAAACAAGCCTTATCGTTAGCAACTATTCACCAAAACTGCGATATCATTACCGTTACAAGCCAGCAAGGACTACGTAACTTGATCACGCTGTGTGACAATAAGGAATGGTTGTTTAATACCCCCTTGGCAAGTAATAGCCAACGCACCGCCGAACTTGCAATCGAGTTGGGATTTGTTAGCGATATCGTCGTCAGTTCAGAGCCTGGAGACGAAGCAATGGGTGCCATCATCGCAGATTGGTGGCAAAGCAAGAATAAGGCGAGGCCATAAGCGTGAGCAGCAAGAAAAAAACGAATACCGCAGAATTAGATTCTCCGCAACCAAACGCTACAGAATCCGGCGTGGCAACATCTGAAACCAGTACCAATGATGCGCAAGACGTAGCACAAGAGCAAACCGATTCAGATCAAGGCACTGTAGAAACCACGCCTAAACAAAGTAGCTCCTTCTCTACTTTTGTCGCGATTATTGCCTTGCTCATCGCCATTGCTGCCGCCGGTGGCGCAGGATGGTTATGGCAGCAGCTACAACACAGCAAACAAACGCTTCACCAAACTGTTAGCCAACAAAAGCAAAACAGCCAAGACGAAATCAGCCAGCTACAAAGTCAAATTAAACAGCTTAGCGAAAACATTGGTACTGCCAGCGGTGAATTTGACACCAAACTAAGCGAACAAAATAGACAAATCTCAGCAATACAAACGACTGTCGATGCCACGGCAGCCAACACAGAACAAATTGCTGAAACCGTTACCAGCTTACATAGCAAACTTAATATTAATCCCAAGACCGGCTGGCTTATCGCCGAAGCTGAATATTTATTATCAATTGCCAATCAACAATTGTTATTAGCTGGCGATATCGATACCAGCATTAACGCCTTACGTAGCGCTGACCAACGCCTACGTGAAAGTGCAGATCCAACAGTACTCAACGTGCGTTCAATCATTAATGATGAAATCACCCAGCTGCAATCAGTACAAGTCACCGATATCACTGGCGCTGCATTAACACTTGCCAGCATGCAGTCTCGCGTCGACGAACTTGTCCTCGCCGGAAAAAATGAAGAACACAATGAAGCGGTGATTGACGACACCGAAGCAAGCACCATAGAGCAAAGCAAAGAAGGTTGGCGCGGCGCACTAGATACCGCATTGAATGCGGTAAAAGACCTTGTCGTGATTCGCCAACGCGGCAATGATGCGAGTGATCCATTACTAACGCCCGATCAACGCGCATTGGTCTACCAAAACCTACGCCTTAAATTTGAAAGCGCACGATTGTCATTGATACAAGGCGATGAAGCCACCTATCAACAAAGCCTCGATATTGCTAACGAATGGTTGCTCGAATATTTTGATAACGATGCAAAGCGTAGTGCCGTCAGCGACACACTAAATGAGTTAGGAAAAGTCTCGCTAACAATAACAATGCCCGATATCTCAACATCGCTTGATGCCTTACGTGCTTGGCAACTCCAGCAAAACAATAACGCGGAGTAAACATCATGAAGCTGCTGATTTATGTATTGATTGCTCTTGCCGCTGGCGTCAGCATCGCATTGTTCGCTAAAGATGACCCTGGCTATGTCGTGCTTAGCATTCAAAATTACACCATCGAAACCAGCATTGCGGTACTACTTGTCGTAGCCGCGATTTGCTTTGCCATATTATATGTAATATTTCGACTGCTCGGTGTCGCACGCAAAGCACCGAAAAAAATATCACGTTGGTCACATGATAGAAAACATAACAAAGCCAATCAATGCATGATCCGCGGTATGGTCGCATTGAATTCAGGACAGTGGGAAATGGCCGAGCAACTTTTACTCAGCCACGTCAGTGATTGTGATAAGCCCGCACTCAATTATATTTCTGCCGCGCGTGCTGCGCAGCAACAAGGCGCACATGAACGTCGCGATAATTATTTAAAAATTGCTCACCAACTTGACCCTGGTGTTGACATGACGATCGGCATTACGCAAGCCGAGCTACAACTCAATCAAGGCCAATACGAACAAGCGCTAGCCACCTTAAAACGGCTGCATGGTGAATCACCAAAAAATGCACTCATCATTAAATTATTAGCACGGCTTTATATCGAGCTAAAAGATTGGGAGCGACTTATAGAGTTACTGCCACTGGTGAAAAAACATAAAGTCATGCCGAACAAAGAATCTGATCAATGGCAAAAAGAAGCTTATAAGCAATTGTTAATTAGCGCTGGCTCTACCAACGATATTGATCATCTTAATAGTGCTTGGGAGCGCACACCGAAGTCGCTTAAACAAGACAGTGATATTGCTGCCAGTTATGCACAACAACTCGCTAGCTGCGGAGATATCAATAATGCCGTGCAATTGTTAGATCGACAAATCAACCATCACGGCAGCAACAATCAATTAGTTGATCTATACGGTCAACTACAAGGCTCAGAAGTGCTTACACAAATGGTTCATGCCGAAAAATGGTTGGGTGATGAACACGAAACACCGACACTATTTATTACACTCGGTCGTTTAGCCATTGCCAATCAAATGTGGGCAAAAGCGAGAGATTATTTACAACGTGGCATTAACCAAGGTGCTGGGCCAGAGGCTTATCAACTTATTGCTAGAGTATATGATGAATTAGGTGAAACTGACCAAGCCAACACCTCATACAAACTTGGATTAGAACGCGCAACCAACAATACGTCATTGCCTAGTTTACGTTAAGAACGTTTCAAATCTATAGCTAACCTAAGGCCCACTCAAAGGCGTCATGGAAGATTTGGGTTTCAGGCTACCTATTCAAGGTATCCAAATCATCAAAAAAGTGGCTAAACTTGAATTCGATCTAGATCGTAACCTACTATTCAAAAAGCAACTGTATATAGCGAATTGATACCCCTCATGAATATAACTATAATAACAGAGCGCGAAATAGATATGGAGTAAGAACCTAGTCAGCGCTATAAAAACAATAAATGCTAACAGGACATAGCAAGGGAAAACCAAGGTGACAGGGTATAAATTCGTAAAACCATTCTATTTGATCGTTCTTTCTTTGTTCGTTATTCAAGCAATACACGGTATTGATGCCAATGCACAAGATATCGCAGCGACAATCAATGGTGATAAGACATCCCCTAGCAGGCCCTTATTGTTTTGGGTCAATAATGACTACAATGTAGTCAATAACTCTGGAGCAATCAATACAAACCTCGTCAGATGTCCGCCGCAAAGCCTGACCGAACAAGTGTGTGAACAGTGGGATGAAATACCCAGAGTTCAAGCCGGCACTTTTATCACCAATACCAGCCCAAACAACCTCTCACGCATAGAATCAGAACGCGACCTCGAAGATTTTCAGCCGCTCTTAATCAGCTTACCCTTAGAAACCGACCTCAAAGGCATACCGCAATTACCTGAAAATACGACCGTAAGCCTACGTGCCAATAACCTCAGTATTAACCTCTTTCGTGGTTTATGGAATCAAGGTAACGATTATTTAACCGATCAAACCGTCATGCGTAATCAAGTTCGCGTCGCATTTGACTTTAATGGCGATGGCAGTGTGCTCAGCGATGAATTTCTCTATGCCTTTCCACTCAATAGCAATAATGCTCAACAGGCAGAAAAAGTATTGAACCAACAAGACATCGACCGATTCTTTTCCCAAGGTAAACAAGCTAAATTCATATTTGAAGGGGTAGAAAGCTCCCCCTTAAGTTGCATCACCACCCCGCAAGACTGTTATTTAGAAATAGCCATAAAACGCGGAAACCAAATTCTCGCCTCAGAGCGTATTTACCTACAACTCTATGATGTGAAACACTTTTATGATCACTACACCGTAGGTATAGGCCAAGCACAAAATGGTGCAACGGTAGCAGCCACCGCAACAAACCTACACACCACCACCCTACCGCATCAATATATCAACATTCACAGTGGACTTGACCAAGGCTTTGAAGAAGACTACATCATGTTTGTCCACGGCTGGCGACTACCCTTCAGTGAACGTATTCATTTTGCCGAAACCTCCTTCAAACGCTTATATCTTTCTGGATACCGCGGACGTTTTGGTACCTATACCTGGCCTACAGGATTCTTTGAATTGCCAGCGCATATTTATCGTGACAATGAACTAGTCGGCTTTTTACGCGGTAATGAACAAAACTATGGTGACAGCGAGGCGATGGCCAGAGCAGCAGGTGTACCCTTAACAAATTTATTAAACGCCTTAAATGCTACCAACAACGTCAATATTTTTGCACACAGTATGGGGAATGTAGTGGTCAGCGAGGCATTAAGGAACGCAGGTAGTACCCAAATTGTCGCTAACTATATTGCCTCGCAAGCAGCAGAAGTAGCAAGTGCTTATAACCAAGACGCTAACTGGATGGATTACACATTCGATGTAGACCCGGTACCAATTCTAGGGGATATTGACCGAGATTTTGAGCAATCGGCGCAAGGTGTGCTAGATGCCTGGTACTTCTCTAATCCAGGCGAACTGTTTAGCCAAGATACCGTGTTCGATATGCCACCTAACTTCTATACTTATGACGTGCCTGATGAACACGGACCAACTATACCTCTATTAGAGCGACGCACTGCATCGCAAGCGCAAGAAAATTGGGGGCCCAATTATTACCACACAATAGGCCAAGCCGCAGGTAATATTATTAATTTCTATAATGTTGCTGATGCTGCGCTAGACGCGTGGCGTTTTAATCAGATAACCAAACCCGATTTTCTAGGCGGCCCACGCTGGAATTATGAGCATTTCCAACAAAATGTAGAAATAGATTTAGTCCAAAATATATTCCGAAAAGATCCGCCTAACACTATCGAGTGGGAACTCACTACACCTATCAATACTGCTTCAGCAGAAATACTCGGCCATATTATCCCTGCAAGAACTGACTCACTTGGACAAAGCGCGCAAATTAATACTACGGGGATATCCGTAGTTGGAGATAACTTCTCACTTAGAGGGTTTATTCCCTCTGATAGAGCTTTTGGTCAATCTAATCAAGGCCATAGCGCACAGTTTTATTTTCATTTTTTAGGCAGAGAGAATTATT
>JAADIY010000019.1 GCA_013151045.1 Gammaproteobacteria bacterium
CAAAGCGCGGCGAAAAATACTTATTCATCAGCCGGCGCTGCTATACACGCATTAACACAACGCAAGCAATGCTCTTCCGATACGGTATTAGTCGCAACCCCTGGCTCTCTATAATGCGCAGCTTGATCAATTTTATGACCGTGGATTAATTTAAGCCATTCTGTACTGCCTACACCGCCAATGACAAGATAGTGTGTTTACATAGTCGGTGTTTGTACTACTTTGCCGCTAAGTGATTTCAACATGGTAATCACCCCTAGAAACAGCTGACCTCAATCTTATTCTGATCACCCGAAACAAACCTGCCGACAAAGCAAAACATTTTGTCTTAAAACTCAATATTGGGTACAGACTGACAGATTGACAGCGAACTAATTCATCTAAACTACTCTAGTGGCTCAATAGCTTATCTGACTCGCCATTAAAAACCGTAATTAGCCTACTCAAGCTTTTCAGCACATTGAATGCAATGCGTACTGGTTGGATCAAATTCCAAACGACGAATATCTATCTCTTCTTCACATGACAAACAATAACCACCTAACTCTATTCGACGCATCGCCCCACCCACTCGTAATAGCTGTGCCTTACGTCGGCGTGATGCCTCTAGCGCCATTTCATGCGCTTGCATCGCATCCATACGTGAAAGCCGGCCTACTTTGGCTTGGTCTAACTCGACGGGTTGGCTGGCTTCTTTGAAGTCTTCTTCTTGCTTATACAGAGCGCCTTGAAGATAAAGCAACTGTGCCTTTATTCGTTCAATATCGTCGTTATTCATTAGCTGATTATGACAGTTTAGCTAAAACGGACAAGGACACTCACCTAGTATTCTCTCACCCGTTACTGGATGATCAAACTCCAAGGTCGCTGCGTGTAACAACAAACGGTCTGCCATAGCTTGCGTCTGCGTGGTGCCATATAAGTCACAACCTAAGATGGGATGGCCTATTTGCTGACTATGTATGCGCAGCTGATGAGTGCGGCCCGTTAGCGGTGTAAACTGCACTCGTGTCCGTTGTGGATTTTGTAAGCGCTCCAATACTTTGTACTGACTTGATGCCTGTTTACCGTTTAATTCACATACTTTGAGCTTTGGAAAGATTGCGCTATCTTTCGCTATAGACGCATCAATATTGCCTTCGTCAGTCGCCACATGACCATTTAATACACTGATATAAGTTTTTACCACTGTACGCTCTTCAAATTGCTTCGATAGATGCGTATTCACTGCCTTTGTCAGCGCCAACACGAGCATGCCTGACGTGCCAAAATCTAGCCGATGTACTAAATTGATAGCGGGGTATTGCTGAACCAGGCGAAAATGTACCGAATCTTTATTTGCTGGGTTCTTACCCGACAAACTTAACAAGCCACTGGGTTTATTGATAAGCAGAATATGCTCGTCTTGAAAGAGTATTTCAATTTGTTCATTGCATACCGGTGCAACAAAGGTGTCAATGCGATACGTCATATTTTAAGGGGTTAATCTTACTTAGTGGGAATAGTCATATCAAACATTGGTAACCCTAATCGATAATACTCGGTATGAGTCTAAATTAATGATTGCAACAATTTAATTAATAAAATTCCTACCACCCTTTGTCGTTGGCTTTGCCGTACCTAGCTCTGCTTGCATTTCATCTCGCGTTTTAGCGTAGACAAGCTCTCTACCCATTACGCTACCGGCGTAGGCTCGGCCGCTGCTAGTCGGTATTAAGTCGCACGTCACGCTATGGGTTCCCTCGCCTACCAAAACCTTTATGGCATGGATAGTCTTACTCAGCACCACTACTTCCATTGTCAACTCGCTGTCTGTTGCGACAACACTAATCTTTTCGTCTTCCACTCGGCTATCCCCCCTACTATCAAAACAGTTATCCAACGTTGATTAGCTATTGTGGTGGAATATTGAGCAAGATAATAGCTATCTTTGCATTTTTAGAGCATTTTATTAGCAAAGCAGTCATTTCTGTGGGTTCGCGCGAACGCGTGTTGGAGCCGCGCTTTATTTTATAATCTTTCTGCTTGCTTAGGCCAAAGCTAATTTTTCGTGCCCACGCTTTATCTCATCGCTGCTCTTTATATTGACACACCAAGCGGCTAACGCTGAGTATTCGTCTAAGCTTATCTCTGCTATCTCTGTAGTTGAAACTGGAAGCGGGGCTGACGCCGATACCACTTTCATCTACGGACTAGTCAAGGTTAATTTTTAGCCAAACCTCTACAGCCTTGCTTACCTAAAAAATATATTCGCAAGGCTGCCTATTTCCTTCGGCAGCCACACATTATCTTTCGCTTAGTTAATTCAGGCCTAAGGCTCTTCACTAATTATCTGTAACTAAAGTAAAACTGCTAGACTTTAAATCGAATACACGCTCAGTGTAGATGATTTTCTTGATCGCCTTAACCACGATATTGATAATCCAAACCATCTATAAGTTTAATCTTTATTAACTCATTGCTAAATTCGATTATATCGCCAGAAACAATTTTCTTTCGTTTTCTTGTTTCTATCTCACCATTTACCAGTACCAATCCATTGGCAATAACCAACTTGGCTTCTGCACCACTTGACGCCATACCTTCGAATTTAAGTATTTTATAAAGCTCTACTGGTTCTTTGGTGATTTCTACTTCTCTCGCATCAGACATTTTGTAAGGTTTCCCAATTGACTTCACATTCGCCAAGTTCAGCCGCCACATGCGCCGAGCTGTCTGATATTGTCACTGACATATCCATTGTTCGTTCTACCAATTTTGCCAATGATTGAATATCTTGCCACTGAAAACGGTATACCGATACTGACAAGCGGCTAAATTTATCTTGTGACTGATCCCACCACACATCTGATTTCGTATTAAAGCTATATACTTTCACATCAGCACTCAGCCCAGCGGCTTTTTTAATTCTATCTACCGCTGGCTCGCCAACATCTATCCACAGACTCAGTTGATCATCTAGCGTACGCAACCAAATATCCGGCTCATCTGCTTCATCTAGCCCTTTGGTAAAAACCAGTTGCTCATCAGCATTAATGCAATATGCTAAAACACGAACCATCATGCGTTCTAATGTTTCAGAAGGATGCTGAGCCAGCGTTAGATTCAGCGTGTCATAGTAGTGTCGATTGAGATCAGACAATGCAATTCTAGCTTTATAAATAGTTGGTTTCAGTGCCACTGATTACTCTCTGTTATAAATTTGATAAGTTTATTGTTGTTAGCAAGGTTTATTACTCTACAACTTTAGATCTTAGTACTTTAGTTCTGCTGTGCTTGGTTTTACTGTCCAGGCGTTTTCTCTGGGAGCTTCTACTGGGCTTAGTAGGGCGCCGTGTTTTTTGTACAAACGTGACGCTTAAAATAATTTCTCTTAATCTTTGCAAAGCATCGTCACGATTCTTTTCTTGAGTGCGATATTTTTGTGCCTTAATAACTAATACACCTTCTTTACTAATACGACGATCTTTTAAATCTAAAAGCCTTTGTTTATATAAAATGGGTAACGATGAGGCATGAATATCAAAACGAAGATGCATCGCTGATGACACTTTATTAACATTTTGGCCGCCTGCACCTTGCGCACGAATGGCTGAAAACTCAATCTCCGACTCAGCAATAGCAAGATCCTTTGAAATTAAAAACATTATTTTAATTGGTATGGAGAAACTGGCGATGCAACCTATGATTGATGGGCTTTTTCATATTCGCCGCCCCATACACATAGCAGATCAAGCGCTGGGTTGAGTTTTTCTGCCAGATCTGTAGAGGTATATTCGACCTTAGGCGGCACTTCAGCATAGACATGGCGTTCAACCAGTTTATCTTTCTCAAGCTCACGCAATTGCTGAGTTAACATCTTTTGTGTGATTTTAGGGATACTACGTTTAAGCTCACCAAAGCGTAGCGTTTGGCCACGCAGGTGATAAAGGATAATAACTTTCCACTTACCACCAATCACATTCACTGCCGTGTTAACCGGGCAATCGCCAAAATCATAACCGGCTAATTTGGTCATCTTTTTTGATTCGAGTTTTGCGCTGTGAGCCTTTGAATTCACCATTAGTCACCTCTTAGTAACTAAATACCATTACTGTGCGTACTTGTAGAAAATGAATCGAAGCCTCATAGTATATAAAAAATACTAAGCATACAATTTATACTTAATATATAGACGGATATAAAGGATAATACAATGAGTTATACGCATCTTTTTAGTAAAGGAAAACTCGGCGGCCTGCAATTGGCTCATCGTATTGTCATGGCGCCATTGACACGATCACGGTCAACACAACCCGGCGACATTCCTAACGATCTCAATGCTGAGTATTATCAACAGCGTACCTCCGCTGCGCTCATTATCAGTGAAGCCGCTCAAATTTCACCACAAGGCAAAGGCTATGCCTTTACCCCCGGCATTCACTCTAACGAACAAATTGTTGGCTGGCGAAAAGTAACGGATGCCGTACATAAAAATGGCTCTCGTATCTTCTTACAACTATGGCATGTCGGTCGCGTTTCCCACTCTAGTTTGCAAGCTAACAACTCCTTGCCTGTCGCACCTTCTGCACTCGCACCAGAGGGTCAAGCATTTACTTATGAAGGTATGCTCGATTTTGAGGTGCCACGGGCATTGGCAACCAATGAACTCCCAGGAATCGTAGAACAATACAAACAAGCGGCAATCAATGCTAAAGAAGCTGGGTTTGATGGCGTAGAAATTCATGCAGCGAACGGTTATCTACTCGAACAGTTTTTAAAAGACGGCACAAATCTACGTGATGACAATTATGGCGGCTCTATTGAAAATAGAGTTAGATTAACGCTAGAAGTGACACAAGTCGTGACCGAAGTATGGGGCGGCGACCATGTGGGAATTCGCATATCGCCAACGGGCACGTTTAACTCTATGTCAGACAGTGACCCACAGGCTCTATATAATTATTTGGTTGAACAACTCAATCCGTTTAATCTTGCTTATCTTCACGTCGTCGAAAGCTTTGCTGGCTCAGCTCGAGAGAGCTTTGATTTCGCTACACTACGCCAAACATTTAACGGTGCCTATATGGCAAATGGTGGCTATACCGCTGACCTTGCTGAACAAAGCCTTGAGGATAACAAAAGCGATTTTATTGCATTTGGCACACTGTTCATTGCCAACCCAGACCTCCCTGCGCGCCTTAAAAAAGGTGCGGTACTAAACGACGCAGATGAAAGTACCTTTTATGGCGGTGACGAAAAAGGCTATACCGATTATCCTACTTTAGAAGATCAAGCACCGCCCTAGTCTTGCTAGGATACTGAGGAAATTGCAATACGTTGAACTAGAGTATGTGCCTCACCAGGCACTAACTGCCTAATATCGTCAGCAGCGTTAGCCGATTCGATACAGACCATGGAGTGATAACCGCCATCATTAAAATCTGCCATCGCTTTGGCATTATCACTCCCTGGGTTCCATACAATCGTTGATGCGCTACCTTCTTTACTGACAATAATTCTGCGCTTAAGTATGGGGTCATCAATCACACAATCATCTAAGGTTTCGAGATAGACTCGATCAACCTCACCATCAATTGTAATATCGCCGTCTTGATTTTTTAGCGCATAGTTGTCTGGCTTATCAAGGTATTTGCAACCATCAAGCCCACTGATGCGTATTGCAGCGCTCTCACCAACAACAAAGTACGTATGAAATGCTGCGCCCAAATCAACAGTTTCGTCGCTGGTATTCATAGCCGTGAGCGCTAGTTGTAATTGTGGCCCTACCGAAATTGCTAGCACTAATTCAAACGAATACGGCCACATAGGGTTACTGCCGTCGCCTTCTAAGCCCAAACATAAACGCGTGCTGCCATCTGGCAATGAGTCGCTGGCGATCACTGACCATGCTGCTGTGCGAACGAAACCATGTTGCGGTAGACTCACATTGCTAGCATGAGGACCAAACCATGGCCAACAAATGGGTATTCCTCCTCGTATCGCTTTATCTTTCGAGAACACAGCATCTTGACTCATCCATATTACAGGCTCTGCGTTTTCAGGTTGATAGTGCGTCAGCTGACCACCGTGTAAATACACTTCAGCCTGAGCATGCTGATTAGAGATGACGGCTTTCGTTAAACCGCCCTCGCCTTTTTGAAAAGATAAGCAACCATCGATTCCATATCGATCATTAAGATGATTCATTATCACTCCCCGCTAGGTTCTAATTGATAATAGTTTCGGCCATAAATTAGCAATGATGATGGCTGTCGATATTTTCTTACAATATAAAGCTATAGATAATTCGATCGTGCAATAAAAAACCACCACCGACACACAAAAGCCAATGGCCAGCCCAACAATACATAGATCAGGACATTATGAAATTGATACAAAAAATGCCGTAGCGCACTTTGTTTTTTCTGTGGATTTAGCCAGTTGCACCCGCACTATAGAACCGCTCTTTTACCTCAGCAGAGGCGAGCCCCTCTGTTAAGCCAGCCAATGATTCAAATATGTGTTTGTACTCAGGCATGTATCATACCGGTTTTCCATTCTGTCATTTTTTTCGTGACGGGTCACTGTTATCCACCAGCAACACTCAACTCATGCCGATATGCTGTAGGTGACATCGGGCAATTGCAATTTATATCGTTTTATCTCTGCATCAACCGCATTGACTAATGCCTGAAAAGCACAATCCAGCACTTCAGTTATAGGCTGTCCTGTTGTTTCATAGGCATCACGGCCAACACAAAGACCAATTATCGATATCTGCTGAGGGTCGATATCCGCGGCGGCACACAGCTCAAGCGTCTGCTTGATATCAAACCCATGACTGCTGGCAGATTGATGAGTAGCATCAAGATCAGCTATCGTAAAGTGCTTGATCAAACCCACGGGTTCGGTGGCAAAATAAGCATCGAGCAAAATCAGAGCGTGAGCAGAAGAACACCGCTCCAGCAATAAATCGGGCGAATGGCAAATATCGATATCAATTAAGTTATCAGGATAACGTCGCGTAAACCCGATGTTATCGAGCTTACGCGCAGCAAGCGCTCCCACTTGTCCTGAACCCGGGGCAAAATCCAAACCCAGCACAACTATAGGCGCGTCGTAATGATTAAACGGTCGCATCGTCTGTAGTCCATAATTGGCAATATAGCTTCATAGCTTCTATGGTACTACTCAGACAAGGCACCGCCTTGACACAAATCAATATCTCTCGAAATAGATTTATTGCATCAGCAAATGCGTCTCGACGAAAATACCGCGTCATAACCATGATGCCAAAACACCAGGAGCTCAGCAAAACGCTCACTCGACTTGAAAATTTGCCGAAGCCGATGCAGAAATTGTCTTTTCGCAGAGTGACGCCCATATTGATAACAGCAGCCCGCTAGCAATACGTGTTCTGGAAAACGGGAATACACAATCGTATGGGTGCGACAATACTGCCAACTTATCTTTAACACCCCAATACAACAAGCAAGCTGTCCTTTCAAAATCGCTTAGTAACGAATTAGCGACCTAAATAGGCATTCTCTACGAATCAAAAAATATTCCCATACGCTCAACGATTATCGGCTTCGCTTTAGCGTGATTTACACAAAAATTATATTCCTGGCATTGACTATACTTTAACAGCCAAAAAACAAGCCTCATTCGCCATTCGGGTCCTTACCTGCACCAACGAGGGCAAAACGGCGTAGTACATTGGCAATCGCTTCAAGCCTGGCATCTTGTCCTTGGACGTTATAGCGATCGGCGAGGAATTGTGGCGAGTTATAGCTGATATTGACACCACCTTGTTTATCTTGCCAAACCAGAAATTTCTGTGGCAAATCGATTCCTATGCGCTGATCAACCTGCATCAACGGTGTGCCGGCATTGGGGTTACCAAAAACAATCAAAACCGGAAATGGCCGCTTCCTAGCATTACGATCGGCATTAAAATCCAGTACCAAGGGAATCCTGAAAGCTGGATTGGCGGAAATTGCAGCCCGCAAACCCTCAACGGTGTCTTCGATAGAACCTAAGCTTGCAACAGTAACTATACCGCTCTGTCTACCACCGAATTGTTCGGTCACACTATCTAACAAATGCAGTAAAAAGTCACGTAAAGCAATATCATGACGCTCGATTAGATAGCCTATAGAATTGAATCGCAGTTGAATCTCGCCATCAACCTCAAAAACCAAAATTTTCAAGGGTAAATCGAGCCCCACCGTGGCATTCCTTCTTAGCAAACGCCTCTCAAGGAACCGTGGAGGACGAGCAAGGATCACTTGCGTGGGCGCCAATTCTAGTCCAACGCTTGCCGCCCCGGCAGCGTGGTCAACGACTAAAACAATGTCAAACCCTTGTCGCTCAAGCGTGGTTGTAATTTGTCTAACAGCTTCACCAACAGTTGTTGCATCATTAACCGATGCAATCACGTCACCCGTTGCCGTCAGCCCCTCTGCTGAGGCATGGGAAAAAAGCCCGCCAATCAAAAGAAAACCAATAACACCTTTCCTTAATTTATGCATGGCTCACACCTCCATTTAAGATTCCATAGATAAAGACTCATTTGCTTTTCCGTGCAATGACGCATAGCCAACGTCTTAAGTAAAAGTAAGTGACAGTGTGACACAGAAATATAAAAACAAATACTGGATGCCCCTACAAGTACGCTCACTCATATACTTTAAATTAAAGCATGTGAGAAGAGAGCAATGGCGGGCAGTCAATATGCAGTAGAGTTTAAGCAAGAAACGACACGTCAGTTTGTTGAGCATGGTTACAAAAACCAGATTATAAGTATACGAAGCCCGCTGTTGCCGCACCAAACCGCTTAAAGCAACAGTTTACCGTGTCATCTCAGTGACCTTTCCCCCAAATTAGTACCACTCTTTGGATGAGAGTTTCATTCTAAGCTGCCCTGTTGGCGAACGCCACTGGCGTCATATATTTG
>JAADIY010000045.1 GCA_013151045.1 Gammaproteobacteria bacterium
ACTTCGTAACTCATTTTCCCTAATAAAGCATTATGTATTTCATCGACTAAAGGACGAATATTTTCATGCTCATTATAAATAGGAATCACAACCGAAAATTCGATAGTAGCTACAGGAAAATTCTCTCTATGGATCTCATCTAGGCCGTTTATCCGGCCTGCATCTAAAAATGATTCCCCGCAATTAGACATAACAATTACTGATCATGAAAAGGCACTCTAAAAAAATTATTTTTGAATCCTATCTTCATCAGCTTAAGCCAAACTTAAAGAAGGGCTAAGTTTGTTAAAAATACAACCTTTACTCATCATCGAGCCCAGAAAGCGCATTAATAGATATATCCACACATCAATAAGGGTTAACACAAATTCAAATATATTTGCGTTGATATCACCAAACTGAGTATCAGGATAAACACAGCACATCAATAAATCTAAACCACAATGGTGTCGCTACCTCGTGATAGATTGTGTGCCCCCATGTACAAAATCGACTCGCCTATGACATGACAGCAAAGAATGAATACTTATACTTAATGAACACAGAGGGTTCTAAGTACGCAACAGCCTACCCCCCCAGCCGTCACATCCTGCGTCCGTCACGATGACCTCTTACTATTGTGTAGCTACGCCCTCTCGTGAACATGTCATCATCACTCCCTCAGTGACTCTACGACAACTAGTGCTACCTATTCTTTCTATCATTCGCTAGCACTCCTCATTCCGAAACAAATATATAGCGTCACCTATCGCAGACTAACCGCCTTCGCTGCGCTACGTGCCCTCGTGGTGCCCTCCTTGACGATCAGCGCTAGCAACCACTCGAATTAGTCATCTACTTTGATCCCCCGGTGTCAACACTTCTCATATAGAGTGTTCAATCGCCCTTAAAACAACCTGTTGACAATTCTTCGGTAAAGTAAATAATGATCAATATATTCATTATTTACTTTATTACTATGCCACCTATACAATCTATCACCACCACCGAAGCCATTCGCCAGCGTATCTTAGATGTAGCAATTGAACGCTTTTCTCGCTATGGCTACGGCAAAACTGCAATGGCGGATATTGCCGATGACGCTGAAATGTCGACCGCTAATTTATACCGCTACTTCGGTAACAAACTAGACATTGCCAGCGCTTGCGCACGCAACTGCATCCAAGATGGACTTGATGAGCAGCGCAACGCCATTACTGCTAGCCAGCTTAATGTTGAACACAAGCTATTACAGCTAGTGCTAACAATGATCACTCACGCCCATGAAAATATAAGAGAAAATTCCCATATAAATGAGATAGTTGCAATGATAACCTCAGAACGGCCTGAAGTTGTTCATGAGAAATTAAATACGCAGCAGGGGATGATTATGGAAATCCTGGCGCATGGCAATGTTACTGGCGAACTTAATATCAAAGATATTGCTGGCACGGCCAAGACTCTATTATCCAGCCTCATTCTCTTCGATGTTCCCATATTTATTGGCTTATACAGTAAAGAGGAATTTGAACAACGCGCCCATGATGTTGTGAGCCTGCTAATGAAAGGCTTGCGGTCTAGCTAAGCTTTTTAATAAAGCAAAAATGCATGTGACGATAATATTGTCGCTAAAACAAAAAATTAATAATAATGAAATTATTCATTATTAAACTTGAAATATGATACTGGATATCAAGAGAATATTGCGATGAAACGAATAGAAGATCAGTTCGGTGCTTGGGTCATTCAATGGCGCTGGTTAATTATTATTGCCACCTTAGCCTTTGTCACCTTTGCATTTCTTGGTACCAAAAATTTGGTCTTCACTAATGACTACCGAGTCTTCTTTGGTAAGGATAATCCCCAGCTACTTGCTTTCGATGATATGGAGCAAACCTATAATAAGAACGATAACGTTCTCTTCGTACTTGCGCCAAAAGATGGTAATGCCTTTACTGCTGAGACATTACAGGCAGTACATGAACTCACTGAACAGTCATGGCAAATCCCTTATTCAACACGCGTTAATTCGATCTCAAACTTTCAATATACCTATGCTGTTGGCGATGATGACCTCATCGTCGAAGACTTAATACTCGACCCTGCGTCGATAACAGACAGTGATATCGCTCGTATCCGCGATGTGGCTCTCAAGGAGCCCAACCTCGTCAACAACCTAATATCAGCATCAGGCCATGTTACCGGGGTTAATGTCACTATTTCTCTACCTGGAATCAATGAATCCACCGAAACACCCGAAGTCACTCAATTTTCACGTAATTTAGTCAACGAATTTGAACAGCGCTATCCCAATATCGAGATTTACCTTACCGGCATGGCCATCATGAACAATGCCTTTGGCGAAAATTCACTCAACGACATGACCAGCCTGATACCACTGAGCTTTCTCCTCATGCTCATTATGCTGGCCATACTGACACGCGCCTTTGCCGGCACGGCAGTCACCTTTCTTGTCATCGGGTTTTCGATCATCACTGGGATGGGGCTAGGCGGTTATCTGGGATTCCCTATTACCGGCCCTTCCACCTCTGCACCAATTATTATCTTGACCATAGCCATTGCCAACTCTGTACATATCCTAATGACATTACGTCAGCGACTACATGCTGGAGCAGACAAGAAAGCAGCCATTACTGAAAGCCTCCGTATCAACTTGCAACCTATATTTCTCGCCAGCCTCACCACCTGTATTGGCTTCTTAAGCCTTAATTTTTCCGATGCACCACCCTTTCGGGATCTCGGCAACTTTACTGCGCTTGGAGTGGCCGGTTCATTTTTCTTCGCAACCTTATTTATGCCCGCCTTATTAAGCTTGCTACCTATGCGCGCACGCCAAAGTACGCCTTACTCAACACGTATGATGCAAAACTTTGCTGAATGGATTATCCGCAACCGCCAAACACTCCTTTATAGCGTTGGCGCAGTTATTTTAGTACTAATCGCTCTAATACCAAAAAACGAACTCAATGATGTTTTTGTAGAATACTTTAGTGAAGAGGTTCAGTTCCGAGTTGATACCGACTTTTCAGTTAATAACCTCAATGGTATTTACCGTATCGACTACTCTTTTGAATCAAGCGAACCCGAAGGAATCTCCAATCCTGAATATCTTATTGCTTTAGAAAAGTTCACGCAGTGGTGGCGTGCTCAACCCGAGATACGTCATGTCAACAGCCTCGCCGATACTATGAAACGGCTTAATAAGAACATGCATAGTGACAACGAAGACTGGTATCGCATTCCTGATAACCGCGAGCTATCGGCGCAGTATTTATTACTGTATGAAATGTCACTACCTTATGGTCTTGACCTTAATAACCAAGTCAATATCGATAAATCTGCAACACGAATTTCAGTCACCTTAGAAACCATGTCATCAAACGACTTATTGGCCATAGAGCAACGCGCGCAAAACTGGCTATTGGAAAACACCCCCACATACAGTTCATTTGACGGTACAGGCCCTTCCATTATGTTCGCCAATATTGGTAAACGTAACATTGAAAGTATGCTGATTGGCACCACTCTGGCATTAATAGGCATATCGATCATATTAATTTTTGCCTTTCGCTCACCTAAAATTGGCTTACTTAGTTTAATACCAAATCTCATCCCCGCCGCAATGGGCTTTGGTATCTGGGGACTTATGGTCGGTCAGATCGGTCTCAGCCTATCTGTAGTGACTGGAATGACCTTAGGTATTATTGTCGATGACACGGTACATCTACTAAGCAAATACTTGCGTGCACGCCGAGAAAACAACGCAGATACTTTTGAAGCTGTACGTTATTCCTTAGTAACAGTCGGCCCCGCATTACTCATCACGTCAATCATTTTAGTACTAGGATTTTTAGTCCTAACATTCTCCAATTTCTACTTTAATTCTTCTATGGGTCTGCTAACCGCCATTATTATTGCTATGGCACTAATCGCAGATTTCTTATTCTTCTTACCACTGCTAATGAAAGCTGAGGAAAACTGTAATGAAAACATTACTAACGATAACACTCACCAGCCTGCTAACGTTTAATATCGCTTTTGCGCAAACACCAGAAGAACGCGGGCTTGAAATTGCAATCGAGTCAGACAAACGTGATACTGGGTTTGCTGATCAGCTTGCCGAAATGCTGATGACATTACGTAATGCGGCCGGCAAGGAATCCATACGAAAAGTGCGAGTAAAAACTCTCGAAGTCAGTGGTGATGGTGATAAAAGTATTTCCATTTTTGATCAACCAAGAGACGTTAAAGGCACCGCGCTTTTAAGCTATACCCACTCAACCAAACCGGATGATCAATGGTTATTCTTACCAGCATTAAAACGCGTTAAGCGCATCGCATCACGCAACAAATCTGGCCCATTCATGGGCAGTGAGTTTTCTTTTGAAGACATCACGTCATTTGAAGTAGACAAATACACCTATAAATATTTACGTGATGAAGAAGTCGAAGGTAAAGCAACTTTTGTCATCGAGCAATTTCCCACTTACCAAGCATCTGGTTATACCCGACGTATTGTATGGGTTGATCAAGAAATTTATCAGCCACTCAAAGTAGAGTTTTTTGATCGCAAAAACAGTCTCTTAAAAACGCTGACCTTCCATGATTATCAGCAATATCTGGATCAATATTGGCGTGCTGACCGACAAGAAATGGTTAACCATCAATCAAAAAAAAGCACCACCCTACTATTTAACAACTACCAGTTTAAAACCGGATTGACTGATCGTGACTTCGATCAAAATAGCTTAAAGCGCGCTCGTTAATCTGGGCGCATTACCTTTTCCATTATGCGTAAAATTTCATTTTGCAGTTTAATCGGGCTGCTAATATCCCAACCAGTGTATGCCGATGTTTCACCTATAGAGATATCAGGATCAGCCTCGCTAGAGTTTCGCTATTTTCCACAAGACGCACTATCTAGCGAGCAAAGTGATAGCAACTTTTCCTTTGCCATACAACCCGAATTTTATCAAAGTTGGAATGGCGGAAAAAATAGCCTGTTATTTACGCCATTTCTTAGACTGGACGAGCATGACAGCGAACGCACCCATGCTGATATTCGTGAACTACTCTATGAAACCGTATCAGATAACTGGGAATTACGTGCAGGCATAGGAAAAGTATTCTGGGGCACCACAGAGAGTCAACATCTAGTCGATATTATCAATCAAACGGACTTGATAGAGAATTCCGACACAGAAGACAAACTTGGCCAACCCTTAATAAACCTCGCGCTAATACGACCAATCGGAACATTAGACTTATTTATCTTACCAGGCTTCCGTGAACGCACCTTTGCTGGCGGCGATGGGCGCCTACGCTTTATTCCTGCAGTCGATACCGGCAACCCTATATATGAGTCATCTGCTGAAGACAAACACGTCGACTGGGCAGTGCGATGGTCACAAACACTAGCTGATTGGGATATCGGTATCTCACATTTTTCAGGGACGAGTCGCGAACCGCTATTTATCGCTAATAACGATGGCAGCGCATTAATACCTGTTTACAATTTAATTGACCAAACAGGTCTAGACATTCAAACCTATCAAGGTAACTGGTTACTAAAATTAGAAGCTATTTCACGTAGCGGCCAAGGCAGGCGATTTAGCGCACTCATTACCGGCTTCGAATATACTTTTGTTGGCGTCTTTAATAGCGTAATTGATGTCGGCTGGATTGCTGAATACTTATTCGATGATAGAAAAAATAATGCGTTAACACCGTTTGAAGACGATTATTTAATTGGCACACGCATCACTTTAAATGACGCACAATCTAGTGAGTTTTTATTTGGCATCATTCAGGACGCCAGTAGCAATAGTCAGTCATTTAATTTAGAAGCAAGCCACCGAATCGGTCAGAGCTGGAAAATAGAACTTGAAAGCAGATGGTTCAGTAATATTAACCCTAATGACATCGATTTTAGCTTTAGTCGCGATGATTACATTCAATTCACATTAAGTAAGTTTTTTTAGTTATTCAAATAAATTAAACTTTCCGTCTTGACTGATTTTGTGTGTAAACGGAATAGGGCTACTCAAACGCAGCTTAAGATCTAAAGTATAAGCTAAAGGCTCACCCGGACTAGTGAGTAATTGGCCAAACAAAGGAAGCACATCATTTAAATAGGTAGTCACATCAATCTCAACTGTTTGGCTCTCATTTGCGAGTAAACGAATAGTCTGGTCATGCTCACCATCCGCCAGACGCTGATCAGCAACCATAACCGTATATTCCATAGATTTAATGACAATAGCTTGATCATTTGGGTTTCGCACATCAAACTTTAGTCGTAATTCTTGTTTATCGAAAGTAAAAGAAGAAACACTTAAGCCACTAAATGATACTTCAGGCTCTTGTATCGGCTTAATCGTCACGCAAGCTGACAACATTAATATAATGACATATAGAATAATTTTATTAGACATTTCAATTACCGTAAAATAGTGATCGAACAAACAGACTAGCTACTATTGTAGTAGTGACACTGTAAACAGGCTTATATGAACAACAACAAATCATTCATACCTTCTCTTCCTTATCAGGCATCAACAATATTAACTTGCCTTCTATTTTACATTCTCCCACTAAACAGTGCGGCTAATATTATTTCTCCGAACAACGAGCTGGACTCAACCAAGCCAAACATTTAAACAGCAGTTATGGCGTTATCAGATAAAACAGAGCATGAGTCGCTGCGGTAATTGTTGGGAATAGCTGCCCTCAGGGTGTAATACGCTGATAGGGCGTTTTTTCAGCAGCGACGAAAGTGAATGGATGCCAAAAGAGTGCGACACATACCACTGTCAAGCGTAGCAAGATATTGCAGCCTACATCCATTATTACCATTATCAACGAGGGCATAGCTACAATCAGTAGCTAGCTCCCGTTATTGCTGAAGCTGTATGAAAAACCTATCAGTCGTTACGAAAATACTAGGCCACTACAATCAAACGTACCATTAAAAAGCTGCTGGTCAGTGCCAGATGAAAACGAAAAAAACCCGCAATTACGCGGGCTTAGGTGTGATTTGATACTTTCAGGTACCAGCCTGTGCTAAACGTAAAATCATTCCCACTCGATTGTTGCCGGTGGTTTGCCAGAAATATCGTAGGTGACGCGCGAGATACCATCGACTTCGTTGATGATTCGGTTGGAAATACGGCCCAGCAAATCATAAGGCAGTTCAGCCCAATGCGCCGTCATAAAATCGGTAGTCACTACTGCGCGTATGGCCACAACATAGTCGTAGCGACGACCATCACCCATTACACCGACGGATTTGACTGGCAAAAATACAGCGAAAGCCTGACTCGTTTTATCGTACCAATCTGCCTTTCGTAGCTCTTCTAAGTAAATGGCATCTGCTTTACGTAACAAGTCTGCATATTCTTTTTTCACTTCACCAAGAATACGCACTCCAAAACCTGGGCCTGGGAATGGATGGCGGGATACCATTTCTGCCGGCAAACCGAGTTCCACGCCAATCTTTCTCACTTCATCTTTAAATAACTCGCGCAATGGCTCAAGCAGATTAAGTTTCATCCGCTCCGGCAAACCACCAACATTATGATGAGACTTAATGACATGCGCCTTACCCGTGCGTGAACCCGCTGACTCGATAACGTCCGGATAAATCGTCCCTTGCGCCAGCCACTTAACATTTTGCAGTTTCTCTGATTCTGCATCGAATACATCGATAAATAAGCCACCGATAATTTTGCGTTTTGCTTCAGGATCAGTTTCACCGGCCAAAGCATCAAAGAATAATTTTTCAGCGTTGACACGAATCACACGGATACCCATATGCTCGGCCATCGTCGCCATGACTTGATCGCCTTCATCCAGCCGCAGCAAACCGGTATCGACAAACACACAAGTCAACTGATCACCGATAGCCTTATGTAACAAGGCAGCAACCACCGACGAATCCACCCCACCAGAGAGACCTAACAATACTTTGTCATTGCCTACTTGATTTTTTATAGCATCAATACTTTCTTCAATGATATTGGCTGGCGTCCAGTTTGACGGGCACTGACAAATATCATGAACAAAGCGTGAAATAATGCGTTCACCTTGTTTGGTATGAACAACTTCCGGATGAAACTGTAAACCATAATAATGACGTGTTTCGTCTGCAATGGCCGCATACGGTGCGTGCTCGCTGCTAGCGACAACATGGAAACTGTCTGG
>JAADIY010000023.1:0-77434 GCA_013151045.1 Gammaproteobacteria bacterium
ATGGTGCCGTACTAACACCATGATTTTTAACGAGTATATTCCTGCTTTGGGAAATTACAACAAATCTGATACGCAGTGGCTGTTGTTTTATATATAAGAATATGTATAACTATACAGTAGCAATGATAAGGTTGTGCTCAAGGAGGAGCTGCTATGCATTCTATTCCCATTTTAATAAAACCGAAACCTGGCCGGTTTTTAGATAATCTACGTAGCTGTATTCGTCTTCACGGTTTAGCGTACTCGACAGAAAAAACCTATGTCTACTGGGTGCGTTTTTTTATCCGCTTTCATAATAAGCGTTACCCTGAAGAAATGGGAGAGTCGGAAGTGTCGGTATTTTTATCGTACATGGCGCTAGAGCGTAATGTATCACCCGCTACACAACGGACCGCCTTGAATAGTTTAGTCTTTTTATAGCGCAAATTTTTCGGGCGTCAAGAGTTTGATTTAGAATTTTGTTATGCGAAGCCGAATAAACGACTACCAACGGTATTTAGTCATAATGAGGCATTACAGGTTATTGATAGGCTTAGTGGTAAATATCAGTTAATGGCAAGGCTCTTGTATGGGAGCGGCTTACGTGTCATGGAATGTTGCCGGCTCAGAGTTCAAGATATTGATTTTGAGCAGAAGCAGTTGATTATCAGAGAAAGCAAGGGTTTAAAGTATAGGCAAACGCTGTTGCCTGATAGTTCGGTTGAACCTTTGCGGCATATTCTTAAAAAAACTAAAGTAATACATGAGCAAGACTTGGCTCAGGGTTATGGTAAGGCTTATCTGCCTTATGCGTTAGAGCGAAAATATCCGAGTGCGAACAAACTTTTTGCGTGGCAATATGTGTTTCCTGCTAAGCATGTTGCTATTGATCCGCGAGGCGGCGAAATAAGACGGCATCATATTCACGAAACGACCATTCAGAGAAAAGTTCGAGTGGCGATCAGGCAAGCTGAAATTAATAAGCATGCGAGTACGCATACGTTTCGTCATAGCTTTGCAACGCGATTACTTGAAAATGGTTACGACATTCGCACTATCCAGACCTTGTTAGGCCATTCTGATGTCAAGACTACGCAAATTTATACGCATGTAGTAAAGCGAGGTGGCCTAGGTGTGATAAGTCCTATAGATGCTTTTAGTTAAGTCACGGTAGCTCATTTCAGAAAAAAACTTGCTTTTTCTCATTAACTGTATAAATATACATGCACATGTATAAAAATACAGTACTGGATGGTTATGCAGGAACTTACTGAAATACAGCGCAAAATTCTCGACTTTGTTCGAGAGTCACTGCAAGAACGGCAGATGCCGCCAACCATGCGCGAAATCGCTGAATATATGGGCTATCGCTCTGATAACGCGGCTTATCAACATCTCAATGCCTTAAAGCGTAAAGGCTATATAGAGATGGGTGGGCACTCTCGCGGAATTACATTGCTTGAAGAGTCTGGTATTCCAGTTGTCGGTAAAGTGGCCGCTGGTGAACCATTATTAGCAACCGAAAATATTGAAATGCATGTTGATATCGCTCATACCGTGTTTCACCCACAAGCTCATTATCTTTTACGTGTTGAAGGCATGAGTATGTGTGAGGTTGGCATTCTTGATGGTGATTTATTAGCTGTGCATAAGACTAATGTTGCTGAAACCAATCAAATTGTTGTTGCGCGTATCGATGAGGAAGTAACGGTGAAACGTTTTCGTCAGCGTGGCAACATCGTCACATTATTACCAGAAAATGCTGACTTTGAACCCATTCGCGTAGATCTACGTGAGCAGTTTTTCGCAATAGAAGGCCGTATGGTTGGCCTAATCAGACAATGACATTAAGACAGGCAGGTGACGTTATGATGACCAGTGAATTAGAAAGTCTATTGAATGCAACGCCATCATTATGGCGTGGACAAAACTATAGTGGCCACGTACGGAGCTTAAGCACAGGCTTTGATGAGTTAGATGAAGCCTTGCCAACAGGTGGTTGGCCACCTGGTGCGGTTGTCGAGCTAATGATTCCTGGTATGGGAGTAGGCGAACTTAGTATCTGGTTACCAGTGATTAAGCGTATGACGCAAGAGCAACGTTACGTCATTATTGCTAATCCACCTTATATGTCTTATGCGCCCGCATTAGCCAATGCTGGGGTCGATTTAGAATACGTTCGTTGGTTGTCACTCGATGATGAACAAGACACGCAATGGGCCTTAGAAAAAGCCTTGCGCAATCGAGAATGTGGTATGGCGTTGTGGTGGCCAGGCACTCAGCGTGGCGGCTTGAGTGATAGCGCAGTGCGTCGTTTACAAGCGGCCGCCAGAGAAGGCGAGTCATTATTAGGTTTGTATCGTATGACTACAGATGATTGTGCAATACGACAAAGCACATGGGCAGCACTGCGCTTGCAACTGCGTATAAGACAAGAAGGTGGTCTTGATATAGATATTCTCAAAGCGCGAGGCAGCCATCATTGTCAGCGTGTCTCTATCGGTGAGCGTGTCGCTGAAGAAGAGGTGGGGTTGATTCACGCTTAGTTTAAACCTGGGAGGTTGGGGTTTAACTTTAGCCCTAGACCGCAAAATTAAAGTTCGACTTCTCAGTAGCCTAAAGTCAAATTAATTATATTCAAGTTGCGGCGATTCCGTTGATAAATGTCTTTTCTTTTTTTGATGGAGACACATAATCTCTTGATTCATCAGAGCCGAGAGGGCTTTTTCTTTTGACGGTGATTGCCTGTGAATCAGGCAGCGTGAATATTAATATGTCGGGTAGGTTAACTGCAATGGCAGACGACATTATGAATAGTCGAAGGGTAATTGCAGTTAGAAGTTAACACGAGGCTAGTCATCCAAATTAGTGTTATGTCAGCGACATGCTGGCATGAGACATCATGTTAAGCGATCAGGACATCGAGTCCGTGCTGGCCTATATCGCCAGCTAGTGGTCAGTTGAGATACAAAAAATACAGCGCGAAATTAACGAGTGATCAAACCGGTAGCAGGCGAAATAAACGGTTGTCTGCTAGCAAAATATCAGGTGCGGTGCTGCCTCTTGAGTAATCAACTTGAGCGATCAGCGGGGCCGGGCAGGCTGATGCGAAACTGTGTGCTGGTTTCATCGGAGGTGGCGACAATCGTCCCGCCATGTGCTTCGACTATCGATTTAACAATGGCCAGGCCTAGTCCGGCGCCCTCGCCACTGCGCTGGCGTGAAGGATCGGTGCGGTAAAAACGGTCGAAAATTTTGCCTAGGTGTTCGGCGGAGATAGGTGTCCCAGGGTTTTCCACCACTATAATCACATCGTTTCCGGCATCACTGAGCTTTACCTCCACACTGTTGTCCGCCGGTGTGTGGCGGATGGCATTGGACAGCAGATTGCTGAGTGCGCGGCGCAGCATCAGGCTGTCGCCCTGGACCTGAGCATTACCATTTAGCGTTAGCGAGACATGACATTCTTCCGCCCAGGCCCCGTAATAGTCAAACAAGTTGGCTATTTCACTTTTTAGATCAACCGCTTCGGTATTGGGTGTGTGGCGGACGTTGTCGGCCTTGGCCAAAAAAAGCATATCGCCAATCATCTGCGCCATGCGTTCGTACTCTTCTATATTGGAGTAGAGGATCTCCTGATATTCCTCGGCATTGCGCGTCTGCGACAGGGCAACCTGGGTTTGGGTCATCAGATTGGTCACTGGGGTGCGCAGCTCGTGAGCAATGTCAGCAGAAAAATTGGCAAGTCGGCTGAAGGCTTGTTCCAAGCGCTGCAATAGCTCATTGAACGACGTAGCCAGTTCGGTGAGTTCAGCAGGAAGTGTTTCTGGGGTGAGGCGGGTATTTAACTCGTTAGCGCTGATGTGGCTGATGCGGTCAACGATATTGTGTAATGGCCGATGGCCATGGCGCACGACAAGCCAGCCCATCACGCCTGTTATGATGATGCCACAGACAATCATCAGCCACAGCGTGTGACGAAAGCCGGCAAGAAAGTGGAGATGAAAGTCGATAGCAACGGCGATGACGAGGGTGTAGACATCGTCGCCTTTGCCAGTAACTTGCTGGATAAAAACACGGTAGTTATGTTTGCCGTCGGACCATTGTTGCAGCACGCCCTGTTGGAGTCCGCCGCTTGGCTGTGGTATCAACGAAAGATCAGGGCCGGGGCTGGAATACAAGCGTTGCCCGGCGGCATCGGTAATCAGCAGTAAGGCGTCGTGATGCCCGACCAGCATATCGCTAAAACGCTGTTTGATATGTGTTAAATCGTGATTGGGTTGTAGCGTCGAGAGCGTTCGTTTTACCGTCTGGGCGATGACTTTGATCTCCTTACCGTCTTCGCGCGCAAAATGCTCGCCGAGTGAGCGTTCGATAACCCAGCCGAAGGTCAGCAGCACCACAGCAGCAACGGCGCTGAATAAAAAGGTCAGTCGTAATGTCAGGGAGGTGGGACGCTTCATCTATGTATTGTCATCCGGTAGATCGATCATATAGCCCATGCCGCGTATTGTCTGAATCAGTTTGGGTTCAAAATGATCATCGACTTTGCCGCGCAGGCGGCGTATGGCAACGTCGATGACATTGGTGTCGCTATCGAAATTCATGTCCCAGACTTGGGAAGCGATCAGCGACCGCGGCAGCACCTCGCCCTGACGTCGCACCAGCAGTTCGAGCAGAGAGAACTCCTTGGCGGTGAGGCGAATGTGGCGGCCGCCGCGGCTAACACGGTGACGTGCCAGATCCAGTTCCAGGTCGCCGATGCTCAAATACAATTCAGTGGCAGGGACCGCCCCACGCCGCAGCAAGGTGCGGACGCGTGCCAGCAGCTCAGCGAAGGCAAAGGGTTTCACCAGGTAATCATCGGCGCCCAATTCCAGTCCCTTGACTCGATCATCGACGCTGTCGCTAGCGGTGAGAAACAGTACAGGCGCCTCCTTACCGGCTTCGCGCAATGATTTTAGAATCCACCAGCCATTCACGTCCGGCAGCATGACATCAAGAATGAGCAGATCATAGGGTTCGGTCATGGCCAGATGGTAGCCATCCATTCCGTTGCGTGCCAGATCAACGACATAACCGGCCTCGCTCAGCCCTTGTTTGAGATACTCGCCGGTTTTGATCTCGTCTTCGACAATTAAAAGTTTCATCGCTTGCCCCGTGTCTGTTTTGCCAATCACACCTTAACTAACCACGTCAGGATTACCAGGTCGTATTCAAATAAAACGCTGTCATAAAACCCATGCCGGCTCGGCGCTGGCATCGACCGTGGTCAAAGACTCCGGGTATATCGACTCCACCCCAATAAATAGGTGTTTTCCTGCCTATTTTTATAGACATTTCCTTCCTGGTGGCCAGCTACCCATATTGTTGCAAAACAGATTAACCGATGCACTCTGCCATTGAGATGACACCAGCATGACAAAATTGTAATGGACCTGTCATCTCAGAGTCAGAGGCTGATCATTATTATTCACCTTACGAGAGTAGCAAACCTGTCCAGAGGGATACAAAAGATGAAGCACAAGGCGCTGAACCAAACACAATATCATTCCAGTTTGTTGCCAGATACAGGTCGGCGCCGGTTTGTTCAGGGTATGGCTGCTGGGAGTTTGTTGCTTGGTCTAGCGCCATGGTCCAAATCCGCGCTGGCAACAGCCTCGGCGCAAACCCTCACCGGGCTAGCCCCAGTGCTGGCGGGCACCGAGTTTGACCTTAGTGTGGCAGAGACCGCTGTCAACTTTACTGGCAGAGCGCGCATGGCGACGACTATTAATGGCTCGATTCCAGCCCCTACCTTGCGCTGGCGCGAGGGCGAGACCGTTACCATCCGCGTCACTAACCACTTAAAGGTGTCTACCTCGCTTCATTGGCACGGCATTATCCTGCCTTATCAGATGGACGGGGTGCCGGGCATCAGCTTCACCGGCATTGCCCCGGGTGAAACCTTTACTTATCGCTTTAAGGTAGGGCAAAGCGGAACCTACTGGTATCACTCGCATAGTGGCTTTCAGGAACAGACGGGTATGTATGGCGCTATCATCATCGATCCGGCGCTGCCCGAGAATGTTCGTGTTGATCGTGATTACGTGGTGCAGTTATCCGACTGGACCGACGAAGACCCCATGGTGGTGTTCGCCAAGCTCAGGAAAATGAGCGCCTACTATAATTTTAAGCAGCCGACGGTAGCGGACTTTTCGCGTGATGTTGGCGACATGGGCATGAAAGGCGCTCTCGGCAAACGGCGTATGTGGAACCGCATGCGCATGAACCCCACCGACCTGGCGGATATATCCGCCTATACCTATACCTATCTTATGAACGGTACGACGCCGGATGATAACTGGACGGCCATGTTCAAACCGGGTGAGCGGGTGCGCCTGCGTTTTATCAGCAGTGGTACCCAGAGTTTCTTCGATGTACGCATTCCTGATCTCAAGATGACTGTGGTGCAGGTGGATGGTGTCAATGTTGAGCCGGTCACTGTTGATGAATTCCGTTTCGGCCCCGGCGAAACCTATGACGTGATTGTCGAGCCCAAAGATGATCGTGCCTATACTCTCTTCGCACAGGACATGGGACGCTCCGGTTTTGCCCGCGGCACGCTCACTGCACGGCCCGGGCTGGAAGCCGAAGTGCCCGCCCTCGAAAAAATTGAATGGCTGACCATGCGCGACATGATGGGCAATATGGCGGGCATGGCTGGAATGAATGAGATGGCCGGTATGGATCACAGCGCTCACGCCATGACTGGCGATGCCGCGATGGCAGACATGACAGGAGCCAATGCGGTGCATGTGCGTCACGCCCGAACCGAATATGGTCCCAGTGTCGACATGCGCGTCAATTCACCGCGGACCAATCTCGATGATCCCGGTATCGGCTTGCGCAACAATGGCCGCCGGGTATTGACCTATGCTGATTTACACACCATTGGCGGGCCACTCGACTCCCGCGGTGCCGAGCGCGAGATCGAACTGCATCTTACCGGCAATATGGAGCGCTACACCTGGTCCTTCGACGGACTCGAGTTTGGCAAGTCAACGCCGATACACTTCCGCCACGGTGAGCGACTGCGCGTGATTCTGCATAACGACACCATGATGACCCACCCCATGCACTTGCATGGCATGTGGAGTGAGCAGGAAACAGCGGACGGAGAGTTCCTGGCGCGCCGTCACACCATCAGCGTGCAGCCGGCACAACGCATCAGTTTTTTGGTCACCGCCGATGCCCTAGGTCGTTGGGCCTGGCATTGTCATCTGCTTTATCACATGGACGCGGGTATGTTCCGCGAAGTCGTGGTGGCTTAAATGATGCGCGAACAGACACAGAAAAAAGGAAACATTATGTTACGCCAATTCAGCATTAGCTTTGCTATGGCATTAACTCTAGGCTCGCAACCAATCTGGGCGCAAGAGACGACAGACGTCGACCCTCACGCCGGCCATGGCTCGAGCGCTACGCCGATGGACGGCATGAAGCACAAATCGATGTCCGACGGTGATATGAGCATGGACGGCATGGATATGAAAGGCGAAAGGGGTCATCACACAGACGTGCATGGCGATGAGACTATGGACAAGCAGATGGATGGCATGGGTTCAATGTCTGAGCAAGGGGCTCTTGGAGCGCCAAGAGTGCAAGGTGGTAAACCACCGCTCGATGCGCGTGATCCACACGCTTACTCAGGTGGTTATGACTTTCGTCCCACACCTCGGCTACGCCTTGGTGATGAACATAGCCTGGGTGCGCTATGGGTTGACCGTTTCGAGATGGTGCGTAGTTCAAACAACACTTCTGCGGCCTATGATCTACAGGGCTGGTACGGCCGCAATTATGATCGCGTCGTGATCAAGGCCGAAGGTGACTACGATAATGGCAAGTTGGAGAGTTCGGATACCGAGCTGCTGTGGAGTCATGCCGTGAGCGGTTATTGGGATGCCCAACTGGGTGCCCGTTACGACAGTGGCGATGGGCCGAACCGGGGCTGGCTTGCTGTTGGCATGCAGGGTCTGGCGCCCTATTGGTTTGAACTGGATATTACCGCCTATGTTGGTGACAGTGGTCGCACCGCAGTGGGTCTGGAAGCCGTATACGAGCTGTTGTTCACTCAGAAACTGATTTTTCAGCCACGCCTGGAAGCCATGGCATACGGCAAGTCTGATGATGCGCGCGGCCTGGGTTCCGGCTTGTCGGATCTGGCGTTGGGCTTGCGGCTGCGCTACGAGATCAGGCGTGAATTCGCGCCCTACGTTGGTGTCGAGTGGGCCGGTACATTTGGTGGTACGGCTGATAATGTTCGCAATGAAGGGCAGGACACCAGCGAAGCGAGGGCTGTGGCAGGTGTTAGGTTCTGGTTTTGAGTGCAGGGCAGTTTGCTAGATACGGCATCGCATGGTGGCGTAAACAGCAAATGATATTTCGGTTCAAAACCGTGGGCGGTAAGACGAGAATGAGGGATGCTTTAAAGAGTTATTAGGCGCTTGCAAATACAAGCTGTTACAACACGGGGTTTAAACCGACGCAGGAGAGGACAGTTATGGCGATCATCATCGCCTCTGAAGGGCATAAGTTCCCCTGGTATGTGAAGCTCTTCTTCTGTAACCAGAAACGCAAATATGGTGCAGTGCTGGAACCGGCACGCTTGTGGGGGCGATCACCCAAGGTGTTCGCGGCTTTGGCCTTGCTTTACGGCGCTTTCGATCGTGGTTCCTCACCGCTGGCGCCGGCCTTGCGTACCCTGGTCACGGTACGAGTTTCTCAGATCAATGGGTGTCCTTTTTGTGTTGATATTAATTCGGCCACGGCGCTGAAACGCGGCGTTAGCAATGACAAGCTCAGCACCCTTGCTGACTATGCCAACAGCGGCCTCTACAGCGATGAAGAAAAGGCGGCCCTGGTCTATGCCGAGGCGGTTACCTACAGCGACCGTCAGCCTACCGAAGAGCACTTTGAGGCGCTGCGTTGTTACTTTGATGACGACGCCATCATTGAGCTTACTGGTTTGATCGGTTTTCAGAACATGTCGAGCAAGTTCAACGCCGCGCTGGGTGTCGAGCCGCAGGGTTTTTGTCTGATTGCCCCGCAACCGGCGATGAAAAAATTAAAAAAAGAGGCACACGATGCCACGGCTTAGTGACACTTATCCGGTGCGCTGTCTGGCGACGGTTAGCTGCAACGCTTGTGCTGCGCCATTAAATAATAACCAATATTATATATCTATTTATATTCAGGTCAGGAGTATTGAATGTTAGAAATTATCCCCAATTGGCACCCGATTTTTGTTCACTTTACCGTTGCCTTGTTGTCGCTGGCGGCAGGACTTTTTGTGGTGACACCGTTTGTGTCATCACCGCTAAAGGAGCAATGGCAGATCGTTTCCCGCTGGGCCTTATGGTTTGGCGCCGGGTTTGCCATTGTCACTGGCCTCACCGGGCTTTACGCCTATAACACCGTTACCCATGACACGCCTTCTCACCTGGCCATGACCGATCATCGTAACTGGGCGATTGCCACTATTGTGCTGTTTTTGGCATTAGCAAGCTGGTCCATTGTCTGGGCGCGCAAGAACAAACCTCTTGGTATGGCGTTTGTGGTGTGTATAGCAATAGCAGGTGCTGTTTTGGCATCCACGGCCTGGCATGGTGGTGAAGTGGTTTATCGCTATGGCTTGGGCGTGATGTCGCTGCCCAAAGCTGAGGGGGACGGTCATGCGCATGGTGTAGGTAATGACCATGGTGCTGCGGATCAAAATGCGCAAGAAAGTCATGGCAGTCATGCAATCAGCAGCGATAAAGGTTCTGCCGGTAGCGATGTCATGTCTGCGGATGATGGTCAAGATCATGCGCATTAGCATTTATGCGGTGAGTACGTATAGGAGTTTGTCATGCCACATGAGATTATGAAGACCATGCATGAAATGGGTATGCCAGGTAGTCACCACTGGTTGTTTTGGACAGTGATTGTGGTGGTGACAGCGGCGTTGTTTTTTTTGGCTTGGCGTTTTCTTAGGTCCCTGCGCAAGCGCTAGCAATAACGGGATTTAGAAGCTCTATTGCAATGCCGGAACACTGGCGCTATGGAGATAAGAGCGTATAGATATGGATACAGACAGGACCATGGTGGTTAGCTGAAATGAATGGCGGCAACAGGCATGGTGCAGTTTACTTTTTTCAAAAAAGTGCTTGACCTGTGTGCAACACCTGGGTCTTACACTAAGGCCGATATTCGAAGATAAGTGGCTCGATAAAGCGATGGGTGCAAAACGTGTTAAAGGTGAGTGAGTTGTCGAAAGTGGCGCAAACGACCCCGGATTCGATACGGCATTATGTCCGCATCGGCCTGTTAGCACCGTTACGTGACCCCGATAGCGGTTATAAACTCTTCGGTGACAAAGATATTAAAAAAGTGAAATTTATCGGCCGGGCCAAAGGGCTCGGTTTTACGTTACGCGATATTCAAACCATTTTTGATCACAGTAACGACGGGCGATCGCCCTGTCCCGCCGTGCGCGACATCATTCGACAGCGCATCGATGAAAACCGGGACAGACTGGCGCAATTGAATAATCTGCAACGACGAATGGATGACGCGCTGAGTAAATGGAAATCGATGCCGGATGGTGAGCCGGATGGTGAAGCAATTTGCCATTTAGTTGAGTCGATAGATTGAAGCAGCGAGAACATTTGGTAAGACACGTTATACAACGTGAAATAAAAGGAGAGGCGACATGAAATCAATATTATTAGTTGGAATTACGGTGGTAATGATGGCGCTGTCAATGACAGTGGCGGCGGATAAGGCGCATCACGAAGATAAGGATGGCGACCCGAAACAATCGATGTCTAGCACGATGCACTCGGGCGGCATGGGCATGATGGACATGGACGCGATGCACAAGCAGATGGCCAAGATGCAAAAAACCATGAAAAAAATTCACAACAGCAAAGATCCAAAAGCGCAAAAGGAACTGATGCGTCAGCACATGCAAGAGATGCATAAAGGCATGGGCATGATGTCGGGCGAGATGATGAAAAAAATGCCCAAAAAAATGCAAGAGCCTATGGCGATGATGGATGCAGACGATGAGATGGCGGATTTAAAGACTATACACAAGCGTCAGCAAATGGCGGAGCAGCGCATGGGCGTCATGCAGGGCATGATGATGCAAATGATGCAGCACATGATGCAGCAGCAAGCGATGGGTATGGCTAAGTAGCCGAGGGAGTATTGATATAAATCAATACTGCTCGGTGACAAGATAAGCAAGAATAACAAGCGAATGACAGGAGAAGAATATGAAAACCGATCCGGTTTGCGGTATGGGGGTGGCGGATGATACAAAGCATCGCTCCAGTCACAATGGCGAGCATTACTATTTTTGTAGTGACACGTGTGTGAAGAAATTCGCGGCCGCACCGCAGCAATACCTAAGCGCTGAGGCAAAGCATGACCACGCCTGCTGCGGTGGCGGTCAGCATCAAGACTCTTCACCCAGTGCAGTAGCCGCGGCAGCCAACGAGTCGGCAAGCTACACCTGTCCCATGCATCCGGAGATCGTGCAAGACCATCCAGGCAGTTGCCCTAAATGCGGTATGGCGCTGGAGCCAATGGGCGTTCCCATCGTAGCTACAAAAACCGAATATACCTGTCCCATGCATCCGGAGATTGTGCAGGACCATCCAGGTAGCTGTCCCAAGTGTGGTATGGCGTTGGAGCCGCGCACGGTGGAGGCAGAAGAAGATAGCAGCGAACTGGACTATATGACACGACGTTTCTGGGTCAGTGCTGTTTTCGCCATACCGGTGTTATTCAGCGCCATGGCGGCTGAATTCTGGCCCGAAGCCATGGCAAAAATCATTGACCCCAGTCTGCGCCAGTGGCTGGAAATGATTGTTTCGGCCCCGGTAATCGTCTGGGGCGGCTGGATATTCTATGTTCGCGCCATACAGTCAGTGGCCACGCGTAATCTGAATATGTTTACCCTCATTGGGTTAGGCGTATCGGTGGCCTTTACCTATAGTGTAATCGCCACCATCTTCCCAGGTATTTTTCCGCCCGAGGTGTTCAATGATGTCGGTGTGGTGCCGGTCTATTTCGAAGCGGCGGCAGTGATCACCACGCTGATATTGCTTGGCCAAATGCTGGAGTTGCGCGCCCGCAGTCAGACCAATGCGGCGATCAAATTATTGTTAGGGCTGGCGCCCAAGACCGCGCGTATTGTTCGTGATGACGGCACTGAAGAAGACATTCCCATGGAGCATGTACAGGTCGGCGATACGCTGCGGGTACGTCCCGGCGAAAAGGTTCCAGTGGATGGCACAACGATCGATGGTGAAAGTAATGTCGATGAATCCATGGTCACTGGCGAGCCGATCCCCGTCGTCAAAACTGCGGGCGAAAAACTTATAGGCGCGACCGTTAACGGTACTGGTAGTTTGTTGATGCGCGCCGAGAAAGTGGGCGCGGATACCTTGCTGTCGCAAATTGTTCAAATGGTGGCCGATGCTCAGCGTTCACGCGCGCCAATCCAGAGGCTGGTGGATGTTGTGTCCGGTTATTTTGTTCCCGCAGTGGTGGTGATTGCGGTTGTTACCTTCATCGTCTGGAGTTTATGGGGTCCGGAACCCGCTATTGCCTACGCCGTAATTAACGCCGTGGCGGTATTGATTATCGCCTGCCCCTGCGCCCTCGGTCTGGCCACGCCCATGTCGATTATGGTCGGCACTGGCAAAGGCGCGATGATGGGTGTTTTGTTCAAAAATGCCGAGGCGCTGGAAGTTTTGCGCAAGGTCGATACCCTGGTGGTAGACAAGACCGGAACGCTGACTGAAGGTAAGCCAAAGTTGGTCTCGGTCGTTGCGCGAGAGGGTTTTCAAGAGAACGAGAACCTGCGTTTGGCCGCTAGCCTGGAACGGGGTAGTGAGCACCCCTTGGCCGAGGCGATTGTGCAGGGCGCCGAAGCAAGGGGCGTAGTGTTGGTAGCGACGGATAATTTCCAGTCAGTGACCGGCAAAGGCGTTACTGGTGAAGTAGATGGCCGCCAAATTGCCTTGGGTAACAGCAAATTATTGCAGGACCTTGGTATTGATGTCGGGGATCTGCCGCAACAGGCTGATGCCGGGCGCACTCAAGGCCAGACCGTGATGCTGCTAGCGGTTGACGGTAAAGCCGCCGGCTTGATCGGTGTCGCCGACCCCATTAAGGCCACTACCCCAGAAGCGATCCGCGACCTGCACCGCGAAGGCATTCGCGTGGTCATGCTCACTGGCGACAGCCGCAAGACCGCCGAAGCGGTGGCTGCCAAGCTCGACATAGACCAAGTGCAGGCCGAGGTGTTGCCAGAGCAAAAGGCCGAGGTGGTGAAACAACTCCAGGCTGAAGGGCATATCGTCGCTATGGCTGGAGACGGCATCAATGATGCCCCAGCTCTGGCCCAGGCCCATGTTGGCGTTGCCATGGGCACCGGCACTGATGTCGCCATGGAGAGTGCAGGGGTGACTTTGGTCAAGGGCGATTTGCGTGGCATCGTGCGAGCACGCCGTCTCAGCCACGCCACTATGCGTAACATCCGCCAGAACTTGTTTTTTGCTTTTATCTATAACGCCGCTGGTGTACCGGTAGCTGCGGGCGTGTTGTATCCCTTTTTCGGACTGTTGTTATCACCCATTATTGCCGCTGCGGCTATGAGCTTCAGCTCGGTGTCGGTGATCATGAATGCGCTCAGGTTGAGAGGCGTGAAATTGTAATGAATTCTGTTCAATTTCCTTTTTCATAAGGAGAGTTGAACATTGTGCCGCTCCCTCACTCCCTTTGAAAAAAGGAGTGAGGGGCAAACAGGAAGGAGCGTCGAATATGCATGGTGAAACTGAATACGCCTACGGCATGTGGGTAGTGGCTGCCTTTAATATCGGCATCTTTTTGTTTTTCATTCTCAGCTTTCTCAAACCACGGGGAAGTGAGGAGTGGCGCGGCATGGGAGTGGTGATTGCCTTTCTGGTCGCGCTCTTTAGCGAGATGTACGGTTTTCCTTTGACCATTTATCTACTCACCGGCTGGTTGGGTGATGCGTATCCGGTCTTGCAACCCTTCAATCATAAGCTTGGCCACCTCTGGGTGGTGGTGTTCGGTGGCTCAACCCTGGCCTGGGCGATTGTGATGGGATTGAGTCTGGTGTTGATGATTACAGGCTATTTGCTGCTTTCAAAAGGCTGGACGCAAATCCATGCCGCGCGCGGCGGCCTGGTTACCGATGGTATCTATGCTTATGTTCGTCACCCGCAATATACGGGGCTCTTCTTCGTGATTATCGGTTTTCTGGTGCAATGGCCGACGTTGCTTACGGTGTTAATGGCGCCGGTTATGCTTTATGCCTATGTGCACCTGGCCCGGGTTGAAGAGCGGCGCGCCGAGGCGGAATTTGGTGAAGCATACAAGGAGTACGTGCGTAACACCCCGGCCTTTTTTCCGCCGACCAAACAATGGCTGGCATTTTTAAGCGTAAAGCTACCGGATGTTAAAGAGCATTAGCTAACTATTATTATATTTTCTCGAGACAGCTATAGTTTTCTGATCTTTATTTGGTAGAGACAGGATGAAGGAGGAACAAAATGCGTAAGCAAGTCCGAAAAGGTAAAAAAATCACTGCTAGCCAAGGTGCCAGTCATGAGTTAATGGCGACCGTGAGTGCGCAAGAACGGCATTGTATGGTCGCCGAAGCCGCGTATCTTCTCGCTGAGCAGCGAGGCTTCCAGGGTGATTCTGCGTTGGCAGACTGGTTGCGGGCCGAGACCGAAGTTAACACACGTCTGTCAGTAATCGAGTAAACGTCACTATGGCCGCTATTGATGATTTTACTCATGAGCCGCGCGTTGCCTATTTCTCGATGGAGATTGCGCTGCACAATGACATCCCTACCTACTCCGGTGGCCTGGGTGTACTTGCCGGTGATACTTTGCGATCCGCTACCGATTTGGAAGTGCCTGTGGTAGCGGTAACACTGGCGAGTACGATGGGTTATTTTCGCCAGACCATCGATGCTGAAGGTAGGCAAGCCGAGCAGGCTTCACCCTGGAATCCTTCGCAGTGGGCAGTTTCTCTGGATGCCGTGGTGGCAGTGACCATCGAGGGCCGGCGGGTCTGGGTCGGTGGCTGGCTCTATGTCCTCAAGGGGCATACCAACGGTGAGCAGCCGGTCGTGTTGCTTGACACCGACCTGGAGCAAAATAACCCTGATGATCGGGCGATCACACGACAGCTTTATGGTGGTGACAAGGCCTACCGGCTCAAGCAAGAGATCGTCCTGGGTATCGGCGGCACACGCATGTTGCAAGCTTTGGGTTTTGAGCTGCGTCAGTATCACATGAATGAAGGGCACTCGGCGCTGCTGGCGCTGGAGCTGCTGCGTCGATTTGCCTATCCACCTGAAGATATGCGGCCGGGTGAATCCCCTTACAATATTCCGCGTGTGCGTGAGTTGTGTTGTTTCACTACTCACACGCCGGTTGAAGCAGGACATGACAAGTTCGACTATGATCTGGTGAGGCGCGTGCTCGGTGATTATGTTGATTTTCCTACGCTTCAGCATCTGGCTGGTGAGCAGGAGCTTAATATGACTCGCCTGGCGCTGAATCTGAGTGAGTATATTAACGGTGTTGCTCGGCGCCATGCCGAGATTTCGCGCCATATGTATCCCGGTTATCGCGTCCATGCTGTGACCAACGGTGTGCACCCCTTTACCTGGACCAGCGAGCCTTTTCGCCGGATTTACGATGAGCGCCTGCCGGGTTGGTGTCATGAGCCGGAACTGTTGATGCGTGCAGCCTGCTGCATCACCGATGCAGCCGTCCAGACTGCACATGTCGAGGCCAAGCAACGACTTATCGATGAGGTCAACACACGCACTGGAGTCTCTTTGGCAGCGGACTGTTTCACTATCGGCTTTGCTCGCCGAATGACGGCCTACAAAAGACCAGATCTGCTTTTTTCCGATCTGCAGCGACTCAAAAATATTGCCCAGCGCCATCCCATCCAGATCGTGCTTGCCGGTAAGGCGCACCCGCAAGATGGTCCAGGCAAACAGCTGATTGAAGTCTTGCACAGGCATATGCGTGAGCTTGACGGTGTCATCTCCATCGCCTATCTGCCCGCCTACGATATGACTACCGCGCTGACCCTGGTGTCGGGGGTCGATGTCTGGTTGAACACGCCGCTGCGGCCGATGGAAGCGAGTGGTACCAGCGGTATGAAGGCCGCATTCAATGCAGTGCCGCACCTGAGCGTGCTCGATGGTTGGTGGATCGAAGGCTGCATCGAAGGGGTGACGGGATGGGCAATTGGTGATGATGTGCCGTCTACCAACGGTGATGACGCTGGGCATCTGTATCAAAAACTGGAGCAGACTATCTTGCCGCTTTATTACGAGAATCCTGCAGGGTGGGTGACGGTGATGAAGGGAGCGATTTCGCAGTGCGCCTCTTATTTCAATAGTCAGCGCATGATGCGTCGTTATGCCAGCGAGGCTTACGTGAAGTAATGCGTAGGCGGCAAATGAAGTCACTTGTGTTTATGGGGAGCCGCGTGCCTTCGGTGTGTTTGTCCGGATTTGATCAGAGGTTCCTTAGGTAATGATTGATGCAGTAAATTGAAGGAGAGTGAGTATGGACGGTTTATTGTCGTTATTGGTTTTTGCCGGTTTGTTCTATCTCATGATGCGCTTTGGCTGTGGTGCCCACATGGTGCATGGTCATGGTAAGCATGGCGAACACGATGAGGTTGGGAATAAGGCGATTGATCCCGTGTGTGGTGTCGAGGTGGCAACGAATGAAGGCTACGGCAGGATGTATGAAGACACGCTCTACCGCTTTTGTTCGAGGGATTGTCTGGACAAATTCGATGCTGATCCGGGCCACTATTTAAGTCATGAGAAAGGAGAGGTGTCATGAGTTGTCATCATCACAAACAGGGTATATCACTGGCGGGTGTCGGCCATGCCTCAAGTCTGACACTGGCAATCAGCTTTGTGCTGTGTGTTGGTTTCGATCTCGTCTTTCCTGATATTGCCATGTATGAAAGCTGGCAAAAATTGTTGCCGGGCTTTGAGTGGCTGAGCTGGCAGAGTTTCTTGCTTGGCCTGATCGAGAGCTATGGCTACGGCTGGTATTTTACTTTGGTCTGGGTGCCGATTTACAACTTCGTCGTGCTGCGCAAGAGGCAGGGAAAATGTTGCAAGGGGTGATGAAGAGACTTTGATAAAGGTGGCGCGATGCAAAATAAAATACTCCAAAAAGAATCTACAGGTGCTCCATTAACAGTTAGCCGGAATGCCTCAGGTGAGGCGACGACTGCAGCAGCGAGGGGAGTTCTGGAATGTTTTCTGGCTGGCTACGACGGATCAGTTGCGGTGCGTCTGTGGAACGGTGAGCACGTCCATGGCAAAAGCGATGCGCCTTGTACGCTTGCATTGAATCAGTCGGCAGTACTGCGTGAGCTAGTGCTGCGTCGGGATCTGGTGCGTTTGGCCGAACTCTATCTCACTGGCAAAATTGATGTGGAAGGTGAACCTGAATACCTGTTCGAGCTGGTGTCATACATGCAAGAACTGGTTTTGCCATGGTCGGCCAAGTGGCGCATTCTGCGCCACGCTTTGCAGTTACCGACGTGGGATGGCGATAGCGCTGAATCGCGGGCGTTGCATAGATGGGCTGGTAAGCGACGCAATTCGCGCGCCAGCATCGCTCATCACTATGATCTGGGCAATGATTTTTATCGCTTGTGGCTGGATCCGCAAATGGTCTACTCCTGCGCCTATTTTCGCGACGCGAATCAATCGCTTGCCAGCGCGCAGGAAGACAAGCTGGACTATATCTGCCGCAAGCTGCGACTGGCACCCGGCCAGACGCTGCTCGATATCGGTTGTGGCTGGGGCGCGCTGATCTGTTGGGCGGCACGCCATTATGGTGTTCATGCTCATGGTATTACGCTCAGCGAAGAACAATACCGCTATGCCGTCGAACGGGTGCGCGGCGCGGGGCTGCAAGGACAGGTAACGGTAGAGCTGCGTGACTATCGCACCTTGTCTAATGATGCACATTATGATCGTGTCGTTAGTGTTGGCATGTTCGAACACGTCGGTGTGGCGAATCTTCCTGTCTATTTTCAAACGGTCAAACGGGTATTGAAGCCGGGCGGACTGTTTTTGAATCACGGCATCACCAATGATACTGGCTGGCTCGATACGCCGATCACCGACTTCATCAATCGTTACGTGTTTCCGGATGGTGAGTTGACGCGCATCAGCGATGTCTCCTCCGCCATGGAACAGGCCGGATTCGAAATCATCGACGTGGAAAGCTTACGGCGCCACTATGCTTTGACCCTGCGTCGATGGATACAGGCGTTGGAGGCGCAGCGCGAGCAGATAGTGAAATTGGTGGGTGAGGCCAGCTACCGGATATGGTGGCTGTACATGGCCGGTTCTGGTTGGTATTTCGATGAAGGTAGCATCAATGTCTATCAGGTACTGGCAGGTGGCTCGAAACAAGCTTTGTCGATACCGTTGCGACGGGATGATATCTACAAATAAGGTTGGCGCAGGTAAAGGGCGCTAATTATAGTTAAAAAGGCAGGGCTAAGGAGGCGTGACATGTGCAAAATAAACCCTCAGGCAATAATGATGTTTTGTTGGCTTGCCTGTCATTATCGAGCTGTTGCGTCTGACATGGACAACAGATATTGGAACCGTTGTTTTGGGGCGCGGCAGTGAATGCAGACACAGTTGTTGAAACAGCGCTGACCGGCTTGACGAGCGCGCAGGCGCGGCTGCGGTTGGCGCAGGTTGGTGAAAATGCGATTCAAGAGCAGCGCATCCATCCCTGGCGTAAATTTCTCACATTTTTTTGGGGGCCGATTCCGTGGATGATCGAAATAGCCGCCATTCTTTCAGGCCTGGCCGGGCGCTGGGAAGACTTTACGGTTATTGTCGTATTGCTGCTCATTAATGCTGGCGTTGGCTTTTGGGAGGAGTACAAGGCTGGCAATGCCATCGAGGCGCTTAAGCAGCGTCTTGCCCCCGTGGCCCGAGTGTTGCGGGACGGCGAGTGGCGCGATATCGCGGCGCGCGAACTGGTGCCTGGTGACGTCGTGTTTCTGCGTCTCGGGGTCATTGTGCCGGCCGATGTCGAGCTGCTGGAAGGAGACTATCTGAGCATCGATCAGTCAGCACTCACCGGCGAGTCCCTGCCCGCGGACAAGAAGATCGGCGATACCGCCTATTCCGGTTCGATTGTGCGCCAAGGCGAAATGCAGGGTGTAGTGACCACTACCGGCATGAATACCTACTTTGGCCGCACGGCGCGCCTGGTTGAGACCGCGCAGACTCGTTCGCACTTTCAGCAGGCCGTGCTACGCATCGGTAATTTCCTGATTCTGACCACGCTCGGTCTGGTCGCGCTGGTGGTTCTGGTAGCCTTGTTTCGCGGCGACCCGTTCATCGACACGCTGCTGTTTGCGCTGATTCTGACCGTTGCCGCGATTCCGGTGGCCTTGCCGGCGGTGATGTCGGTGACCATGGCGGTCGGTGCCGCCACTCTGGCGCGGATGCAGGCTATCGTTTCGCGCCTGGTGGCGATTGAGGAATTGGCCGGCATGGACGTGCTGTGCTCCGACAAAACCGGCACGCTGACCAAGAATGCATTGGTCGTGGGTGATCCTGTTGCGATCGGTGCAGAGGATGCGGAGGAAGTGATTGTCGCTGCTGCGCTGGCTTGCGAACGGGACAATCCCGACGTGATTGATACGGCGGTACTCGCTGCCCTGCATGACAAACAGGCGCCGACAGGCAGCGAAATCCTTGCTTTTCAGCCATTCGACCCGGTGCGCAAGCGCGCCGAGGCCGAGGTGCGCCAGGATGGCCGCCGCTTCAGGGTCGCCAAGGGCGCGCCGCAAGTGATCGCCACCCTGGTCGCGGTCGGTGGCGACCTCGGCGAGCGCATACACCGCGCCACAGATGATCTCGCGGCGCATGGCTATCGCACCCTCGGTGTGGCACGCACGGATGATGACGGGCGCTGGTGTTTCCTTGGCTTGTTGCCGTTGTTCGACCCACCGCGCGATGACTCGGCGCAGACCATTGCTACCATCAAAAGGATGGGTCTCGACATTCGCATGGTGACGGGTGACCATAGTGCGATTGCGCGTGAAGTCGCCAGTGAACTCGGTCTCGGCACCAATATCGTATCGGCGCACGAGATCTTTGAGCATGATGGCGCTGACGGTGATGGGGTGCGCATCGAGGCCGCCGATGGCTTTGCCGAGGTCTTTCCCGAGCATAAATTCAAGATCGTGCGCCGTCTGCAGCGGGCTGGCAAGATTGTCGGCATGACTGGTGACGGGGTTAACGATGCGCCCGCGCTCAAGCAGGCCGATATCGGCATTGCCGTCAGTGGTGCCACTGATGCGGCACGTGCGGCGGCAGACCTGGTGCTGACGGCGCCGGGATTATCGGTAATCGCGACAGCGGTGGAAGAGGCGCGCAAGATTTTCGCACGCATGCGCAGCTACGCGGTGTTCCGCATCGCCGAAACCATTCGAGTACTCGGTTTTATCACGCTATCGATTATTATTTTTGATTTCTATCCGGTGACGCCGATCATGCTGGTGCTGCTGGCGGTGTTGAACGATTTTCCGATCATGATGATCGCTTATGACAATGTGCGCGTGGCGCCCCGCCCCGTGCGCTGGCTGATGTCACGGGTGCTTGCGGTCGCCGTGGTGGCGGGAACGACGGGTGTTATTGCAACCTTTATCCTATTCTGGATTGCACGTGACATTCTGCATTTGCCACCTGAGCAGATTCAGACAGTGATCTTTCTTAAGCTGTTGGTGGCAGGCCATTTGACCATCTATATCACCCGCAGTGAGCGCTGGTTCTGGCAACGTCCATGGCCGGCCGCACGCCTCTTTTGGACCACCGAGGCGACGCAGTTGGCCGGTACGCTGGCGGCTGTCTATGGCTGGTTGCTGGAGCCGATCGGCTGGAGCTACGCGCTCATGGTGTGGGCCTATGCGCTACTTTGGTTTCCCCTTAACAATGCGGTTCGGGTCTGGGTTTTAGATCTTTGGCAAGGTGGTTTCGGTGCGCATACACGGCATCTGGACAGAGTGCACGCCTCGCTCCAGACGCGGCCATGTGCGGCGGCAAACTGCGCAGCTTCGTCTGCCTCGGAGGCTTGTTCAGGCAAGAGCTCCAAGCATGAATAATTTATCACAACATCAATATCTGGTGGCGCTGTTTGTTTTCGCGACCGCTGGCGTGGGCGCGGTAGGCAAATGGCGCATTTATTCAGCATGCGAAGTTATTTTGCTGATAAATGAAGGCGATGATGATGGACTTGAACAGGAGGATGGAATATGCAGACCGTGACAGCAACAGAGGCCAAGGAAAATCTTGTTTGTGCCGACGAGTTGGTGCAGATCGACGCCTATTGGCGCGCTGCTAATTACCTCTCCGTTGGACAGATTTACCTGCTCGATAATCCCTTGCTTAAAGAACCCTTGAAGCTTGAGCATGTTAAACCGCGCCTACTTGGACATTGGGGTACGACGCCGGGGCTGAACTTTATCTATGTGCACATGAACCGAGTCATCAACAGCCACGACCTTGACGCGATCTATATCGCTGGCCCCGGTCACGGTGGCCCCGGTTTGGTCGCCAACACCTATCTGGAGGGGACATACAGCGAGTTCTATCCCAACATCAGCCAGGATGCAGAGGGGATGAGAAAACTGTTCAGACAGTTCTCGTTTCCTGGTGGCATACCGAGTCATGTGGCGCCCGAAACGCCGGGTTCCATTCATGAAGGCGGCGAGCTTGGTTACTCACTTTCTCATGCTTACGGCGCGGTGTTCGACAACCCGGATCTCATCGCCACCTGTGTGGTCGGTGACGGTGAGGCTGAGACCGGGCCACTGGCCACCGCCTGGCACTCCAACAAATTTCTCAACCCGGCCAATGATGGCGCTGTGCTACCGATCCTGCACCTGAATGGCTACAAGATCGCCAACCCCACGGTACTGGCGCGCATCAGTCACGAGGAACTGGAGAGCCTGTTCATCGGCTACGGTTATCAGCCCTATTTCGTCGAGGGCTCTGATCCGGCCACGATGCACCGGCTGATGGCGCAGACACTGGATACGGTGATTACGCAAATCAAGGCGATTCAACGTAGCGCCCGTGAAAACAGTGTGGCCGAGCGTCCGCGCTGGCCGATGATCATCCTGCGGACGCCCAAGGGCTGGACCGGTCCGAAAGAAGTCGACGGCAAGAAGACCGAAGGCAGCTGGCGTTCACACCAGGTGCCACTGGCTGGGCTGGCCGAGAGCCCGGCTCACCTCAAGCTGCTTGAGCAATGGTTGTTGAGTTACCGGCCTCAACAGTTGTTCGACGCCAACGGTAGCTTGCTGCCCGAGTTGGCTGCGCTGGCACCGCGCGGCGAGCGTCGCATGGGCGCCAACCCCCACGCCAACGGCGGCCTGTTGCTGCGCGACCTGAAGTTGCCTGATTACCGCCGTTATGCGCTCGACGTGGCGCAAGCGGGCCGTGGCTTTGGTGAGTCGACCCGCATCATGGGGACGTATCTGCGCGACGTGATGAAGGCCAATATGGCGGCGCGCAATTTCCGTGTCATGGGGCCGGACGAGACCAAGTCCAATCGCCTCGGCGCGCTGTTCGAGGTCACCGACCGCGCCTGGGTGGCCGAGCGTCTGCCCGATGACGACCACCTTGCGGCCGACGGCCGGGTCATGGAGATCCTCTCCGAGCATACCTGCCAGGGCTGGCTCGAAGGCTATCTGCTGACCGGTCGTCACGGGCTGTTCTCCTGCTATGAGGCGTTCATTCATATCATCGATTCGATGTTCAACCAGCACGCCAAGTGGCTCAAGGTGACGAGCAAGGAAATCCCCTGGCGGCGGCCGATTGCCTCGCTCAACTATCTGTTGACCTCGCATGTCTGGCGTCAGGATCACAATGGTTTTTCGCACCAGGATCCGGGCTTCATCGATCACGTGGTGAACAAAAAGGCTGACGTTATCCGGGTCTATTTGCCGCCCGATGCCAACACCTTGCTGTGCGTCACCGACTGCTGTTTGCGCTCGCGCAATCTGGTCAATGTCATTGTCGCTGGCAAGCAGCCCCAGCTACAGTGGCTCGATATGGACGCAGCGATGAAACATTGTACAGCCGGCATCGGTATCTGGCAGTGGGCGAGCAATGATAAAGATGGCGAGCCGGATGTGGTTATGGCCTGCGCCGGTGACGTGCCGACTCTGGAGATACTGGCCGCCGTCGATTTGCTGCGCCAGCATGTGCCAGAACTGAAGATACGTGTGATCAATGTCGTCGACTTGATGACCTTGCAGCACCAGGAAGAGCATCCTCATGGTCTGTCGAACAAGGACTTTGATACGCTGTTCACCACCGACAAGCCGATTATCTTTGCCTACCATGGTTACCCCTGGCTGATTCACCGGTTGACCTATCGCCGCACTAATCATAAAAACCTGCATGTGCGTGGCTACAAGGAGGAGGGCACGACTACGACACCGTTCGATATGGTGGTGCGCAATCAAATGGATCGCTTCCATCTGGTCGCTGATGTCATTGACCGCGTACCGGCACTCGGTTACAAGGCGGCTACCCTTAAACAATTTGTCCGCGACAAGCATATCGAGCATGAGCACTATATTACCGAGCATGGTCAGGATCTGCCCGCAGTGAGTGAATGGAAATGGCCTTCGTGGGAAGACACGAAATGAGTGGTGATGACGAAGGTGGTCATGGAGGCTTGGCCATGAAACAGCAAGACAAGGTCAAGGATCCGGTCTGCGGTATGTGGGTGGCAAAGCACGACCACGAGGCCAGCTATCAGCAAATGCCCTTTGCTTTTTGCTCCGACCAATGTCGGACGCGGTTTCTTGCCTATCCTCATCTCTATATCGGCTATCCAGGCGCAGCGGCACCCAAGCAGGAAGGCAAGGTGGTGTTTAAACGCAGGCGCTTGCATCTTCAGCAAGCACTTTCGGTCGAAGGCGAGGTGATTATAGACCGCATGCTCCGCGACCTGATGGGCGTCACTAGTGTCACCGTCGCAGGGGATAGTATTGAGATTACTTATGACCTGCTCCAGGTCAGTCTAAAAGAATTAGAGGCCGCGCTGGTAGCAGCCGGTGCCCAGTTTGGTGAGGGTTGGGCCGCGCGCTTGCGTCGTGCGCTGATTAACACCAGTGAAGAGACCGAGATTGAGGCCAGTGAAGTCACGTCACCCCATCATTATCGTCCTTGACACGGTATTGGAAAGTGTCTCCTGCATGCCGTGGCTGGGGCCGGAGCAAATGCGTTTATTGTATACAGAAGGTGACGAACTAATCGCGGCGGTGTTGACGGCGAGCCGCAGCGAGAATTAAACGGGAATGGCAGCATGACGAAACCATCCAAAAATGCGACCATCGAAATCGCTGGCGCTGGCCCGGCCGGCCTGGCAGCAGCTATCACCCTGGCTCAAGCAGGACGCCAGGTGGTGGTGCACGAAATGCAAAAAGAGGTGGGCCACCGTTTTGGCGGCGATTTTCAGGGCATGGAAAACTGGACTACCCACGAAGATGTTTTGGTCGTACTAAAAGAGTTAGGTCTCGCCACAGACTTTATTGCTACGCCATGTCGCAATGGCACTGTTTTCGATCCGGCTGGTAAAGCTTATGAGATTAAAAGCGAAGAAGCGCTGTTTTATCTGGTCGAGCGTGGGCCTGGCCCAAACACGCTCGACAGCGCTTTGCTCAGGCAAGCGCAATCTCTTGGTGTCGAGGTGCGCTGTAACAGCCGTCTACGTCATATAGCGGGAGATGGCATTCTCGCTGCTGGCCCGCGCGCCGCCGATGCCATTGCTGTGGGTTATCACTTTGAGACCGATATGGCGGATGGTTTTTGGGCAATTTGTGACAATGATCTGGCCCCGCAGGGCTATGCCTACCTGCTGGTTATGAATGGTAAGGGCACCGTCAAGAGCTGCATGTTCTCCGGCTTCAAGCAGGAGAAGCTTTACGTGCAGCGGACGCTGCAAGCATTTCAACGGCTGGTAGGTCTGCAAATGAACAATCCCCAAGCCCATGGCGGCAGCGGCAATTTCCGTATTCCGCGCAGTGCCTATAGCGGCCGTCATCCTCTGGTGGGTGAACAGGCCGGCTTTCAGGACACGCTGTGGGGTTTCGGTATGCGCCTGGCTATTTCGTCTGGCGTGTTGGCTGCACACAGCCTGTTGAACGGTGAAAACTACGACAAACTCTGGCAACAGGAATTAAAACCGCAAATGGAGAATTCCGTTGTCAACCGGGCCTTGTACAGCCTGGTGACTAACCGTGGCTACGGCTGGTTTTTGCGTCAGCTTGCCAGAAGAACCAATGTGCGCGAGTCACTGTGGCGGCAGTATCAACCGTCCTGGTATAAGCGCCTGCTGGGTCCGTGGGCCAGACATCGCTACCAAAGCCAGCGCAAGGATCTTGCCTGTGATCATGCCGATTGCCACTGTGTCTGGTGCCGTGAGCAGAATTGCGCGCAGGGCGGCGGCAGGTAAGAGATTAATCGTCTATTTAATGTGGTTGTAGGTAGTTAAGGAGGAAAAACAATGATACCTGATCAATATGTCTGGTTGTTTTGGTCGAGCGCGTTTTTAATTCCCTGGGGGCTGGTGTATTGGTGGTTTCCAATACAGCGCAAAGCGATGTTGTGGTCGAGTTTGTTTACCACGCCGTTTGGCTTGAGTGAGCCATTGTTTGTGCCGGAATACTGGCTGCCGCCGAGTCTGTTTGATCTGGCCGAGAATACCGGCTTTGATATCGAAAGCCTGATTTTTTGCTTTGGTATTGGTGGTATCGGTTCGGTATTTTACAACTTGCTAAGCCAAAAGATACCGCAGGCGGTGGCGGCCTGCGCGCGCCATCATGATCAACACCGTCACCATTATATGGCGCTGGCGACTCCGTTCGTGGTGTTTATCGTGCTTTATTTTTTCCCCTGGAACCCGATTTACCCTTCCATCATTGCCATGTTTGCCGGGGCGCTGGCAACCATGCTTTGCCGGCCGGATCTAATACGAAAAACCTGGATTGGCGGTCTGCTTTTTTTGGTCTATTACGCACTCTTTCTTGCCGGGCTGGAATGGAGTGCGCCGGGCTATATCGAGCGGGTATGGAATATGGAGGTATTGTCAGGTATTACCGTTTGGTTTATGCCTATCGAAGAGCTGCTGTTTGCCATCGGTTTCGGCATGTACTGGTCGGGTGTTTACGAGCACTTTACCTGGAAAAAAATTGCGTCTAAAAAACCTGTAGGCCTGGATTAAGATGGTGTTTCGCCTGCGCGTTTTATCTTGTCGGGACGATTCCAATGTGATTTTTTGCAGGGTTTGCTGCCAGCAGGTCGTTGAGTGTTAATCTTGACGATAAACGCAGGTAGTTCCTCCTTACGTTTGGGTTTGTTCGAGCCATCTGGCGATGGTGTGGCAAAACTGATTGAGGCGCATCACCAGAATATTGGTGCTCACACTCCGTTGCTGTTGGCTGATTTTATCGCTTCAGTTGAAGCCACTGAAATTAGGCTGATTGCGCATCGGGTGGTGCATGGTGGCGCGCAGCTCACTGCACCTTGCTTGATCGATGTCGCAGTGGAAGCGGAGATCGAACGGTTGGCAGTGTTGGCGCCGCTACACAATCCGCTGGCATTGACATGGATTCGGTTTGCGCGTGACTTGCTCGGTGAACAAGTACCGCAAGTGGCCGTCTTCGATACGGCGTTTTATCGATCTTTGCCGGAAGTCGCAGCCACTTATGCGCTGCCGCGTGAGTTGTGCCGACGCCATGCTATTCGTCGCTATGGCTTTCATGGCATTGCTCACTGCGCGATGTGGGATCGCTGGCGGCAAATTAGGCCAGAGATCAAGGACGGTGGTCGGGTAATTTCTGTGCAGCTTGGCTCGGGTTGTTCCATTACTGCTATCGATCGCGGTGTGCCTGTAGACACGTCTATGGGTTTTTCACCGTTGGAAGGTTTGGTGATGGCGACCCGTTGCGGTGACCTCGATCCTGCCGTGATGACCTATTTGCAACGGCAAGCGGGATTGAGCGCGGAGGAGTTAGAACAGGTGCTGAACAAGCAGAGTGGTTTGCTTGGCGTGTCCGGTGACAGTGGTGATATGCGGGTGTTGCTGGATTCTGACAGCGCTGAGGCGCAGTTAGCAGTAAATCTCTATTGTTATCGTGTGCGCAAATACATCGGTGCTTATTTGGCGGTGTTGGGTGGCGTTGATGCCATTTTGTTTGGTGGTGGCGTGGGCGAGAACAGCCCGCAAGTACGAGCGAAAGTTCTACAGGCAATGGAATGGCTGGGACTTGACGTGGATACCGATGGTAATCAACACTCGCTAGGTAGGGAGGCTGTTATTAGCACTGCAAGCAGCAAGATCGAGGTGTGGCTGATACCCGTGGATGAAGCGAGTGTCTTGGCGCGAGAGGCGTTAATGCTTGGGGTGATTGGCAATGATTTGGCATAACTAGAAATAGTCATCATGAAGCTCACGAAAAGGGTGATTGAACAGTTGCTGAAAAATAGAATCAGTCACCTTGTGCTTGGTGCCCGACCCTTTTGAACTCTTGGTGGCGGATAATTGCGGTGATTTTTTAGTGAGAATATTGAATGTTTGAAAATGCCTTGTTGCTGATCGTTGCCATTGTTGTCGTTGCCTTACTGTTTCAATCGCGTGTTCGACACTCGCGTGATTGGCGGGCAACGGTGACGCCGCTGGCATCGATTATCGGCAGTGGGTTTTTGGTGGCTGCCCCGCTGCTGGCCCATGCGGTCAATGGCTGGGCATTGCTGGCAATGGCCGGTATCGTGTTGGTGGCCTACGGGATTGGTGAGGTCATTCGCTACAACATCCGCTATGCGGAGCCGCTGTTGAATGTTGACCAAGAGGGCGGAGATCAGCAATCGAGTTTTTTGCTTATTGTTGAACGTTCCTCTGGCCTGGTGTTGAGTATCGCCTACGTTATTTCAGTGGCGTTTTATTTGCGCTTGTTGGCTTCATTTGTGTTGCGTGCTATGGAGATGGAAAGCGAATTCGTAGCCAATATGATTACAACAGGGATACTTGTTTTTATCGCCTTGATGGGACTGTGGCGTGGATTGGGTGGCCTGGAGAGGCTGGAGGAGTCGGCGGTTAATATTAAACTGGCGATTATCGCTGCGCTGTTGGTTGGCCTGGCCTGGTTTGATATGAACTGGTTGGTGCAAGCCGAGAGCGAGATCAATTATCGACAGGTGGAGGACTGGCCTCACGCATTAAGCATGTTGGCAGGTATTTTGTTGATCATCCAGGGTTTTGAGACCTCTCGCTATCTGGGTTCAGAATACGATGCCGAGACGCGTATTCGCACCATGCGTTATGCGCAGATTCTATCGGGTGTCATCTATCTGTTATTTATCGGTTTATCGTTGCCGTTGTTGGGGGATTTTCATGAGCAACGTGACGAGACCGCAATCATTACTCTATCTGCCGCAGTAGCTATGGTATTGCCTGCCATGTTGATCGTAGCCGCGGTGATGAGTCAGTTTAGCGCAGCGGTCGCTGACACTGCTGGTTCCGGCGGCCTGCTATCCGAGTTTAGTCGTCGTCGGCTAACGCCCAGCGTTGGTTATGCCTTGGTGGCCTTGGTGGCGATTGTTCTGGTATGGTCGGTCAGTATTTTTGAAATTATCACGATTGCTTCGCGTGCCTTTGCATCCTATTACCTGTTGCAGTGTGTGGTGGCGTTGATTGCCTCGCGTGGGCGTGGGCATTTCGTCCAGCGCATCGGGTTTTTTATTATGGCTGGTTTGCTGTTGTTGGTGGTGGTGTTTGCGATACCGGATGGCGGCTAAGGCAAGCTGAATGGTACAAGTATCTTGGGTATTAGGGCGTCAGGTTGGGATTGAATTTTATCGATACCTCTCCAAGCCGGGTTATCAATCGCGGTGATTTGAGTGCGGCCTGGCTGTGTTGAAAAACCAACAGACAGAGTTAGGCGAATACTCACCTTCGAAAAACAATGCGAGGGTGGTAAAGCGGCCCATCTCGACACAGAAAATCAGCGGCATAAACAGAGGCTGAAAAGTCAGAATGCCATTGACTATTGACTGAGTTTATTAGCCAGTTCAGCGAGTCTTTTACCTTGTGCAATGCACAGTGTTTTTTCGTCATCACTAATCGGGTTTTTGCCATCATGCCCTGCGGTGTGGCTAGCGCCGTAGGGTGTGCCTCCAGTTTGGGTGATCGTTAAGGCGGGTTCCGAATAGGGGATACCGACTATCACCATGCCATGATGGATTAGGGGATTCATCATTGATAATAATGTGCTTTCTTGACCGCCATGCATGGATGATGTGGAGGTGAAAACGCAGGCAGGTTTGTTGATTAATGTGCCCGACATCCATTGCGGGCTGGTGCCATCTAAAAAATACTTCATGGCTGATGCCATATTGCCAAAACGTGTTGGGCTACCTAGCGCTAAGCCAGCACAGTCCTCTAGGTCTTCGGCACTGACATAGGGTGGCCCGTTTTCTGGAATGTCGCTTTCAGTTGCTTCACAATTTGCTGAAATAGCAGGGACGGTGCGAATAACTGCTTCCATATCATCGACTTCTTCGATGCCACGAGCGATTAAGCTGGCCATTTGCGCGACGCTACCGTAGCGGCTGTAATACAGAACCAAAATCTTTTTCATGATGTATACGCTCTCTTGCTAAGGGTCGATCATGATGGCGCTGCTTATAGAATGTCCAATACATTTTGAGGAGGACGGCCTAGCGCTGCTTTGTCGCCATTGGTAACGATAGGGCGTTCTATCAATTTTGGGTTTTCTACCAAAGTTTTAATGAGTTCGGTTTTATTAAGCTGAGAATTTTTTAAGCCTAGTTCTTTGTAAATAGCTTCGCTTTTGCGCATGATTTGTTCGGGTTCCATGTCGAGCATGGTCAATAGCTGTTTCATTTTATTTGCGCTAGGCGGTGTGTCGAGATACTCAACAATTTCTGGCTCAATCCCCTTTTCGCGGATTAGCTCCAGGGTTTGGCGTGATTTTGAGCAACGCGGATTATGGTAAATAGTCACGCTCATATTATTGTCCTCTTACTAAATAATCTATCTGTTTATTGATTTAATCAATTATACCGTCGCGTGCTGCACGTAGCACCAAGGCATCAAAATCATCACCCTTCATAAGCTTTTTTTCGGTAACGATGTCGCGCACGCTGCGACCTGATTTTTCAGATTCTTTGGCGACTTCTGCGGCGGCGGCGTAACCAATACGTGTATTGAGTAAGGTTGCAAGACCTACGCTGGTGTGTAAAAACTGCGCGCAACGGGCGGTGTCTACGGTTAGGCCCTTGAGGTTTTTCTCGCTGGCTGCATTCAGCGCATTGCTTAGCCATTCCATGGCATCAAATAAGGCTGAGCCGAGTGCTGGCATCATTACGTTGAGTTCCATTTGTCCTGCTTGTGTCATGCCAGCTATGGCATGGTCTTGCCCCAATATTTGGTAACAAACTTGGTTAAGCATTTCAAACATGACGGGATTAATTTTGCCTGGCATGATGCTCGAACCAGGCTGTACTGCAGGCAGGCATATTTCGCCTAAGCCGGTGCGTGGTCCTGAAGCAAGTAGACGCATGTCGTTAGAGATGCGTGTCACTTCGAGTGTGAGATTACGGATTTCCGACGATAAAGCTTGGAGGTCGGTCATGGATTGCATCTGACCAATAAGATTTTCGGCAGCGACAATCGGTTCGCCGGTTAATCGCGCGAGTTCGGCAGCCACTAAATTGGCGTAATCGGGCGAGGTGTTTAATCCGGTGCCGACAGCGCTGCCACCCAAACCAATTTCACATAAACTGGTTTTGCAGTTTGCTAGCCGTTGGCGACAGCGACGCAGTATCCAGGCGTAAGCAGCAAATTCTCGGCCTATGGTTGTTGGTACGGCATCTTGTAGATGGGTGCGCCCGCTTTTGACGCTGTCTTTATTAGCTTTAGCTAAACGCTCGTATTCGTTGGCCATGGTATCGACGGCGGCTAATAGCTTGGGTAGTTTTTTTAATGCAGTGAGACGTATGGCGGTAGGGATCGTGTCGTTGGTGCTTTGCCCCATATTGACGTGATCATTTGGATTGATTGGGTCGTAGGCACCGCGTTCACCGCCAAGGGCGACGTTGGCTAAATTGGCAATGACTTCGTTGCTATTCATATTGTGGCTGGTGCCAGCACCTGCCTGAAAACGATCAATGACAAATTGGTCGAGATGTTCGCCAGCAAGAATTTGATCACAGGCATTGATGATGGCTTGGCTTTGTTTATTGTCTAACCAATTTGGCTGGTTATTAGCGACAGCCGCTGCACGTTTTATGGTGACGTGTGCTTGGACAAAATCATGGTCTGGTTTACGACCACTGATTTGAAAATTGTCGATGCCACGCGCAGTTTGAATGCCATACCAGGCATCGTTTGGAACCTTTAGTTCGCCTAAGCTGTCTTTCTCTATACGGTGTGTAGTCATGTTGTTGTATCTGTGTCTGCTGGTTAATATAGCGTAATGTCTCAGTGTATGCGTTGTATTGTATCAGGCCGGGTTCAGGGTGTTTTCTTCCGTGCGTCAGCACGGCAGCGGGCGGTTGGCCTGGGTTTAACCGGTAGTGCCAAAAATTTACCCGATGGTCGTGTCGAGGTTATTGCTTGTGGCGATCGCCATGAATTGGCCAAGTTAAGAAGGTGGTTGGCTCAGGGTTCGCCTATGGCTGTAGTTGACGATGTTGAATGTGAGTCGTTAGAGATGGAGGCGCCGGATCAATTTACCACGATCTAATTGTCAGTGTGAATAAGGAGAGGTGATATGAAGAAGCTACTGTGTATATTATTTGTAAGTGTGTGTTTGTCTGTGCTTGGCTGTTCGCAATCTGATTCTAAGGCTGCCGCTGAGTCGGTGGCTGTAGCGGATATTAGTTATACCAGTGCACTAAAAGCAACTGCGAAAATTGTTCGTGGTATGAATCATCACCCCTCATCTGGTGAGAAGTCAGCCTTGGCGACTTACATTAAGGCTATGGATAGCAGTGTTAACGGTGTCGTGTTGGCAGAAACTATGACTATTGTGAAGGCGGTAGATCATTTTCCATCCGCTAGTGATAAGGCTAAGTTAGCAACGCTCATTGCTGATCTACAAGCGAATAGTGGCGATGCAGATTTGATTGTTCTCATGGAAGTGGTTGGTAAGATTGCGCACAAAGTATCAGGTGGTGATGCGGCTAAACTTGATGCAATTATCGCTAAATATTAGCTCAAGTATCCTTGCCTTAGGTTAAGAGCGATACCAACGTTCGCGCAAAGCTTTAAAGACACGTTCTGAATACCAGGTCTTGCCAGTACTGCCGTTGTAGCGGGCGAGGCCTTTTACTTTGTTGCCTTTTTCTTTGTCGATATAAAATTTCAAAATAGTACAGCCAAAGCGCAAATTGGTTTGGGTATCGAATAGATTATCATCGGGGCGACCAATTTCGTCTAGCCAGAACGGCATGATTTGCATCAATCCTCGTGCGCCGACATGAGATAAGGCCCAGCGATCAAAGTTACTTTCTACTTCGATTAATGCGAGAACGAGCTCTGGTGCTAAATCGACACGGGTCGCTTCTTCGTGGACGGCGCGTAAAAAATGGATGCGTTGTTCGGGATTCTTCCATAGTTTGAGGCCCGACCATTTTTCTGTGGTCTTAAGGCGTTTTTCTAAACGGCTAGACATGTCTAGCAACCACACTTCAGCAGCATATCGATCGCCAAAAGTGCTGGCGTCGTTGGCAGCTGTGGTGAGTGCTGAGCGCAGTTCTGGGTCAACCAAGAATAGGCTTGTTTCTTTAGCTTGTTTTGATGCAACGCCACTAAAGCTGATGGCACAACACAGTATTAGCCATGCTGTGATCAATAATGGCTTGGTAGTGACTGTAATGTGATTGTTGAGTTTATACACAATATAAGCGTTGCAATAAGTTCAGCCTATTTATCGGCACCTAATAAGCGTTGCTTGATGGTTGCTACGATATCGTTTAAGGCTAATTCTTCGTTATCGCTTTCACCGCGTTTGCGGTATTCAACCGTGCCACTATCAAGACCGCGCTCACCGATGACGACTCGATGTGGAATGCCGACTAGCTCGGTTTCGGCAAACATAACGCCAGGGCGCTCTTTTTTGTCATAGAAAAAGACATCAATGCCAGCGTCGGTGAATTCATCGTAGAGTTTTTCGCAGGCTTCGCGTACACGTTGCGATTTATGCATATTCATTGGCAATAATGCGAGTTGAAATGGCGCGATACTTAGTGGCCAGATAATGCCATTGTCATCATGATTTTGCTCTACCGCTGCGGCGACAACACGTGTTACACCAATGCCGTAGCAACCCATTAGCATTGTCACTTGTTTACCACCTTCATTGAGGCAGTTGGCGTTCATGGCTTGACAGTATTTATCGCCTAACTGAAAAATGTGGCCGACTTCGATGCCGCGAACGATATCCAGTGTGCCGGTCCCTGATGGTGATGGGTCGCCAGCGACAACATTGCGCAGATCAGCGAGTTCGGGCAAAGGCAGGTCACGCTGCCAGTTGACTCCAGTAAGGTGTTTGCCATTTTCGTTGGCACCGCAGACAAAGTTTTTAAGTTCGGCAACGCTGCGATCAGCAATAATTGTGGTGCTTAGATTAACCGGGCCGATTGAGCCAGCATCACATTGTGCGGTAGCCATGATTTGTTCGGCACTCGCCATACGCAGAGGTTGCGCGATCAGCGGGTGTTTTTCGGCTTTGATGTCGTTGAGTTCATGATCACCACGCAGCAATAGCGCGACTACCGTGTCATCGACGCCTTCTACTAATAAGGTTTTGATGGTTTGTTCTGGGTTGATTTCTAATAAGCTGCAGACTTCTTCAATGCTGCGGTGGTCAGGAGTATTAACGACACCCATGTTTTCGAGCGGCGAATCATTTTTAGCGGTGACGCTGACAGCTTCGGCAAGCTCGACATTGGCGGCGTAGTCATCACCGTTAGAAACGGCAATAGCGTCTTCACCAGAATTGGCTAAGACATGAAATTCATGTGACACCGCGCCACCGATAGAGCCACTGTCTGCCGCAACAGCGCGGAAGTTTAAGCCTAGGCGATTAAAGATGCGGGTATAGGTGTCATACATCACTTCATAGGTTTTTTGCATAGAGGCTTCATTGATATGAAATGAGTAGGCGTCTTTCATGATGAATTCGCGTGAACGCATGACACCAAAGCGTGGTCGTATTTCGTCACGAAACTTGGTTTGTATTTGGTAGAACGTAGCTGGTAGCTGACGATAGCTACGAATCTCGTTGCGCATGAGGTCGGTAATGACTTCTTCATGAGTCGGGCCAATGCAAAATTCGCGTTGATGGCGGTCATTGACACGTAGTAATTCTGGGCCATAGTGCTCCCAGCGACCGGATTCTTGCCATAATTCGGCGGGCTGTACGGCAGGCATGAGTAATTGTTGGCCGCCGGCCTTGTTCATTTCTTCGCGAACGATACCTTCTACTTTCTGTAATACGCGCAGGCCTAGTGGTAGCCAGCTATAAAGGCCTGAAGCGAGGCGTCGTATCATGCCGCTACGGAGCATTAATTGATGGCTGGCTAATTCAGCATCTGCTGGGGTTTCTTTGAGGGTACTGAGGAGAAATTGACTGGCGCGCATGGGGTGTTTCTGAGCCTGATTACTAATAGGAGCGCAGATTGTAGCCTTATCGTGGTTTTCTCGCTATGTCATATCGCGGCAATAGTCCTTGTTTAAGGGCTATTGCCGCGCTGCCGATAACACGGGGTATGAATAGCTATCACTACGTCTGCTCTACTCTACGAGCTTTGATTATTGCATTAAGTTTTGGCTTGGCTGCAACGCAAACCATTGCTGCAGAATCCGTTGTCGAGATCTATGACCTCGACGGGCTCGATGAATTTGCTGAAAGCGTTGCCGGTATTATGTCGCCAGCGGTGGTGCAAGCTATGACAGCGCAGGGTCTGTCGCCAGACATTATTGCTGCAGCTAAGAGTATTGCTGATGAGAGTTTCTCTGCGACTAGCTTGCAGTCTCGTATTCGTGAAGCCTTGATGACAGGCCTTTCTGATGAGTATGTAGAGACGATACTGCGTTGGCGTAAAACGGCTTTGGGCGATTTGATTAACGACGCCGAAAACCAACATGGTTCTCCTAGTTATAGTGAAGATCTTAATGCTTATTCGGTGAGTAGCGAACTTTATTCGGTTAGCGACAAGCGCCGTTTAATGGTCACTGAGCTTTATAGTTCGATGAGTGCGATAGAGCAATCTGTTGAAATGATTGTTAATGCTAACTATGCCATGGCTTTGGCAACGGCTATTGCTAATGGTGACGATACGCCTGATGAAAAAACAATGCGTCAGGTCTATGACACAATTGCTGAGTCACGTGAGCAGATCATGATTGGTGTGCGCGGCCGAATGTTGGTGGCTGGTCTTTATGTTTACCGCACTATTTCTGATGCAGACCTAGCAAGTTATATGGCTTTCAATATGACCGAAGCGGGTGTGCACTATAACCAAATATTGTTTAGCACCGTTGATCGCTGGTTATTTGATTCGACGAAAAACTTTGGTTTTCGTTTTGGTAAGGCGTTACGAAAAATTAACGAGCAGAAACCAGCTTAAGTACTTAAGCTAGCGTCAAGCGCATTGATAAATCAATAGCGGTCACGTGTTTTGTTAAGCCGCCTATCGATATGTAGTCTACGCCAGTTAGTGCGATGTCACGCACCGTATTAAGGTCAACGTTGCCTGAAGATTCTAGTGTTATGTCTTTTGGTTTTTTGGCAACGGCAGCTCGCAGTTGATCGAGATTAAAATTATCTAATAGTAAGCGCTTAATACCTGCATTGATGGCTTTGTCCATTTCTTCTAAGGACTCCACTTCCATTTCTACCGATAGCTCAGGATGTGATTCTTTGAGTAGTGCTACGGCATTTTCAATTGAGCCGGCAGCGATTAGGTGATTTTCTTTGATCAATATCGCGTCATAGAGGCCAAAACGATGGTTGTCGCAGCCGCCAATTTTTACTGCGTACTTTTGTGCATACCTTAAACCGGGGATAGTTTTGCGTGTATCCAAGATGGTTGTCGCTAGGTCAAAAACTTGCTCAGCATAGCGATGGGCAAGAGTCGCTGTGCCAGACAAGGTCTGCAAGAAATTTAGCGCACAGCGCTCACCGGTGACAATCGCGCGTGCTGGGCCTTGTAATTCACATAGCAGGCTATCGGCGGCAATAGCGTCACCATCGGCAAAATGCCAGGTAATATTGATGCTGTCATCCATTGCGGCAAAGACACCGTCAAACCAGGGGCGGCCGCAAAGTATTGCTGGTTCGCGGCAGATTAGTTTTGCATGACATTGTTGTGTGTCAGCAATTAAGGCGGCAGTTGCATCGCCGGGACCAACGTCTTCGGTGAGAGCTAGGCGGACATCAAGTGCAATGATTTCGTTAAGTTGTGCAAATTTGGATTGAGACATAATTGTGTTGTTAGTTGGAATGCATTTTTTATCGATAGCGCTTAATCTTTGCCCTTGAAGAAGAGCTATAATAGCACTATGTTAATAGCTTATAGAGTGATGATACAGGTTTCTATAAGACGTCATCATTATCGATGTTTTATACGATCAATATAGAGGTTTAGGGGATGCGCATGGAAAAATTAACGAGTAAGTTTCAAGCAGCATTGATTGACGCGCAGAGTGTGGCGGTTGGTCGCGATCATCAGTTTATTGAGCCTACACATATGTTGATTGCTTTGCTTGATCAACAGGGTGGCAGTATTCGTCATGTGTTAACTAATTCTGGTGTTGATGTAAACGGTTTACGCTCGCATTTGGGAGAGGCTCTTGAGCGGTTGCCCAGTGTGCATGGTACTGCTGGTGAAGTGCATTTGTCGCCAGACTTAGGGCGCTTGCTGAATGTCTGCGATAAGTTGTCGCAAGATCGAAAAGATACTTATATTTCCAGCGAACTATTTTTGCTCGCAGCAGTGGATGATGCGCACGAGGTCGGTAAATTGCTGCGCGATGCCGGAGCAAGTAAGGGTGGGCTTGAGCGGGCGATTGAGGATGTGCGTGGAGGCGAGACGGTTAACGACCCTAATGCTGAGGAATCACGTCAGGCTTTAGAGCGTTTCACGGTTGATGTTACTGAGCGTGCTGAGCAAGGCAAACTGGATCCGGTAATTGGTCGTGACGAAGAAATTCGTCGTACCGTACAAGTGTTGCAGCGTCGGACAAAGAATAACCCCGTTCTAATCGGTGAGCCTGGTGTGGGTAAGACGGCTATTGTCGAAGGTTTGGCGCAGCGTATTGTTAATGGTGAAGTGCCTGAAGGCTTAAAGGGTAAACGGCTGCTATCGCTTGATATGGGCGCCTTGATTGCAGGTGCCAAATTCCGCGGTGATTTTGAAGAGCGATTAAAGTCGGTACTTAATGATTTGTCGAAACAAGAAGGCCAGGTCATTTTGTTTATTGATGAAATTCATACCATGGTTGGCGCCGGTGGTGCGGATGGTGCGATGGATGCCGGTAATATGCTTAAGCCAGCGCTAGCGCGCGGTGAATTGCATTGTGTTGGTGCTACCACACTCAATGAATATCGTGAAAATATTGAAAAAGATGCTGCGCTTGAACGTCGTTTTCAAAAAATATTGGTTGATGAACCGTCGGTTGAAGACACCATCGCTATTTTGCGTGGTTTAAAAGAAAAGTACGAAGTGCATCATGGTGTTGATATCACTGACCCGGCCATTGTTGCTGCGGCAACCTTATCGCATCGTTATGTGACCGACCGTAATTTGCCTGATAAGGCAATCGATCTTATTGATGAGGCGGCAAGCCGTATTCGTATCGAAATAGATTCAAAGCCTGAAGAGATGGATAGGCTGGAACGCAGAATTATTCAGCTAAAAATTGAACACGAGGCAGTCAGCAAGGAAACGGATGAGGCTTCGATTAAACGTTTGAATGCGTTGAAAGATCAGATTAGTGGGTTAGAGAGACAGTTTTCTGATCTTGATGAAGTTTGGCGCGCAGAAAAGGCGGCGTTACAAGGTTCGCAACAAATTAAAGAAGAATTAGAGCGTATTCGTTTAGAACTTGAGACGGCACGCCGTGCGGGCGATTTGGCGCGTATGTCTGAATTGCAATACGGCAAGATTCCACAGCTTGAAAAGCAGCTCGATATGGCATCTCAAGCTGAGATGATGGATATGACCTTGTTGCGTAATAAAGTCACCGAGGAAGAAATTGCCGAAGTGGTTTCCAAGGTCACAGGGATTCCAGTCAATAAGATGCTTGAGGGCGAGCGCGATAAATTGTTGGGCATGGAGGCCAAATTGGCGTCTCGCGTCATCGGACAAAAAGAAGCGGTGCGTGTGGTATCGGATGCGATTCGTCGTTCGCGGGCGGGTTTATCTGATCCCAGTCGGCCTAACGGATCGTTTATGTTCTTGGGGCCAACTGGTGTCGGTAAGACCGAGCTGACTAAAGCTTTGGCTGAATTTATGTTTGATAGCGATGACGCTATGGTGCGCATCGATATGTCTGAGTTTATGGAAAAACACTCGGTGGCTCGTTTAGTCGGTGCGCCACCAGGATATGTTGGCTATGAAGAAGGTGGTTATTTGACCGAAGCAGTACGTCGCCGACCTTATAGCGTTTTATTGTTGGATGAGGTTGAGAAGGCCCACCCTGATGTTTTCAATATATTATTGCAAGTTCTTGACGATGGTCGCTTAACGGATGGTCAAGGCCGCACGGTCGATTTTCGTAACACCGTTATTATCATGACATCGAACTTGGGGTCAGAGCTAATTCAGGAGCTGGCTGGCGAAGATAACTATGATGCTATGAAAGCAGCAGTGATGGGTGTTGTTGGCCAGCATTTCAGGCCAGAGTTTATTAATCGTATTGACGATGTGGTCGTCTTTCATCCGCTGGCTCGCGAGCATATTCAAGCGATTACCGAGATACAGCTCAAAAGCTTAACTCAGCGCTTGCATGAACGAGACATGGAAATCAGTTTTTCTGAAACAGTTTTAGCCAAAGTTGGCGAGGCTGGGTTTGATGTTGTCTATGGTGCGCGGCCGTTACGTCGGGCGATACAACAGATGATTGAGAATCCGTTGGCGCAGGATATTTTGTCAGGTAAATTTGCCCCTGGAGATGCGATCATCGCTGAATTGGAAGCCGGTGAGGTGATGTTTCGTCGCGTCACCGAGCATACCTCAGAAGCCTAAGGCTAAATAAAAGCGCCAGACGGTTAAGGTTTTGCTTGTTATAGCTTGTCACTTGCCTGACATATCAAATGCCAAAACGAGAATAACGATGGAAGACCGATAGTGACACTATCGCATTGTCACAGAAACAAGGGTCAACCTGCGGTCAGTTGAGTCAGGCGTTAGTAAGCATCGTCAATGGGCTCACGGTTTGGCCGACGTGGAGTGAACTCCAGGCCAATATGATAGCTGTCCTGGCGTTCTTCTACCCAACGTACAATCGCTGCGGAGGGCCCGTTTGACGCACTAACACCTTCTAGCCACACCGTATCATTGAGTTGGTGTGGTGCGGCCACGTCCATGCCAATGCCGCCATGACTTAAATCAGTCACGGTGCCGCAAAAATGCATACGATTATGTGTGGTGTCTTCAGTAAAATAGATGGTATCCAACATGGTATGTTCACGAGGATATTGGCGATGTTCTGACGACATATTTTTGACTCCTTCCCAATGCTCCAATCTGATACTAGCACGTAACATGCCTAATTCAGTATTCTTGCCATCCCGACGGTATTGCAGTGCTGATAAACGTATTATCGGCAAACTACAATAGTCTTGAGCCTCTATCTATTAATAATAACTATTGCAATGACTCTCTCAATACGTACGGTAAAATGCCGCCATGGCGAAAGTATTCGACCTCGTTAGGTGTGTCGATACGCGACACAACGTAGAATTCACGTTGGCTGCCGTCATTTGACGTGACGCTGATTTTGACTTTGTCATGGTGACCTAATGTTGCAATGCCACTGATAGAAAAACGGTCATTGGCTTTTAGGTCAAGTGTTTCGGCATTTTCACCGTTATTAAATTGCAAAGGTAAAATACCCATACCAATAAGGTTTGAGCGATGGATGCGTTCATAGCTTTCGGCAATCACTGCGCGTATGCCTAATAGCTTAGGTCCTTTTGCCGCCCAGTCACGTGATGAACCAGAGCCATATTCTTTGCCTGCAATAACAATTGTTGCAATGCCTTTTTCTTGGTATTTCTTTGACGCATCAAAGATTGACATTTGTTTATTGTCAGGAATAAATAAGGTTTCACCACCTTCGACACCCGGTACCAGTTTATTGCGCAGGCGGATGTTGGCGAAGGTGCCGCGCATCATGATTTCGTGGTTACCGCGTCGAGCTCCATAAGAGTTAAAGTCTTCGACCTTGACGCCTTGATTGATGAGGTAGCGTCCAGCAGGGCTATCGACAGCGATCGAACCAGCAGGCGAAATGTGGTCAGTCGTTACAGAGTCGCCTACGTGAACGAGAATATGTGCGTCGTTGATATCTTCCAGTGGTTCTGGTGTGACGCCCATGTCTAAAAAGAACGGTGGTTCTTTGATATAGGTGCTGGCGTTATCCCAGTTAAATAACTCGCTGCTAGAGCTGTCGAGTTTGGCCCAATGTTCACCGCCGGCAAAGATATCTTTATAACTGGTATTAAACTGTTCAGTGGTGACTGCGGAGCGAATAAGCGCTTCAATTTCTTCCCCATTTGGCCAAATATCTTTCAAATAGATGAGTTTGCCGCTAGGGTCTGCACCGAGTGGATCAGTGGTCAGGTCAATATTAACGTTGCCGGCCAAGGCATAAGCGACGACTAATGGTGGTGACGCTAAATAGTTAGCACGCACATGTGCGTTAACACGGCCTTCAAAGTTACGGTTACCCGATAATACTGCGGCGGCGGCTAAGTCACCTTCTTGAATAGCTTCGCTGATGTGTGGCGCTAGCGGGCCACTATTACCAATGCAAGTGGTACAACCATAGCCGACCAGATGGAAGCCTAATGCTTCCATATAAGACATTACACCGGCCTTGTTTAAATAATCGGTAACGACTTTAGAGCCAGGTGCAAGGCTGGTTTTTACCCATGGCTTGGTTCGCAGGCCTAAGCGGACAGCGTTACGTGCAAGCAGCCCTGCTGCTAACATCACGGATGGGTTAGACGTGTTAGTGCAACTAGTGATGGCAGCGATAACCACTGAGCCATGACACATATTATAGGACATGCCGTCGGGTTGTCTGACGGGGACAGACATGCCAAAAATGTCCATATCTTCATCAGGGTGAGTATGTGCAAACTCGGGTGCGACTAACATAGGTTGTCCGCCTTCACCTAACCATGACGTGATCGCTTCTTGTTCAACGCTGGCTTCATTGCCAACGTGTTCGGCAAGAGCGTGGCGGAATGATTTACGTACTTGGCTAAGTATGACGCGGTCTTGAGGGCGTGTTGGGCCGGCTAAAGCAGGTTCAACACTGCTTAGATCAAAGTTTAATGTTTCAGAATATTGTGGTGTGTCATCTTCAGCGTTATACCAAAGTTGCTGCACTTTAAAATAGGCTTTAGTGCGCTCGATTTGTGCTTCGCTACGGCCGGTTAAACGCATGTAGTCTGTCGTTTTTTCGTCAACCGGGAAGAGGCCACAAGTGGCACCATATTCAGGTGACATATTGGCGATAGTTGCGCGGTCGGCAAGACTTAGTGAAGCTAAGCCTGGGCCATAAAATTCAACGAATTTTCCAACTACACCGTGGCTGCGTAAGCATTGAGTAATGGCGAGTACTGTATCGGTAGCTGTGGTACCTGGTGCGGCAACACCTAGTAAGCGCATGCCGACGACTTTTGGTATTAATAAAGAGCTGGGTTGGCCGAGTAATGCAGCTTCAGCCTCAATGCCGCCAACACCCCAACCTAAAACACCTAGACCGTTAATCATGGTGCTATGGGAATCAGTGCCGACGAGTGTATCGGGATAAATCCATTCGTCGTCATCGTCTTTACGCGTCATGACGACGTGTGCAAGATACTCTAAGTTGACTTGGTGGACGATGCCGCTATCAGGTGGAATAACTCGAAAATCATTAAATGCATTTTGTCCCCAGCGCAAAAACTTGTAGCGCTCGATATTACGGGCAAACTCAAATTCAGCGTTGGCAGCAAAAGCATGTGAGCTACCAAAATGATCAACCTGTACAGAGTGATCAATGACTAAGTCAGCAGGAGTGTGAGGATTGATAACGGCTGGGTCCCCACCTAAACGACGGATAGCATTACGCATTGCGGCAAGGTCGGCAACAGCGGGTACACCGGTGAAATCTTGTAGTAACACGCGCGCTGGCATGAAAAAGATCTCACTACTGGTATTGCTATCGTGTTTCCAGTTAGCCAGTGTTTTGATGTGATCTTGTGTGACAACAACACCATCTTCGTAGCGTAGTAAGTTTTCAAGCAAAATCTTGATGGAATAAGGAAGCTGGTTAACATTATTAAAACCGGCTTCTGCTAAGGCAGGTAGCGACTGGTATTGGTATGTCTGGCCGCCCACTTCTAGGGTGCGCTGGGTTGAAAAGCTGTTTAAGCGTGCCTTACTCATTTCGTCTATTCCGATCAAAAAAGCCCCCTAATATATAGTATTGAGCTAGTAAATTGAATAATTAGCTGACAAAGGTGAACGATAAGCTCCTGATTTTGATGGGGGGTACGTCTGAATATCGGGCTGTAGATGGATTTTGTCAGTATTGATTTTGGCCTGGTATACGCTATCGCGGTTAGTGTTGATAGGGTTCGAGCTAAATATCTAACGAGGTGTATTGTGTTGGTTGCATATCTCGTTAGGGGTTGGTTTGTTGCCGGTATCAATGACACTTGTTCAATTTTAATCATTATTTAAGTCGTTAATGTGCTCACTTAAATAATGTTTTTCCTTATTAATTAAACGTTTGTGTTAGGGAATGCATGGCATCACTCTAGTCGGTAATGAGCGACTGTTGAGTTTTGATGGTGGAATATTGCTTTAGACCAATATCTAATTTTTAGTGTTTGTAACGAAATAAGCAGAAATGCTGCTGTTTTGTGTAATTTTTGATTGACTCGGTGCTATAATCGCGGCACGATTTTGCCTTAAAAACAACCCATAACAATTCTGAGGGAGATAAAATGGCCGAACCAAAAATGACAGCGGTAAAAGAGCGTATGACTAAAACTCAAATCATCGCTGAAATATCAGAAGCAACAGGTGTTACTAAATCAGATGTAAAAGCAGTATTATCATCACTTGCTGATCAAGCTGAGCGTCACTTAAAGCCACGTGGTTGCGGTGACTTCATCGTTCCCGATGTTGGCGTTAAATTAAAGGCAGTTAAGAAAGCAGCGACTAAAGCTCGTCCAGGTCGCAACCCATTCACTGGTGAAGAAATCATGATTAAAGCTAAGCCAGCGTCTAAGTCTGTTCGTGCAGTAGCAATGAAAGCTGCTAAGAACATGGCTGGTTAATTCAGTTTTTGGTGTTTCGGGGTTATTAATTTGGCCCCGATTTCCATATCTAGTTAGATTTTTTCTTCCCTAACTACAATAGCTACAATTCTTCTGCGTTTCTTGCGCGCTTTATTTCAACGGCATACCTTGATGCCGCATCGACGTAAAAATTTTAATTCAGGCTTCTTGTCTGTTATTAGCTAAGCTTCGCAATTAAATTAAATGCGGCGCGTAAGCCCATTGCTTCTCCGCCTTTAGGTCTGCCGGGGCGTTCACGTGTATTAAAGGCCATCACATCAAAATGCAGCCAATCACACTCGTTCGTCACAAATTCTTGTAAATACAGGGCGGCAGTAATAGCGCCGCCGTAACCTGTTTCAGCAGAATTGGCGATGTCTGCAATTGTACTGCTTAACATGGACTTATACGGTTTGTGCAAAGGTAATTGCCATGCAGGGTCTTGTGTAGACTCGGATTCTGCTTTTAGCAACGATGCAATATCATCGTTATTGCTAAAGCATGCGGCAATCTCAGTGCCTACGGCAACACGTGCAGCGCCAGTTAGGGTGGCGAAATCAATAATAAGAGCGGGGTTTTCGCTACAGGCTTCTGTTAAAGCGTCGCATAAAACTAAGCGTCCTTCGGCATCGGTATTATCAATTTCGACGGTTTTTCCGCTGCGTGTAGTGATGACATCGCCAGGTCTGAAAGCGTTATCAGAAATTGCATTTTCAACGGCAGGAATCAGAACGCGTAGCTGTACCGGTAAATTGGCAGCCATGATCATATTGGCTAGCCCGAGAACATGGGCGGCACCGCCCATATCCTTTTTCATCCAGCGCATGCCTTTGCCCGGTTTGATGTCGAGGCCGCCGCTATCAAAACACACACCTTTACCGACTAAAGTAATTTTTTTATCTGCGGGTTTGCCCCATCGCATGTCAATCAAGCGTGGGGTGTGAATACTTGCGCGGCCTACGGCATGAATGGTTGGATAATTTTGTTCTAATAAATCATCACCAATCGTCTCACTTACCGATGCGCCAAATTGTTTTGCCAGTGTTTTTGCAGCGTCAGCAATGTTGCTTGGCATCATGTCTGACGCGGGTGTGTTGATCATATCGCGTGTTAGGGCGATGGCTGCTACTTGTGCGCTAAGGTTCGCAGTATCATCTGAGTCATAGTAAAGCTTGGCAAATTCTTTATTTTTTTTGCTCGGTAGATAACGATTAAATTCATAACATGCCAAGCCCCAAGCTAAGGCTTGTAGGTTGCTATGTTGCTCAACGCGATAATCACCTGCGGGTAAAGACTTCGGCAGTACAGCGAGATTCCACATGTCGTTATGATCTTCGACGCCTAATACAACTTGGCTTATAAGCCCATCTTGATCAGGTATTAAGCTGAATTGGCCGGGTTTGGCTTGGTAGGCAGTATTGTTTAGCCAGTTTTGAGTGAGGTCTGCTTGATGCGTGAGCCAATCGTTATATTCTGCTGCTGTTAGACAAATGATAGGTGTGGCATTAGCGTTATTGGTAAAACAATGTGTCATGGTGTTTATCCTAATAATAGCTTTTAGATTTTGCTAAGTATTTTATCAAGTGTCCGGCTTGGCAAAATGCGTTTTAGTATTGCAAATAAATAAGTAGGGAAGGTAACGGGATAATGGTTTTTTGGGCGTTTGCTTTCTAAAGCGTGAATGACTTTTTTTACCACCGCATCGGGTGGCAGAGTGAACGGTGCTGCTGGCCCTTCTTTTTGTAAGCGCTCTTCCATTGATTGATAGGTTTCTTTGTGAAAGCTCGTTTCTTTAACGATATTTTTTTTGTACATGGCCATAGAGTTAGCGCGAAAACGTGTGCTGATAGGGCCAGGTTGAATTGATGAGACAGTGATGTTGCTACCAACAAGTTCTTGGCGCAAGGTGTCGTTAATGCCTTCTAAGGCATATTTGCTAGCGTTATAAGCGCCGCGGTATTTTAACGCCACAAAACCTAATATTGAACTGCATTGAATGATACGGCCAAAACCTTGTTTGCGCATGATAGGTATGACTAAGTTGGTGAGTTCTACCGTGCCAAAAAGATTGGTTTCGAATTGTTCTCTTAGCACATCACGGCGTAAGTCTTCGACTGCGCCTGCTTGACCATAAGCACCATTATTGAATAGCGCGTAAAGTTTGCCATCACTTTGTTCTAGTACGTGTTGTAGTGCGCATTGAATCGAGTCGCTATTGGCGAGATCAAGCTCAACGGTGTTGAGTCCTGCGGATTTTAATCTGTCAACGTCTGCGGGTTTGCGTGCGCTGGCAAAGACGCGATAACCGCGCGCTGATAATATTTTTGCTGTTGAATAGCCTATGCCGCTAGAGCAACCGGTGATTAATATGCTTTTGTCTGCAAAAGCGTTAGGCGTTGAGGTTGTCATCGCTATGCTTTTTTTCTTCCTGTTGTAATTGCCACATGCGAGTGTAGCTGCCATTCATTGCTAATAACTCTTGATGTGTTCCGCGTTCGACAATGCGGCCGTGTTCCATAACAAGTATTTGGTTCGAATTGATAATTGTCGATAAGCGATGTGCGATCACTAAGGTGGTATGGTTTGCCGCCACTTCTGTTAATGCGGTTTGAATAGCACGTTCTGATTTTGAATCTAATGCGGAGGTTGCTTCATCAAATATTAAGATACGCGGATTTTTCAATATAGTGCGTGCAATGGCGACACGTTGTTTCTCGCCGCCGGAGAGTTTGAGCCCGCGTTCGCCAACCATTGTTTCGTAGCCGTCAGGCAGTGTTTCTATAAACTCATGAATGTGAGCGTGTCTTGCGGCGGCATAAATTTCTTCGGGCTGTGCGTCAGGTTTGGCGTAGGCGATGTTGTAGTAAATTGTATCGTTAAATAAAACGGTATCTTGCGGCACAATGCCTATATTGCTTCGTAAGCTGTGTTGAGTGACGTCACGAATATCTTGTTTGTTGATGGCGATATGGCCATTGTTAACATCGTAGAAACGAAAGAGGAGGCGCGCCAAGGTCGATTTGCCTGATCCGCTGGTACCGACAACGGCAACGGTATGACCCGCTGGGATTTCAAAATCAATATCAAAGAGTATTTGTCGCTCAGGATTATAAGAAAAATTAACTTTGTTAAAGGCAATACTGCCGCCTGCTATATCAAGCGCTTGAGCATTGTCTCCGTCTTGAATTTCTTGATTTTTGCCGAGCAGGGTAAACATTTTTTCCATGTCGGTCAGCGAGTTTTTAATTTCACGGTAGACGAAGCCAAGAAAGTTTAGCGGGATGAACAGTTGCAGCAAGTAGGTGTTAATTAAGACAAAATCACCCAGTGTTAATTCTTCTTTAACGATGCCGTCACTGGCTAAAAAGAGTAAGGCGGTAATACCCACGGTGATAACGGCGCCTTGAACCATGTTAAGTAATGATAAGGAGCTTTGGCTTTGTACGGCTGCTTTCTCCCAGACCGCCATATTGTCGTCATAGCGTTGACTCTCAAAATCTTCGTTACCAAAGTATTTGACCGTTTCATAGTTAATTAAACTGTCGATAGCCTTGGTGTTGGCTTTGGAATCCATCTCATTCATGGTTCGGCGAAATTTTAGTCGCCACTCTGTAATCACTAGCGTTAGAGTGATATAGATGCTGACTGTGATGAAGGTGATAATGGCAAATGAGGCGTCGTAATTAACAAACAATATTGCTGTGACTAAACCAATCTCTAGCAAGGTTGGCAGGATGTTAAACAGCATAAAATTGAGTAAGAAGCTAATGCCTCTTGAGCCACGCTCTATATCGCGAGATACACCGCCCGTTTGGCGCTCAAGATGAAAGCTTAGCGCTAGGGTGTGGAGATGGCGAAACACTTTGAGTGCCACACGTCGAATGGCTCGCTGTAGCACCTTGGCAAAAATGAGATCACGTAATTCGCCAAATATTGACGTTGCTAATCGTACTAGGCCGTAGGCGATGAGCATGCCGACGGGCAAGGCAATAATGAGATTTTGGCTGCGATCGAGTGCGTCGACAATTTCCTTGAGAATAAGCGGCAGACCGACGCTGGCGATTTTGGCAACGACCAAGAAGGCCATGGCGATGATGACGCGACCACGAAATTCCCATAAAAATGGCAACAGGCTAGCAAAGGTTTGCCAGCTTTGTCGGCGTGGTTCGATCATGGGGATGCTACCTGATTACTACGATGACAGACGTAAAACAGCTATTCTGGGGGTTTTTCGCTGCTTTGTATATAATAGCCCATTAACTGATAAGTATAATTACGTATTATTGAGGTTGTTATGCCGTTTTACGAGTATCAATGCCAGTCCTGCGGGCATCAATTTACCAAAATGCAGATGGTCAGCGCTGATCCGCTGGTCGATTGTTCTGAGTGCAATAAGCCAGAGCTGAGAAAACTTGTCTCGGCTCCGCGCGTGTCTAAAGGTGATAGCTGGTTGAAGTCACCGACTTTGGCTAGGCGAGATAAAGAAAACTTTATGGATAATGACGCCAAGCATTCTAAACAAATGCATGATGATGAATATTACTCTAAAACAATGGGCCCACCTAAGCCACCGCATGGTCATGATCCTACTGATCCGAAAGGTATTCGCTTTAAAGATGATCCGGATCCAAAGCCGGTGGTAACGACCAAGTCCCCCAAGGGGACGTAGAAAAGCGATTAGCCCCTGTTTTTCTGGTAGAGCCAAGCTTCTGCCAATATTGCGTTGTAGTGGTGGTGGCCTTACCATCGCCGCTACAGTGCTTTAAACACTTTATCTCATTTTAATTATTCAAATAAGGAAACCATAATGCGCAGTCATTACTGCGGCGAACTCAACGCCTCGCATATCGACCAGCAAGTCAGCCTTTGTGGCTGGGTACATAACCGTCGTGATCACGGCGGCGTTATTTTTGTCGACCTGCGTGATCGTGATGGTTTAACCCAGATTGTCTTTAATCCTGATAATGCAGAGAGCTTTGCTATTGCAGAACGGGTACGTAGCGAGTTTGTGCTGAGAATTGAAGGCACGGTTCGTCTTCGCCCTGAAGGAACTGTGAACCCTGGCTTGCCAACGGGTGAGATTGAAGTGCTGAACCAAAACGTGACGATTTTGGCAAGTTCAGATGTGCCAGCGATTCCAGTCGATGATGAGTCTGAAGTCAGCGAAGATAACCGACTGCGTTATCGTTATTTGGATTTGCGTCGTTCGACGATGCAAGAGCGTTTGCGTAAACGTTCAGAGTTGACCAATAGCTTGCGTAATTGGTTGGTCGATAATGGTTTTTCAGAAATTGAAACGCCGATACTGACCAAATCAACGCCTGAAGGCGCACGTGATTATTTAGTGCCAAGCCGTACCCATCAGGGCGAGTTTTTTGCTTTGCCACAGTCGCCGCAGTTGTTTAAGCAATTGCTGATGATGTCGGGCATGGATCGCTACTACCAGGTGGCACGTTGTTTCCGCGATGAAGATTTGCGTGCGGACAGACAGCCAGAATTTACCCAGCTCGATATCGAGTTATCGTTTATCGATGAAGACACCATCATGACGATGATGGAAGAAATGATTCGCCAAGGCTTTGCTAAAGTCATGGATATTGAATTGCCAAACCCCTTTCCGCGTATGCCTTATGACGAAGCCATGCAACGTTTTGGTAGTGATCGTCCTGACTTGCGTGTATCACTAGAACTGATTGAAGTCAGTGACTTACTGAAAGACGTTGAGTTCAAAGTCTTTTCGGGGCCGGCACAAAACCCGAATGGTCGCGTAGCGGCTTTACGTGTGCCACAAGGTGGCAAGCTTAGTCGTAAAGATATCGATGATTACACTAAGTATGTTAGCCAATATGGTGCTAAAGGTCTCGCCTATATTAAAGTTAATGAAATTGCCAAGGGTGTTGAAGGTCTGCAATCACCGATTCTTAAATTCTTACCTGACGATGTAGTGATGAAAATCATGGCGGCGACAGAAGCCGCTGATGGCGATATTGTCTTCTTCGGTGCGGACAAAGCCAAAGTCGTTAACGAAGCATTGGGCGCATTGCGTGTGAAAATTGGTCATGACCTTGGTTTGATGGAAGCAGGTTGGCAGCCGTTGTGGGTCACCGAATTCCCAATGTTTGAAGCTGATGATGAAGGCGGCTGGCATGCGCTACATCATCCGTTTACTGCGCCGTCAGTTGACAGCATTGAGCAGCTTAAAGCCGACCCTGGCGCAGCAAAATCACGCGCCTACGATATGGTGCTGAATGGTACTGAGCTAGGTGGTGGTTCGATTCGTATTCATGACACGGCTATGCAATCTGCTGTGTTGGAATTGCTTGGTGTTGGTGAAGAAGAAGCGAAAGAGAAATTTGGCTTCTTGCTTGAAGCATTACGTTATGGTTGTCCGCCTCACGGTGGTCTGGCCTTTGGTTTGGATCGTTTAGCCATGTTGATGATGGGCGCGAGCTCTATACGTGACGTTATTGCCTTTCCTAAAACACAAAGTGCGAGTTGTTTGCTAACGAATGCGCCGAGCAGCGTAGAGTCTAAGCAGCTACGCGAATTAGGTGTAAAATTGGCGAAAAAGCCAGGTGCTGAAGATAAAGCAGCTAGTTAACTGCCACTCAAATTAGTGTTAAGTTGACGTTAAGCGTTTGTTTTATATAATGTTTTCTTTGTTAAGCAAAGAAAGTCGAGAGGTGTCATGATGACAGCAGCCCTACCTGTGCAGCAGTTTAGCGAGTTAGATGAAGCAACTTGCGATGAGCGTATTCGCGCTGCCAAAGAGGCATTGGGTGATAAGCTGGTCATACTCGGTCACCATTACCAGCGTGATGAGGTTTATCGTCACGCCGACGTCACCGGCGATTCGCTCAAGCTATCTCAATATGCGGCACAATCAAAAGCTGAGTACATCGTTTTTTGTGGTGTGCACTTTATGGCAGAGGTTGCTGATGTATTGTCGCGCCCTGATCAAGTGGCCATGTTGCCTGATTTGGCTGCCGGTTGTTCTATGGCTGATATGGCTAACCTCGCACAAGTCGAGCGTGCCTGGCGTGAACTGGCAACGGTATTGGATCCTGACGAAACTATTACGCCGATTACTTATATTAACTCGGCAGCTGACCTCAAATCGTTTTGTGGTCGTCACGGCGGTATTGTGTGTACTTCAACCAACGCCAAGCATGTGATTGATTGGGGCTTTAAGCAACGTGAAAAAGTGTTGTTTTTCCCCGACGAGCATTTAGGCCGAAATACGGCTGATCAAATGGGCATACCGTTTGATGAGATGGCGGTGTGGGATTACAACCAACCTATGGGTGGCTTAACGCCAGACGAAATCCACAATGCTAAAGTGTTGTTGTGGAAAGGTTTTTGTTCTGTGCATCAAATGTTTAAAGCAAAACACATTGATGCCTTTTTAGAAAAATACCCTGATGCAAAAGTGATCGCTCATCCTGAGTCGAGCTATGAAGTTTGTCAGCGTGCTGATGAAGTAGGGTCGACGGAATACATTATTAATACCGTCAATGCATCACCTGCAGGGACACGTTGGTTAGTGGCGACAGAGTTGAACTTGGTTAATCGTCTTAACGAACAAAACCCCGATAAAAGTGTGCACTTCATGTCACCCATGATCTGCATGTGTTCGACCATGTTTCGTATCAACCCACAGCAATTATTGTGGGTCTTAGAAAACCTAGTCGAAGGTAAGGTGGTCAATCGAATCACCGTGCCAGAAGAAGAAGCCGACTATGCGCGCTTGGCCTTGCAGCGTATGTTCGATGTCTCGGTAGCGCTCGATTAAAACTAGTTAATAGCTTTATACACTGTGGCTGATCTTCAGCGTGCCCTTGGGGTGCAAGGCGGCGTAGTTGTCCTCACTCATGGTGTATTAATGAGTGGCGGTATTATGTCGCGACTGCAGGCGCATATTGAGCGTGCAGGTTGGCAGACTGCGATTTTTGATTATCCTTCCAGAACAAAAACAGTGGCTGAAAATGCTAATGCGCTAGCATGGTTTCTACGACGTTTTCGCGGTCAGCCCATCTATTTGGTTGCACACAGCTTGGGTGGGCGAGTTTGCTTACGGGTCTTGCAAGACCATCCTGAAATCAATGTGCGACGTTTTGTCGCTATTGGTACGCCATTTTTAGGCAGCGAGGTAGCCAAAACCTTATCTGGCTATCGTCTAGGGCGCTGGTTATTGGGTAAGAGTGTAGGCAAAGACGGCCTTACTACCGCAGTGCAGGAATGGCAAGGTGAGACGAATATCGGTGTGATTGCTGGTTCTCAGCGTATTGGAGTCGGCTTTATCACGGGTGGTTTGCGCCGACCCAATGACGGCACTGTTAGTGCGGCTTCGACAAAGCTCGTTGGCTTGGCAGATCACATTACTCAACCACATTCCCATACCTTATTGCTTTATTCCGAATATGTGGCGATTCAAGTCATCCATTTTCTTGATTTTGGTTTCTTTAAGCACGATTAGGGCGTAATTCCCGCGTATTACCCCCTTATTACGAGGCTTCAGCAATGGTAGAATTGTGCGATTATTAATAAGACAAAGAATAGAGCATGGCAGGACATAGTAAATGGGCGAACATTCAGCATCGCAAGGGCGCGCAAGATAAAAAGCGCGGAAAAATCTTTACCAAGTTAATTCGAGAAATTACCGTTGCTGCACGCGCAGGCGGTGGTGATGTCGCTGCAAATCCACGTTTGCGTTTGGCTATTGATAAAGCCTTGGGCGCGAATATGACTAAAGACACGATTGAGCGCGCGGTAAAGCGAGGCTCGGGTGATCTTGACGGTGAAAACTACGAAGAAGTGCGTTACGAGGGTTACGGCCCAGGTGGTACAGCAGTCATCGTTGATTGTATGACTGATAATCGTAATCGTACGGTGGCTGAAGTGCGTCATGCTTTTAGTAAGCATGGTGGCAATATGGGCACATCTGGTTCGGTGTCTTATTTGTTCAGCCAGATTGGCGTATTGGTTTATCCGCCTGAGAGTGATGAAGATGCCATTATGGAGCAGGCCTTGGAAGTTGGCGCTGACGATGTCGTGAGTCATGACGACGGTTCCATTGAGGTAGTTACCAGTTTTGAAGAGTTTGCTAGTGTGAGTGAAGCGATGAAAGCGGCCGGCCTAGAGCCAGCGATGGCTGAAGTGACGATGCGCGCTTCTCTAGAAGCACCGCTTGATTTGGGCGGTGCTGAAAGCTTGATGAAGCTCATTGATCGTTTAGAAGATTTAGACGATGTGCAGGATGTTTATTCGAATGCCGAGATTTCTGATGAAATCATGGCTAGTTTAAGTAGCTGATGCGCGTACTTGGTATAGACCCTGGTTCACGCATTACAGGTTATGCCATTATCGAAGTTAACGGTGGTACGAGTCGTTATGTCGATTGTGGTTGTATTCGCACCGGTGAGGCAGCTCTGCCGCAACGTTTAAAAATCATTTTTGCCAGTCTGACTGAAATTATCTTAGATGCGCGACCTGATACGGTGGCGATTGAATCGGTCTTTATGAATCGTAATGCTGATTCGGCCTTGAAGCTGGGTCGTGCGCAAGGCGCTGCTATGTGTGCAGCGGTGAGCCAAGATTTAGATGTAACGGAATATACGCCTGCACAAGTCAAACAAGCCGTGGTGGGTAAAGGCAATGCGGCTAAAGAACAAATCCAGCATATGGTCAAAATCTTGCTCGGTTTGTCAAAGAGTCCGCAGGCTGATGCGTCCGACGCTTTGGCCGTAGCCTTAACACATATTCACACCAGCCAAACACTAGCCAAAGTTAGTCAAGTTAGTGCTGCGCGACAAGGGCGTATGCGATGATTGCCCAACTGCGAGGGAGATTGCTTGCTAAGCAGCCACCAGCGGTCTTGCTTGATGTTAATGGCGTGGGTTATGAGGTTGAAGCGCCAATGTCGACGTTTTATGTTTTACCTGCTGTTGATCAAGAAATTATTATTCATACTCATATGATCGTGCGTGAAGATGCGCAGCTACTTTACGGTTTTGCTAGTTTGCAAGAACGTTCATTGTTTCGTGATTTAATTAAGGTCAACGGCGTTGGTGCTAAATTGGCGTTGACGATTTTGTCAGGTGTTTCCGTCACTGATTTCAAACATTACGTATTGGATGATAATAGTGCGGCCTTGGTGCGTTTACCGGGTATTGGTAAAAAGACAGCGGAGCGCTTAATTATTGAAATGCGCGATCGTATTGGTGATGTTGAAGAGGGAACGAATGGCTCCGCAGCAACAGCACTGACACCGGGTTTGCCAGATAGCCCACTTGCTGATGCGGTTAGCGCCTTGATTGGTTTAGGCTATAAACCACAAGATGCCAGCCGTATGGTGCGGCAAAACGATGGTGAAGGTTTGGCGAGTGAAGAAATTATCCGTCGCGCCTTGCAGGCGGCGATAGCCTAGGATCTGCAGTGAACGAATATATTGAATCAGACCGCTTGATTGACGCTGACGCGAGTAATGAAGAGCGGCGTGTGGAATTATCCATACGACCACGCAGTTTGGCCGAATATGTCGGTCAACCTATAGTTTGTGAGCAGATGGAAATTTTTATCGAAGCTGCACGACGTCGTGGTGATGCACTAGATCATACTTTGGTCTTTGGCCCGCCTGGGTTGGGTAAGACCACTTTGGCGCATATCATTGCTCAAGAGATGGGCGCGAATATTCGCGAGACATCGGGTCCGGTTTTGGAAAAGGCCGGTGACTTAGCCGCGATGCTGACGAATTTAGAGCCGCATGATGTTTTGTTTATCGATGAAATACATCGACTAAGCCCAGCGATTGAAGAAATTTTATATCCGGCGATGGAAGACTATCAGCTCGATTTAATGATTGGTGAAGGTCCCGCAGCGCGCTCTATTAAGCTTGATTTGCCGCCGTTTACTTTAGTCGGTGCGACTACGCGTGCGGGCATGCTCACCTCACCATTACGCGATCGTTTTGGCATTGTCCAACGACTCGAATTTTATTCGCAAGAAGATCTGCGGTTTATCGTCGAGCGTTCAGCAAATATTTTTGGCGTGTCAATGGATACCGAAGGCGCTAATGAAATTGCGCGGCGTTCACGCGGTACACCACGTATTGCTAACCGCTTATTACGGCGTGTGCGTGATTATGCTGAGGTTAAGGCTGACGGGTGTATAAACCGTGATATTGCTGGTTTGGCGCTTGATATGTTGAAAGTCGATGCCAATGGTTTTGACTCAATGGATCATCGTTTGCTCGAAGCCATTGTTAAAAAGTTTGATGGTGGGCCAGTAGGCGTGGATAGTTTGGCGGCAGCGATAGGTGAAGAGCGTAGTACGATAGAAGATGTGTTGGAGCCATATTTGATTCAACAAGGTTTTATGATGCGTACCTTGCGTGGTCGTGTTGCAACACAGAGTACTTATCATCTGTTTGGGCTTAATGGTCCGAAACAGCCAGGGCAGCCGTCATTAGAATTACCGCCAACAGAGTCGGCTGAATCACCGGCGATGGATTCGTAGCATCGGTGGCTGAATTTATTTGGCCGGTACGTGTTTATTACGAAGACACAGATAGTGGCGGCGTAGTTTATTACGCTAATTATCTGAAATTTATGGAGCGTGCGCGAACAGAATGGTTACGTACGCGAGGCTATGAACAGGACGTGTTGGTTGAGCGCGAAAATCTTATTTTTGTCGTTCGCTCAGTACAGCTAGACTTTTTGCAGCCGGCCCGTTTTAATGAACAACTTGCAGTCAGTGTGGTGGTTAGTGCATGTCGTGGTGCTAGCATTGAATTTCAGCAAGAGGTCAGACGCGAAAGTACTGTCCTATGTAGTGCATCGGTCAAAATTGCTTGTCTAAATAGTGATTCTTTAAAGCCACAGCGATTGCCGAGTGCCATGATTGAGGAGCTTGTCGAGTGAATACAGATATGTCACTGATTACCCTGGTTCTTGAAGCCAGTGTGGTCGTGCAGCTGGTAATGTTGGTGTTAGTGCTGGCGTCGGTTGCCTCATGGAGTATTATTTTTAATAAGGCGCGGATGGTAAAAAAAGCGACCAAAGCAGCGGATGCTTTTGAAAACGATTTTTGGTCGGGTGGCGAACTTAATACATTGTACCGCAAGCTGACTTCTAGTAATAAAAAAGTCCACGGTATGGAAGCCATGTTTGAGTCAGGCTTTAAAGGTTTTTTGCGTTTACGTAAACAGCAAAATGCTGAACCAGAAGCAATGGTTGATGCGGCGCAACGTTCTATGCGCGTAGTGATGAATAAAGAAATCGATGCGCTGGAGAATAGGTTGCCATTTTTAGCGACTGTTGGTTCAACCAGCCCTTATATTGGTTTGCTTGGGACTGTTTGGGGCATTATGAATTCCTTTCGTGCCTTGGGTAATGTGCAACAAGCAACACTTTCTATGGTGGCACCGGGTATTGCCGAGGCATTGATCGCAACAGCGATGGGTTTGTTTGCTGCCATTCCTGCTGTGATTGCGTTTAATCGTTATAACACTGATGTCGAAAGGCTGATTAGTCGTTACGATAACTTCATGGAAGAATTTGCCAGCATTCTTCATCGTCAAGCACATGTATAGGAAGTGTTGATAAGCTATGCGTCGTCATAAGCGCAAGCCACCCATGTCAGCGATCAACGTTGTGCCGTACATCGACGTGATGTTGGTTTTGTTGATTATCTTTATGGTGACAGCGCCATTGTTGCAGCAAGGTGTTGAAGTTGATTTGCCTAGCGCTGAGGCCAATGCCATTGGTGAATCTGATATAGAAACTCTGGTAGTTACGGTTGATGCAGAAGGTAATTATTATCTTGATGTTGGTGATGACGCTGATCAGCCTAAAGAAAAAAGCGAAATAAAAAATTATGTTGCGGCAGTGCTTAGACATAAGCCTGAGACTAAAGTACTGCTACGTGGTGATGAGAGAGTAGATTATGGCAAGGTCATGGGGGCGATGGTATTACTTCAGCAAGCCGGTGTGCCAAGTGTGGGGTTTTTAACTGACCCACCCGAATCATTAGATCAATAATTACGAAGCATGGTTGGTTTTTTTGAAAAATTCAGAGCCTTTATTTTGGCGGTCGCGGTGCATATTGCGATGGGCGCACTGCTGATAGTTGGTTTTGATCACAGTACGCCAACACCGAAACCAATGGCGCGTGAGCAGGTAGAAATTATAAAAGGTAGTGTCGTTGATGAAACGGCTCTACAAGAGCACGTCGATAAAATTAAGAAAAAAGAAGAAGATAAGCACCAAGCTGAACGCGATAGACAAAAAGCACTAGAAGACGCTGCTAAGAAAGCACAAGATGAGAAACGCAAAGCAGAAGAGGCGAAAAAGAAAGCACAAGATGAGACTAAAAAACTAGCCGAGCAAAAAGTGGCGGATGAAAAACGATTAGCAGAGTTAGCGGTTAAGCGTAAAGCTGAAGAAGAAGCGAAGCGCAAGGCAGAAGATGCCAAGAAAAAAGCAGAGATAGAAACGAAAAAGCTGGCTGAGAAGAAAGTCATTGAAGAAAAACGGTTGGCTGAAATAGAGGTCAAACGTAAAGCCGAAGAAGTCGCGAAACAAAAAGCTGAGGCAGAACGAAAGCAGGCCGAGGAAGAAAAACGTAAGGTTGACGAGGCACGCAAAAAAGCGGAAGCCGAAGCAGCTCGCAAAAAAGCCGCCGCGGAAGCTAAACGTAAAGCCGAAGAAAAAGCGAGAAAGGCTCGCGAAGCTGAAGAACAAAAATTGCTTGATCAATTGTTAGAAAGTGAAGGGATTGGCTTGGAAAGTGAAAATCAAAGCCAATTGCAAATATTGAAACAACGCTATATTAGCGATATAGCTCAGAAGGTGGAATCTTCTTGGCTGCGTACGTCTAACTTTCAAGAAGGCTGGAAATGTAAGGTTCTCGTTAAGCAAGGGCCTGGCGGTGTGGTACTTAGTGCGGCTGCAACCGACGAATGTGATGGCGACGAGCAGTTCCGCACTTCAGTTGAAAACGCGGTTTATCGTGCTGAGCCGTTACCGCCACCGGAAGATTCAAGCCTGTTTACGCGAGAACTGGAATTAACATTTAGACCGGAAAATTAAATGAAATTAATGAAAGCACTTCCCTTAATTGTTTTATTAAGTTTGGTTTCGACAGTGTCATGGTCGAAACCCTTAGAAATTGAAATAACCAAGGGTATTGATACCGCGTTGCCCATTGCGATAGTACCGTTTGGTTGGGACAGCCCAACAGTCTTGCCATTAGATGTGGCCTCTGTCGTTACCAGTGATCTACAGCGTACGGGTTTGTATGAGGCAATAGACGATAGCGACTTTTTATCGACGCCTACGGCGATTGATGATGTCGAATTTCGCGATTGGCGTTTGCTTGATGCAAGTAACCTTGTTATCGGTAATATCACCGAAGAGTCCGCAGGTTACGTTATTGAGTTTTATGTCTTTGATGTGTTTAAAGGTAAAAAACTGACGGGCTATGCCTTGCGTGCCAATAAGCAGAACTTGCGTAACGCCGCGCATCAAATTAGTGACATTGTTTACGAAACTCTGACTGGGCAGAAAGGCGCTTTTGCGACACGCATTGCTTATATATCAGTATCTGAAAAAGCAGGGAAAAAACGTTACTCATTACAGGTATCCGACGCAGACGGCTATAACCCTCAGTCTTTAGTCAATTCACCCGAGCCATTATTGTCGCCTAGCTGGTCGCCAGATGGAACGCAGATAGCCTATGTGTCGTATGAGCAAAGACGACCACGGATTTATGTTCAGCAAGTGGCGACGGGTAAGCGTGAAGTTATTTCATCATTCCCTGGTCTGAACAGTGCGCCAGTATGGTCGCCTAACGGTAAAAAATTAGCCTTGGTATTGTCTAAAGATGGCAATCCTGATATTTACGTGATGGATATGGCGAGTAAAGAGTTATCGCGTTTGACGACCAGTGCAGCGATTGAAACTGAACCGACTTGGTCGCCCAATGGTAGAACGATTGCGTTTACCTCAGACCGCGGAGGTAACCCGCAGATTTACCGTATTTCGGTAGAAGGTGGGCGCAGTGAGAGATTAACGTTTGAGGGGAAATATAACGCGAGGCCGCGTTTTTCCCCGAATGGCGAATTCTTAGCAATGGTGCATGTCGGTAATAACAGTAATGGTGCTTACCGCATAGCGGTATTGGATATGGATATTGGGACTTTACGAGTGTTGACTGAAGGGCAGTTGGATGAGTCGCCAAGCTTTTCGCCAAATGGTAGCATGATCATCTATGCAACCGAGCAACAGGGCCGAGGTGTGCTGGCAGCTGTGTCTACCGATGGCAGAGTGCACCAGCGTTTAAGTATTGATGATGGTGATACTCGGGAACCAGTCTGGTCTCCTTTTAAAAATTAGTGTTAAAGAGGATAAATAATGATTAATACAATTAACCGGTTGTTATTAGCAGTTTTGTTGATGGCTATGGTGGCATGTTCGTCTACTAAGCAAGATGGCCATGGTGTGGAAATTGAAGACCGTCAACCGTCTGAGTTCTCAATAGAGGATAGTGACGAGGGTGTGTCTACAGGTGGTATTGATGGAGATGCTGGTGTAACCGGTGTGGAGACGGGTGGTATTGGTGCTGACGGTTCTTATTCATTCGAAGAACTTAATGATCCAGATAGTCCGTTATCAGAGCGCATTATTTATTTTGCGGTGGATTCAAATGTTATAGGCAATGAATACACAGCAATGATTGAAGCGCATTCTCGTTTCTTGGCTGATAACCCTGGTGTCAATGTGATTTTAGAAGGCCACACTGATGAGCGCGGTACACGTGAGTATAATCTTGCTTTAGGTGAGCGTCGTGCTAAGTCAGTGCGTGATTTTCTATTGTTGCAAGGCGCTTCATCTGGACAGGTTGAGACGATCAGCTATGGTGAAGAGCGTCCAAGTCAATCTGGACAAGCTGAGTCATTTTGGGGTCAAAATCGTCGTGTAGAGATTCTCTATACCAACCGCTAGAGTATGATTATGTCACGCTGCTATTTTATTACTGTTTGCTTGAGTTTGGTTGTTTGTTTTGCTGGGCATAACGCCTTTGCTGATGAAGTAGCATTAGAGCAGCGTATTTCTCGACTAGAGCGTACGCTTGAAGCTCAGCCATTGGTTGAGATGTTACGTAAATTAGCAGCGCTGCAGCAAGATGTGCAGCAATTGCGTGGTGAGCAAGAGCAACTGGTTTACAGTATGGAAGGTATAAAAAAGCGCCAGCGAGATTTATACCTTGATATTGATCAACGTTTGACGGCGTTAGAGAAATCCGGTGTTGCGAATAATGCAGCGGATAAACCGGTAGCGAATAATACGTCGGGTAATAGTGATACTGGCGCGATAACGGATGATCGAAAAGAGTTGGCTGATTATCAAGGTGCGTTTGAAATATTACGTGCTCGTCGTTATGACGATGCCATCGTAGCGTTTAAGTCTTATGTCGAGCGATATCCAAATGGTAAATATTCTGCCAACGCCAAATATTGGTTGGGCGAAGCAAACTATGTGACCCGCCGTTTTCCTGTGGCAATCGAAGAACTTAATCGAGTTTTAAAAGAACATCCGCAGAGTAATAAAGTCCAAGATGCATTATTGAAAATTGGTTTTTCATATTACGAGTTAAAACAGTGGCCAGAGGCACGTAATAGCCTGCAAAGGTTGGTTGATGTCTACCCGAACTCAACGGCCGGTAAGCTTGCGCGTAAACGTTTAGATCAAATGGATGCTGATGGGCGCTAGTCGCCTGTGTCATTGACGGTCTTTGGTTATTTTTTATGTCTGCTGCTAAACCCAGCCTACGTATCTCTGAAATATTTTGCTCGCTGCAAGGTGAGGCCAGAGAAGTAGGTTTCCCTACAGTTTTTATCCGTCTAACGGGTTGTCCCTTGCGTTGCACATGGTGTGACACGGGCTATGCTTTTCATGGTGGTGAAAACGTAGACCTTGAGACCATATTAGCGCGTGTTGCGCTACACAATACACCGCGTGTGACGGTGTCAGGGGGCGAACCGCTAGCGCAAAAGCAGTGTCCTGACTTATTAAAGCTCTTGTGTGATAAGGGATATCAGGTCTCGCTTGAAACGAGTGGTGCGATTGATATTTCTAGTGTCGATGCCCGCGTCGTTAAGGTGGTTGATGTCAAAGCGCCAGGGTCTGGGGAAAGCGAAAAAAATCGTGTCGAGAACTTTGATTTTATAAGTGCCAATGACCAACTTAAGTTTGTGATCAAGGACCGTGGTGACTATGATTGGTCGCTTGGCTTTATCGATCAACACGCGCTATCAAAACGTTGCGATATTCTATTCTCTCCGGTCTATGATGTAATGTCAGCAACTGATCTAGCGAATTGGTTGTTGAAAGATCAACGCCAGATTCGCTTGCAGATTCAGCTTCATAAATACTTGTGGGGTGAGGTTGCTGGTACATGAGTAAACCCGTCGTGAAAAAGAGAGCGATTGTTTTGCTTTCTGGTGGTCTTGATTCAGCGACGGTACTCGCTGATGCAATTGACCAAGGGTATGGCGTCTATGCCTTAAGTTTTGATTACGGTCAGCGTCATTGTAGTGAGCTGAATGCGGCACAGTCGTTGGCTCAGGCTGCAGGCGCGATAGAGCATAGAGTGATTGATTTGAGCGCTTTGGGTGCTTTAGGCGGCTCGGCATTGACCGATGTCGCTATTGATGTGCCCTGTGTGGGTTCGAGTGCCGATTTTGATCAAGAAAGTGACACTATTCCTATTACTTATGTGCCGGCACGTAACACGGTGTTTTTATCTTATGCGGTGGCATGGGCCGAAGTATTAGACCTTACAGATGTGTTTATTGGGGTCAATGCGGTTGATTACTCAGGCTATCCTGATTGCAGACAGGAATTTATTGAAGCCTTTGTAAATATGGCAAATTTGGCGACTAAAGCTGCGACAGAGGGGCATCAAGCTTTTAGTCTACACACGCCTTTAATTGATATGAGTAAGGCAGAAATCATTCAACATGGGCATCAACTAGGCGTGGATTACAGCCAGACGGTTTCTTGTTATCAGGCTGATGCTCAAGGTCACGCCTGTGGCAAGTGTGATTCTTGTCGATTGAGATCTGCAGGATTTTTGGCGGTGGGAATTCCCGATCCTACGCTGTATTGTTAGTTATTCCTTGTTTTTCTTGGGTTTTTTAGTAGAATGGCGCGTTCCCATCCTGAGGGGTCGTTAGCTCAGTTGGTAGAGCACCGGACTTTTAATCCGATGGTCATAGGTTCAAATCCTATACGACCCACCATCGCCTTTATCTTATTTTAGGCACTTCATCTTCCCATTTTGCAAACCATCAGTTTTATAGGGCTATTTCTAGGATTGTTTTGGTTTAGATGTGCTCACAAGCTGGATTAGTGGTGATTTATTTTCATATTTGCAGCAGGCCAGATAAACACTGGAGAAAATGGCCAGAAATCCTTTTTTAAATTAATAGATATCCCCTTTTCGGCCGATAACTAGCTGAGTATTTGACTGTTTGTCTAATTCAGACGGATATCATTAGTGAATTAAAGGGATGAATTTATTAGCGATGAGCGCTGTTCGACGACGAAAAAAGTTTAAAGAAAGTTTTTTTAGTTGCCGTATATGCCGTTCGGTCGCCTTGGCAACATTTTTGGCAATTATTATTGTCGAAATTATTATTTTTATCCCTTCTTATCACAATTTTTCTCAAGATTGGCAGAACGATCAGATCGACACTGCGTTGACGACGACGCAATTTGCGTTGCTCGCATCATCAGGTGGGAGTGTTACTACGCCGACGCAGGTTTCAGCCGTATTAAATGAGCTAAAAAAGGAGCAGGTAATACTTGATTGGCGCATTTTGGGTGCTGACCGAAAAGGTCATGTGCCGTCAAAGCCAAAAACTGAAGCTCTTAGTGTCTTATGGAGTCAAGCACAATTATCAATTCCATTCGATATAGAAGTGACCATCGATATGAGCGGCTTGGCAGATGCGTTGACGGCATTTGTTTGGCGTATAGCAGGGCTGGTCGCTGTCATCAGTATTTTTGTCACAGTTGTAACGATGTATGTACTACACCGGCATGTGTTAAAGCCAATTTTAGCGTTACGAACCTATGCGCATAAAGCCAGTGGCGATGCTGATAATGTTGAGCCCCTGAGTGATAGTTACTCTGCAAATAACGAAATAGGCGATGTCATTAAAGCATTTAACGATTTGCTCAGTCGTATCAGTGATAATTTAAAGAGCGCGCACTATGATGATTTAACCAAGCTTCCTAATCGTTCCTTGGGTTCTGATAGATTGCGCCAAGCAGTTGCTCATGCTAAGCGAAAAGATTGTTCCGGTGCAGTCCTGTTTATTGATATCGATAATTTTAAAGAGGTTAACGATACTATGGGACATAACGTCGGTGATGAGCTGCTTAAACGAACTGCAGAGCGCCTATTAAATATATTGCGTAGTTCGGATAGCGTTATCCGCTTGGCCGGTGAACAAAGCGATAAAGAAAAATATTCGAGTATGATTGCACGGTTCGGTGGTGATGAGTTCATGGTCATACTGCCAGAACTCGCTTTGGAGGAAGATGTTTCGATCATTGCAAAGCGTTTAAGCGAGGTCTGTGCTGATCCATTCCAATTGTATGGAAGAGAAGTGCTTTCGACAGTAAGTATCGGTATTGCTGTATTCCCTAGAGATGCTGATAATCATCATGATTTAATGAGGCATGCCGATACGGCACTTTATTCGGTCAAAGACTCTGGCCGCAATGATTACCGTTTTTACTCGCTAGAAATGAATAGTAAATTAGTCAATCGTTTAGATATCGAATTACAACTTCGACACGCTTTAGCAAAGAAGGAATTCACATTACACTATCAACCACTTTTTGATATTAAAACACAAAAAATCATCGGCGCAGAAGCACTATTGCGTTGGCAGAACGAAAGTTTAGGTGTAATTGGGCCTGATGAATTTATCCCTATTGCAGAGAGTTCGGGATTGATTGTATCTATTGGTGAGTGGGTGATAGAACAAGCTTGTATGTCCGCAGCAAAACTAAAAAAAATGGGTTTCCCTATGCGTATAGCAGTGAATGTTTCTGCTAGACAGTTTCGAGATAATGGTTTTGTCGACCTCGTTAAGGAGGCGCTCAAACAATCTCAATTAGGCGATGGTGAACTGGAGATTGAGATAACAGAGAGTTTGTTGGCCAATGAAAAATGTGAATCTGGAGAAATTATTAAACAGCTTAAACCCTTAGGTGTTAGATTTTCTATAGACGATTTTGGTACTGGCTATTCTGCATTAAGTTATTTGAGAAAATTTGATGTTGATACCTTAAAGATTGATAGGGCATTTATTGCTGGTGTAACGACTAATGAAAAAGATGCCTCCTTGGTTCGTACCATCATTGATATGGCTAAAAATTTTAGTCTAGAAATTATCGCAGAGGGAGTTGAAGAGCAAAAGCAATTGGATTTTCTCATGTGCCATGATTGTGATATTGCGCAAGGCTATTATTTAGGGCGTCCAATGCCTTATGAAGATTTATTAAATAGTTTAAAGGTCCATAAAACGGGATAATTCATTGTCTATTTAGTTTATAGTGATGTTTCAAGGTTGAAAAATTCGTTGTCCCAAAAAATGGCCGGATCGCCAGATAGACTTGTCGATAGATTTATAATGAATGAAAACTCTTCAAAAAATCTCTCTGTATAACAATGATTAATTATATTTTTAAGGTGAATACAGGTGCAGTCAAATACTGTTCTAGAAGGTAAAGCAGATTCAGGGTTTCTTGGCTGTCGTATTTGCAGAAAAGTAGCTTTCGCGACTTTTATAGCGATTCTGGTGGTGGAAGCTATCGTATTAATTCCTTCCTATAGCAACTACGCGAGAGATTGGAAGGAAAATAAACAGGCTGAAGCATTTGCAGCAGTGAGCGGTGTTTTCTCATCCGTGAATAACACCACTAAAATGAGTGTTGACGATATTTCAACTTATCTTGATTTTCTAGTCAAAGATAATATTTTATTGGGTTGGTCACTGCATGAGAAGGGTAATGCTGAGCGCCTAGCCCAGAGCGGTAGCACGCCAGTGGTTTTAGTCGGATCAGATACTAAGCATTTACTTGTTGATACGCCTAAAGGGCAAGTGCTTGATGTCTTATGGTATGGCGATATTTTGGATTTTTCCTATGATGTTCAAGTGCGTATTGGTCTATATGGTTTAGCGGAAGCGCTTAAAAACTTTCTTATCCGTATTGTTGGTTTAATAGCAATTATCAGTGTGTTTGCAACGATGGTAACCATGCTTGTGTTGAACAAAGAAGTATTGCGACCTATTTTGAACCTTCGCTCACATCTCAGCAAAGAAGGTGTCGAGGTGGGCGATGCTGAGGTGCTGATAACAGATGCTCGACGAGACGATGAAATTGGTGATATGACCGATGCTTTTAACGATATGGTCGTTCATATAGGTGACAATATCAGGACGATTAAAGAGCATGAGTCACAGTTGCGGCTCGCGCGCGATGATCTTGAACTGCGAGTTGAAGAGCGGACACAAGCGTTACACCAAGAAGTTCAAGAGCGAAAAGATATCGAGAAAAAACTTCGAGAGAAAGAGCGTACGCTTTATCAAAGCGCAAATTTTGATGAGTTAACCCGCTTGCCTAATCGTTTGTTAGGTTCGGACCGTTTATTAAAGGCTTTAGACCAAGCAAAAAGAAATGAGCGTGTTGGTGCCTTAATGTTTATTGATCTTGATAACTTTAAAGAGATTAACGACGCTATGGGTCACGCTATGGGCGACGAACTATTGGTGCAAACAGCGAAACGTTTATCGTTGGCATTGCGCGGTATGGATACAATTGCTTATTTGCCCGATCCGGTTACGGAAACAATTAGCAGCGATAAAGGGGATATCGTTGCACGTATTGGTGGTGACGAGTTTATGGTGATACTTCCGGAAATTGCTTCCGAAGACGATGCTACTGTTGTGGCGCAGAGACTGAGTGATGCATGCGCTGCTCCTTTCCAGCTAAATAACCATGAAGTATTCGTTACCGCCAGTATTGGTATTGCTGTATTTCCGCGGGACGGTGCTGACCAACAAGAATTAATGATGAGCGCTGATACGGCGCTTTATGCGGTGAAAGATGCAGGAAGAAATGGTTATCGCTTTTTCTCAGCTGAGATGAACCATCGTTTAATAGAACGAATGGAAATTGAAGCGCAGCTACGCCATGCATTAGATGAGAATGAATTTAGAATTTGTTATCAACCTGTTGTTGATGTCAAAACAAAAAAAATGGTTGGTGTGGAAGCATTATTGCGTTGGAATAATGTGCATTTAGGAGAAGTCTCTCCTGATGAATTTATACACGTAGCGGAAGGTACGGGTCTTATTATACCGATTGGTGAGTGGGTGCTAAACGAAGCATTTCAAGTTGCTAAACGACTCGACGATATGGGCTTTCCAATGCGTATGGCGCTCAATGTCTCGCTGCGACAGTTTCGCGGCGCGCATTTTGTTGAATCAGTGATCAAGGTATTAGATTTAGTTAAGTTACCTGCCGATAGGTTAGAACTAGAAATTACGGAGAGCTTGCTGGTTGATGAGCAATCTGAAGCGGTAAATATTATTAACGAATTGCGTGATCTAGGTGTTCGGTTGTCGATAGATGATTTTGGCACAGGTTATTCAGCATTAAGTTATTTAAGACGTTTTGATGTCAATACATTGAAGATAGATCGTTCCTTCATATCGGGTATAGAGCATAGTGAGCAAGATGCATCATTAACCCGTACTATTATTGCTATGGCGAAAAATTTTGGTTTAGAGATTATTGCTGAGGGCGTTGAAGATACTACGCAATTAGCTTTTTTAGTTGAGCACAAGTGTGATTTTGCCCAAGGTTATTATTTTGGTAAGCCCATGCCGGTAGAAGAGCTTATTGGCATGTTACAAAGCAGTAAGGTAGGTTAGCTCTAAGGAGCCGCTGGTTAAGTCATTAACGAAAATATTGAGTCCAAAATATGCAACTTATTCGTTGCTAATTTTCGCAATAGCTTTGCTATTACGTGAGATTCGCGCCTCGAATTTGAATATTTTGACTCTTAATCTTCTGTGTGTCCCCCGAGGTGTTTCGTCCAGACTTTCTCAGAGGCTCCCTAATATTGTTCTAACCTTGTATTAGGATTGCTGTATTCGACCTACAATGTCAAAATGCAACAATGAAAATTGAGTTATTGCCTTTTTCTCCGTCGGATATGGATCGTCTAATAAGCTGGGTCGATTCTGACGAACTGCTATTGAGTTGGGCGGGAACGTTTTTTAGTTCTCCCTTAACACGAGAACAATGCCAAAATTATTGGCAAACGTCGCAAGGCGAGTCGCCTGCGCGATTAATATTTAAAGCCTTAAATAGTGAGACAGGTGATGTGGTTGGTCATATTGAGCTAGATGGTTTTGATTATGAAAACGAGTCAGCTTTTATTTCGCGCGTATTAGTGGGTGCTAACGCACAGCGTGGTTTGGGGATTGGTCAGGCTATTGTTTTAGAGCTAGTTGATATGGCTTTTACGCAGCTTTCATTGCATCGCTTGGCGGTAGGCGTCATGGAGTTTAATGCCACGGCGATTCGATGCTATGAAAAATGTGGTTTTAAATATGAAGGCTGCTATCGCGATATTGTTAAATATGGTGATGGGTACCACTCGGTGGTAACGATGAGTTTGTTGCGTGATGAGTGGTGATTTTAAATCATGAGGCGCGTGGTCACTGAATTGTTCCAAAGAAAAATTTTTCTTCTAGTTTCTTTGTGCGTTCCGCTAGCGAGACTTCTATTTCGACAAGTTTTTTATAATCAGCGTCAAGACTGCGAGAAAGTAAAATACCGATTAGAGTGACGAGTATCGCTTTAAAAGCGATAAGTGCAATCATCATTTTTAATGTTAACGTGGCTGTCCGTGAAATAAATGGTTCAAAATTTTCAGAGTTTTTGTTGAATCCGAAAATCGAATTATCGAGTTTTATAAGGAGTTGACTGTGTTATTTACTTGTTTTCATGAACTTGCGTTCAAACCAGGTTGCAACTTCTAAGCAATCTATTGATTGTTGTCGAATGTTGCGTATGCTCATTGAAAGAATGCCGATATCTTTTAGGGTTTTATTTTGAACCGGTTAACATTCTCGGAAAAGAGATGATTGTATTTGACATGAAGAAAATTGAGTTCATGAAGCTTGGCGCCCTTGGTGATTTCAAATGCGCCGAACGCCAGATATAATAATAACGACAACGAGTATGTTTAAATTGACTTTGACTGATAGTGGACTATTTTTTTATTCAGCGTTTGCTTATTGTCTTAGTTGAGTTGCAATAGTAAGCAGTTTATATTTCGAAGCTACGCTGATAAGTGTGTTGCAATATCAGCGCATCTGCGCTGGCGCGATGTCGCGTTAGTTCGAGTTCTTGAATTACCTTGGCTTTTATTTTTTCCCAGTTATTTAATTGGCTTTGGCTAAGTATTTTAGTTAATGTTTCAATACGAAATAATGGTGTGTTATCAACACTTTCGAAAAGTGTCGCAAGCCAGGAAAGATCTTTTGACCAACCGTCACAATAAACTGTTTTGCCGCGGAGCAAAGAATTAAGGTGTTGTGCAACGGTACGTGCGTCTGTGCCATATTCTGTTAGTGTTTCTTTTTTGATTCCATGTACGGCCTCTGCCTCTTTGTCCCAATGCGTCCACTCCTTTTCAGGTTTGATTAAGTAGCATTGGGCGCCACCGTCAGGAAAAGCGAGGCCTACTTCTATAGGGTAGCTTCCCACACCAAAACCGGAGGCTTCGATGTCTATGATGATAGCGGGGTCTTTGTTTTGATTGGTGAGTTTATGGATCATATTATTTGCGACATTTATTGTTTCTGTATTCACGTTAGCATCTTCCATTGATTTGACGCAGGTGTTGATGGGTTGAATGTGGCGCTGGAAACAAGTCATAGTGCTTTAATCTCAGTGCCTCTATATCCACTTTATCAGTCGGTAAGACGGTTTACTATAGCCATATCGTCTGATTAAACTATATTTTTACTGATGGTAAGATTGCTATTATAATAAATTTTATCTATTTAATGAGTGACGCTATGCTGAGTAAAGTAAAGACTTTCTTCAATCAACATTTCTCGGCTGAGACTGAGTTGAAGGATAATCAACATGAGTTACGGTTGGCTGCTGCAACCTTATGTGTGGAGGTGATGAGAGCGGACTATGAGGTTGACGCTGAAGAAGCTAAAGTGATTTTATCATCTTTGCAAAAGTCATTCGATTTGACTGCTGGCGAAGCAAAAGAACTTTTTGATATGGCTGAGACTGCAGCTGATGAAGCCTCGTCTTTGCATCCGTTTACTAGTCTGATCAATAGTGAATATACCTTACAGCAAAAAATAGATGTCATAGAAATGCTATGGCGGGTCGTATTTTCAGATGGCAATAAAGATAAGTATGAGGAGCATGTCGTGCGGCAAGTTGCAGAGCTACTTTATGTTCCTCACAAGGACTTTGTGCAAGCGCGGCATCGTGCTGAAGCAGAGTTATAATCAAAAACCGGGCGGGTGCTTTGACTAATTTTTTTTATCTTTTGGGCGTAATTGCTTAAGACGAGCATCGATGCGTTGGTCTGCCAGGCCATCGTTTCGTTCGGCGATGGCCGAAGCAATTTCAAGTTGTTCGATTGCGCCTTTTCGGTTGCCCGTAAGTAAGTAATATTCAGCTAAAGCTTCGTGTGCCTCCATGGTGGCGCTGGTTTTTCCTAGTGCTTCAGAGAGATACTTATAAGTCAGCGCGCTTTGCGAGTTGCCGCGGCGTAAATGTGTTTGCAGTAGACGGCGTGCATCATTAGGGCGCTTTGCTTGTAATAATGCTTCGGCATAGTGCATGGTGGCAGCATGATTGTGTGGGCTTAGCTCAAAGTTATCTGACAGTAGCTTGACTGCTTTTGCGCTGTTGTTATCAGCGAGTTCTACTTTTGCAAGGGCGCTGATATAGTGACTATCGTCGGGTAATTCAATAAGTAGTTTGTTGAGTACTCGACGTGCTTCGTCAAAGCGTTCACGTTCTGTGAGTGCAAGAGCGTAACCGTAACGTGTGCTGCTAGTAGCGCCTTTTTTCTTTGCTTTCGATTCGAATTGACGCAGTATGTTTTGTTTATCATCAGCGAGCAATACACGTAGGCGTGACTTAATCCGTTGAAAAGACTCGGTGTCTTTACGTCCGCCGCCTTTATGCTGATCGGCACGTGATCGCGAATCGGCGATACGAGATTGTGTCACGGGGTGAGTGCGCAAAAACTCAGGTAGTGCGCTTTTGTTAATACGAGAGGCTCGTTCTAAACGACCGAAGAAATCAGGCATTGAGCTGGGGTCAATATTTGAGCGGGCCAATATAGTAATGCCGGTTCGATCTGCTTCTTTTTCATTGGTACGTGTAAAGTTAATGGCCGACTGCACTGAGCCTGCTGTAGCGGCCGCTACAGCAGCGGTGGCAGCTTGTCCGTTACCACTAGCGCCGAGCAGAATGGCGGCTAATAATGCGGCGGTATTTAGTGGCGCTGCTTTGCTGCGTGCCTCAATTGCTCGGGCAATGTGGCGCTGGGTAATGTGTGCGATTTCATGGGCCAACACAGAAGCTAACTCACCTTCATTTTTTGCCGCAAAAATTAGCCCGCTGTGTATGCCTATATAACCACCTGGGGCAGCGAAAGCATTGATTGTAGGATTATCAACGATAAAGAAAAGAAAGGGTTGAAATGGATCATCGCTATTCGATACCAAGGATAGTCCTAATGCGCGCAAATACTGATTGGCTTCGGGATCATCGATAATGTTGACAGACTGTTGTAGTTGCCGGTAAAACTGGGCACCGATTCGACGTTCGTCTTCGGGTGTTAATATGCGGCCTGCGGTATCGCCGATATCAGGTAAGTCCTTTGCGAGACCGCTGGTCGCAAAGATAAGGCTGAAGAGCATTAATACGACTGTGACCGTTTTTTTTATTTTTAATAGCTTGGGGGCGGGCTGTATTAACATTACTTGTCTCATGTTTTGGTCGCGCAAATCATCACAGCGTGTCTGCTCATGCGTATAATATAGCGCAAAGCATGCCTAAATCTTGTATCAATGTGTATCACATTAGTCACTAAACTTATGAAATTCATTCAATTAAGCGTTATTTTACTGTTATTAGCAGTGATCCTAGCCTGTGAGCCAGCAACTGAGGCTGAACATGTTGCTTTAAGTGATGTATTGCCAGCGCAACGTATTACCATTACTGGCCTACATGACGGCCAGTTATTAGAACAAGAAAGTGTGACAATTCAGTATTCATTGGTGCCAGAAGTAGAAGGAAACCTTGCCATACTCTATATTGATAATGGTGACCCTCAGCCTTTGCAAGGGTTGTCAGGTGAATATGAGGTCACAGGTTTAGAACCAGGTGTTCATGCTTTGCAGATTAAGGAAATGACGGCTGATTTTATCGAGACGGGTTACTTCGATCAGATTAACTTTATTGTTCAATAAGAGCTAAGCTCAAGGCTCATCTCTAATTAGTTTTTTATATTTATGAAAATTATCTCAGCAAATCTCAATGGTATTCGTGCTGCCGCGCGTAAAGGTTTTTTTGATTGGATGTTAAAGCAAGATGTAGATGTGGTGTGCATACAGGAAACTAAAGCGCAGCTGCATCAGTTGAGCGATCCGGTATTTTCGCCTGAAGGCTATCATCGATATTTCCATGATGCTGAAAAGAAAGGCTATAGCGGTGTGGCGATTTATTCTCGGCAAGAGCCTGACAGCGTAACGGTAGGTTTAGGCTGGCCCGATGTCGATTGTGAGGGCCGCTATATTCAAGCAGATTTTGGTCGGCTTAGTGTGGCTTCGCTTTATCTTCATTCGGGATCAGCCAGCGAAGAGAGGCAGGCACTTAAATTTGATGTGATGGATCGCTTAATGCCACGTTTAGCTGAAATGAAAAATGCGGACCGCGATTATGTTATTTGTGGTGATTGGAATATTGCTCACAAGAAGGTAGATATTAAAAATTGGCGAGGCAATCAGAAAAACTCGGGTTTTCTCCCAGAAGAACGTGCTTGGCTGGATACCTTATTTGATGAGGTAGGCATGGTCGATGGCTTTCGTGTCGTCAATCAGCAAGAGGAGCAATACACGTGGTGGTCAAACCGTGGCCAAGCTTGGGCCAATAACACGGGTTGGCGTATTGATTATCAGGTGATTAGTCCGGCCTTGGCGGACAAAGTGGTTGCTGCCGAGATTTATAAGGATGAACGGTTTTCTGATCATGCGCCCCTAATTTTGAGCTACGATTACTGATTGAATATGCCTGGTTTGCGATTTTCCAATTCCTTAAGTTGTTTATAACAACGCGGGTAACAGGTTTCATTTGGTTTGATTTCAACCTCATGGTTATATCCACCGGTTGACCTAGCGTATCCACACATCAAAATGAATCGTCAGAGCTCTGGTGATTTCAAAGATGGCATGGGGCCACAGCGTCAGTGTTGGTGCAGACTTCGACGGAACCATTGAACTATCTGCGTTCTCGGCTGGTCTGCTAACGTTGCTGCTGGTATTTCTTGCTAAGCTGTTAATTGCTGCGTATGGTTGATATGTTGATTAGACGCCAGCTAGGCTAAGTAAGTAATGTAACGCCCGATTTATCGGGTACTACGCTATCTAAAGGGTTATTATGGGTTTATCGCTGGTGAAGTATTGTTCTATAGGGCTCTTAGCCTTGTATTTAGTTGCTTGTGGGGCTGAGCCTAAAATTAGTTTTATCGATCAGGACACGCTAGTTGAGCTAATTCAAAGTGCCAATGCTCCGGTTATCATCGATGTGCGGCCCGCGAAAGACTACGCCAGAGGGCATGTGCCAGGCGCCACCAATATCCCATATAGTCATTTAGTAAAATTTCTTACGGAAGTGCCTGCCGAAAAACATGAAGAGATTGTGCTTTATTGTGAGGGCGGGGTTTTTGCAGACAAAGCCATCGATTTATTGCACAAAGGTGGTTGGCAAAAACTCTATCATTTAGAAGGCAATATGACTGAATGGCGTAAAGCCGGGCTGCCGACAAGCTAGTTACACTTTTTCTGCTCTGGTTCAGGACAAGCTATTTAAGCTCCTTCAGTATGACTGTTGCGCTATTTGTGTTGATTGATTTACTTGAAGCAGAGTTACTCTTATAGCGAAGATAAGAAGGATAAGCAACGTAAGTATTGATGGCTTGTTTAAGGAAGTTATCAGCCGGATGTGTTGGTCAGCGTGTGATCCAAATAAGCAAATTCGTTACATAGAGTAAGCAAGGTTAGTGTCAATGTTAGAAAGTGATGCTGCTGCCTACTTGGTCATTGACGTTCGGAAAAAGAGTACAGTAAGGGCAGCGTTGCCGGCAAAATCAATATTTCACATGATCATTTGATGGGTTTTCTTTAAGCAAGCCCTGATGCTTGAGATGATAAAGTTGTTCCGTATTGTGAGTATCGATTTAGCGCGGATAAAGCATCTAAACTATTGCGCAAGGTGGGTTGGCATAATATTGACCATATAGTAAGGTGATATGAATGCGTGGCTACTTATAGGCATTTCATCACATCTTGATGGACTTTGACGTATAATGACTCATTACAAACTGGTTATTTGTTAGGCATTTTGATTATGGATCGTTTATTTTCAGTACGCTTTAGCGCAATTATTGCGATTATATTATTTGCAGTGTTTAGTCGTATATTGCCTCATCCGCCCAATTTTACTGCTATAGGTGCTATGGCATTGTTTGCCGGTGCTTTTTTACCGCTTGCAATAGCTTGGTTTATACCTATTGCTGCTATGGTGATTAGCGACTTGGTCATTAATAATACTGTTTATGCCGAGCATTATAATCAATTTGTTTGGGTTACGCCTGGAGCAGCCTGGTCAATGTTGGCAGTGGCGCTAATCGCGGTGCTAGGGTCAAAAATGCTGGCTAAGGTTTCATTTATGCGAGTGTTTGGTGCAGGTTTTTTTGCTGCATTGATATTTTTCTTGGTGAGCAATATTGGTCCTTGGCTGACTTTAGATATTTATCCAAATACGCTCTCTGGGTTGGTGGCGGCATATGTGGCTGCGATTCCATTCTTTGGTAATACCCTGTTAGGTAATTTGTTTTTTTGTATGCTCCTATTTGGCGGTTTTGTCTTTTTGTGTAACCGCTCCCGCGCTATCGGCGCGTCTGCTTAATTCTTCTTCTTTCTAACGTATTTTTTAGTGGCGCTGAGCTAAAGCTGACCACTAGATTGTCGATATATAAAAACTATTGATGGAATAGTAAATAGCTAATTGATTCTTTTAAAGATACATAGTATATATATCTTTGATTTTTAGATCGATTGTTAAATAAAACAGAGGATAGTGTTATGAGTTTATATGAGAAGTTGGGTGGAGAAGAAGCAATTGATGCGGCAACCGATATTTTTTACCGTAAAATGTTGGCGGACGAGCGTGTTAGTGGGTTTTTCGATGATACGGATATGGAAGGACAAATTGCTAAACAAAAAGCTTTTTTAACCATGGCATTTGGTGGGCCGAATAATTATACCGGTAAAAGTTTACGTGATGGCCATGCACATTTGGTTGAGAAAGGCTTGTCTGATATGCATGTTGATGTGGTGATTGAGCATCTTGGTGCAACATTAAAAGAACTCGGCGTTAGCGATGAAGATATTGCAGAAGTAGCAAGCATTGCAAACAGCGTTCGTGATGATGTATTAGGCAGATAAATCTATGGCCTTTAATCTTGCTTATGATGGTAATAGTTACCCTATAGAAGAAGAGGTGAGTGTACTCGATACTTTGCTAAACCAAGGTATCGATATTCCACATTCTTGTAAGTCAGGTGTCTGTCAGAGTTGCCTGGTAGAAGTGGTTGTAGGGGAGCCAACTGAAGCATCGCAAGTAGGATTAAAGGCCACGTTTAAGGCACGAAACTACGCCTTATCGTGTTGTTTGTTTGCTAAAGAAGATTTAGGGATACGTCCCCTTAACTCCGAAGATGCTGAGGTCACAGCGTCGATAATCAAAGTCGAAGCGCTTAATCATAATGTATTGCGCTTATGTTTAAAGCCTGAGGAAGAGTTTGACACGATACCTGGGCAATATATTAATCTGATTACGCCCGACAATATTGTACGCAGTTATTCCATAGCGAATATTCCAGGAGTTGACGGATATATAGAGTTACACATTCGCGTTATACCGAATGGGAGACTAGGTTCATGGTTGTTGAATGAAGCTAAGCCTTGGGGCAGTGTTAAATTACGCGGCCCCGCAGGTGAATGTTTTTATGTATCAGATAAGGAAGGTGGCGATGATTTCCCCATGGTTCTTGCGGGTACAAGCACAGGTTTGGCGCCGCTCTACGGTATTATTAAAGATGCTTTAGCGCATGGACATATTGGTGAAATCGCGCTATTTCATGGCGCTTTGCAGCCAGAAGATTTATATCTAGTTGATGAGTTATACGATTTATCTCAACAGCAGAGTAATTTTTCTTATACGCCCTGTGTGTTAAATGGCAGTGAGGGAGATTTTTATATCTGTGGTGACGTTCAACAATTAGTGGTTGAACATATAGCGAAGCTTAAAGAGGCAAGGCTTTATTTGTGTGGTGCGCCAGATTTAGTCAATGCGATGAAAAAGAAGGCGTTTTTATCAGGTGTTGCCTCTAAGCATATTTATTATGATGCATTTTTGCCAAGTAAATAAGTCTTAGTCTGATAAGACGGTTTCCCCTTTTTCTATTTGGCCGATATGCTGTCATTAAAGTTCCTTTCTAATCTCACGTATCAGTTGAACTGATGCTGCTAAAAACGATACTACGATGGTTGTCTGTTCCGCCTAAAGCACCGAGAGGTGAGCAGCTTGTCGCGACCGTAGGTGGCATTGTCAGCATCGTTTCTATTACCACTGTTTCTTATTTTTTCTTAGGTGTAGAGGGCAGTATTGCAATAGTGCCGGCAATGGGTGCTGCCACCGTTTTATTATTTTGTGTGCCTCATGGGCCGCTATCCCAACCTTGGTCTTTATTTGCAGGCAATGTGGTGTCAGCCGCAATAGGTGTCAGTTGTGCGATATTAATATCAAACTCTATATTGGCTTCTGGGTTAGCTGTTGGTCTAGCTATTGGCGCAATGCATGGTTTGCGTTGCATGCACCCACCTGGCGGCGCAACGGCTTTAGCGGCGGTTATCGGTGGTGAGAATGTTACTCAGCTCGGCTACGGTTTTGTATTGGTGCCTGTTTTTCTTAATTGTCTGGTTATTTTTATCGTAGCAGTATTGTTTAATAGTTTTTTCCCCTGGCGAAAATACCCATTAGCTCGAATGAAGTTTAGATCCGAAGCTATCGTGCCTGAAAAACCAATGATAATTAGCCGAGAACATATTGCTAAAGGCATTGGTGAGCTAGGAATGGTGGTTGATGTCTCTCCTATTCAGATAGAACAGATAGTCGAAGCCGCTCAACGTTATCGAAAGGCTGATGTTTTAGCGCATTTCTCATTTGAATTAGGGGGTGTTTATACCAACAACCGCCCTGGATCAGGATGGGAGGTTAGAAAAATTGTTGATTGCGCTGCGCATCCAGATCCTGAAAAAGAACTGATAATTTATAAAACACTTGAAGGTGTGAGCAGTAATTTGAGCGATAGCTGCACTAAACAAGAGTTTGCAGAATGGGCGGAGAAAAAGCTTGTAGCGGTTAAAGCAGAGTAACCAATGGGTGTGTGTCTACATTAAACCAGTTTGTAAGCGAGCGGCTTCTGACATCATGCTTTGGTTCCACAGTGGTTCAAAGACTAGCTCACAATTGACTTCAGTGACATTCTTTACTGACATAACTTTTGAATGCGCATCATCAACGATGATGGGTCCCATGCCGCAGCCTGGCGCCGTTAAGGTCATTTTAATGTTGACACGATTGCCACCGTTTTCTAGTTCGGTTGCAGTGCATTCGTAAATTAAGCCAAGTTCGACAATATTGATAGGAATTTCTGGGTCATAGCAAGTACGTAATTGTTCCCATACTTGTTCGATATCGACTGGGCCATCGACTTCAGAGATATCTTTTTTGATGAGGGTATGTTCTAAACCTAGTGCGTCAGCATCATCACCAGCGATGCGTGCAAGATTGCCTGCAACATTGACAGTAAAGCTGCCCCCAAGGGCTTGTGTGACGACAACCTGAGTGCCTGAGGGAATAGTGATATCAGTGCCAACTGGGATGAGTGTGGCTTTACAATCGCGTTTAAGAGCTATCAATGGTTTGGTCCGTAAAAGGTTATCGTAATAAAGTTAGAGAAGAATTTAGTGCAGTAATAAACTGATCAATATCTTCTTCATTATTATAAAATGCTAGCGAAGCACGCGCACTAGCATTGATATTAAAAAACTCCATAACAGGCATGGCACAATGATGCCCCGCACGTATGGCAACACCCTGTTGATCTAATAGTTCGCCAATATCAGCAGCGTGCGCGCCGTCAATTAAGAACGATAAGACGCTGGTTTTATGTTCTGCTTGGCCGATGATGCGCAGACCATCAATGG
>JAADIY010000023.1:77559-99401 GCA_013151045.1 Gammaproteobacteria bacterium
GCTTCAAATTTATAGGGTAACTCGTTATAGGTGGTGCCAGAAAACGACACGGTCAAAATCATATCGCCGCCGCCTTGATAGGGCGGCATTGCTTCCAGCAAGGCTTGTTTACCGTAAAGAATACCAATACCGGTTGGGCCAAAGATTTTATGGCCAGAAAACGCATAAAAATCGACGTCAAGCGCCTGCACATCGACGGCAGTATGAGCAATGGCTTGAGCACCATCGACTAACACAGGTACGTCGTGTTGATGCGCGATTTTAATCATGTCCGCAATCGGGTTGATTGAACCCAGTGCGTTTGAGACGTGAACAATGCCGAGTAGTTTGGTGCGTGAGCTAATGAGTTTTTCGAATTCATCAAATAATAATTCGCCGCGCTCATTAATCGGTATGACTTTGAGTATTGCGCCAGTACGTTGACAAAGCATTTGCCAAGGCACGATATTGGAATGGTGTTCCATCGCAGTGATGAGTATTTCATCGCCTTGACCAATGCTTTGGCCATAACTACTAGCGACTAAGTTGATAGCCTCGGTAGTGCCGCGAGTAAAGATGACCTCTTTGTCACTGGCAGCATTAATAAAGTTTCTTACTTTACTGCGTGCACCCTCATAGGCATCGGTAGCGCGTGCGCTTAGTGTATGCACGCCACGATGGACGTTGGCGTTATCTCGTTCGTAATACTCACGAATGGTATCGATAACAATCTGCGGTTTTTGTGTGGTCGCGCCGTTATCAAGATAGACCAGTGGCTTACCATTGACTTCTTGATTAAGAATAGGAAAGTCTTGACGAAAGCTTTGGATGGCGGTGAAAGTATTATCGATAGTCATAGAATGTTTATGTCTGTTTAGACAAGCTCTCGAATAAACTCGCTATCCGGTAGGCGGCCAATAATGAGTGCGGCAATTTGTTTGCGCAAAGCATCAAGCTGTATACGATTAATCACATCATTGATAAAGGCATAGGTTAATAAGTGCTCAGCTTGGTCGCGAGCAACACCGCGTGATTGTAAATAGAAGATTGATTGTTCATTAAGTTGACCAATCGTCGCGCCATGAGAGCATTTAACATCGTCGGCATAGATTTCAAGTTCAGGTTTGGTGTTGATATCCGCAAACTTCGATACTAATAAATTACGATTACTTAAATCCGCTTGTGTTTTCTGCGCGTCTTTATCAACTAAAATCAAGCCATTAAATACAGCGCGGCTTGAGTCATCCATGACGCCCTTGAACAATTGATCGCTAGTGCAATGTGGTACGGCATGATACATCTTTATGTGATGATCGCTGACTTGTTTATCTTTTGTTAAATATAAACCGTTGACTGTGCAGTTGGCATTTTTCCCGGCTAAAATGATCTCGACATTGACACGCGCAATAGCACTGCCTAGCGCAATAGGGTAGGCGTTATAACGGCTATCACGGTTTTGTTTGACCGTTAGCTCAGCAAGATGAAACGCTTGCTTTGATTCGCGTTGGCTGCGGTAGTGAGTCAATTCAGCATTGTCAGCAACATTAATCGTGGTACGTGACAAAGTGAGGTTATTGGTCGTGTCAGCACCTATATAGGTTTCGACGATATTGCATTGACTGTTTTTACCAGCAAAGATCCAATTATTAATCGGCGTAACACTGTTATCCGTATTGGTCGAAACAAATAACAGATGTAAGGGCCGTTCAACTACCGCACCGTCAGCGATGGTAACGATGGCGCCGTCACGTAGCAGTGCCTGGTTTAACGCGTCGAAGGCGTCGTTAGCATCACTTATGTCTTGTGAGAGCAATGCTTTTATTTTATCTGGTGAGTGCTCAAATGACTCAGCAAGACTTTTAATATCAATATTTGCATTAGCAGTGAAGTGTGACAAACCCTCATGATAGAGTCCATCAACAAAGACGATTTCATCGCAATCATCAAGTCGCCATTGCGCGATTTGTGTGCTGTCGACAATAGTGCTTTGCGATAGTGCTGGTGTGGTTTTAGCAATGGCGTGGGTGGCGACATATTTCCATGCTTCGGTTTTACGTGTCGGAAAACCAATGTCAGAAAACTGCGTTAATGCCTCGCTACGACGTTGAGCAAGCCAATCAATATCATTGCCTGGTAGAGTAGGGAGTGTGGGTGCTAAACTTGTTTGCCACGCATCAATTTGTTTGAGTGCAGCATTCATGCAGCGCCAGCCTCGCTTGCTATATCGGTTTCAGTATCCAGCCAAGCATAACCTTCGCGTTCTAATTCTAATGCTAAGGTTTTATCGCCAGAGCGTTGAATTTGACCATCGGATAATACGTGAACAAAATCTGGTTCAATATAATCTAATAAACGTTGGTAATGAGTAATCAAGATAAAAGCGCGTTCTTCGCTGCGTAACTTATTGACGCCTTCGGCAACGACACGTAGTGCATCGATGTCTAAGCCTGAATCGGTTTCATCTAAAATCGCTAGGCTAGGTTCGAGTACCGCCATTTGGAAAATTTCATTACGTTTTTTTTCGCCACCAGAAAAACCTTGGTTTACGGAACGACTTAAAAAGCTTTCATCTAATTCGACTAGCTTGGCTTTTTCGCGGACTAATTTAAGGAAATCAACCGCACTCACTTCATCTTGGCCATGGTGCTTACGAATGGCGTTAAGGCCAGCACGTAGCAGATAAGTATTATTAACACCGGGAATTTCAACCGGGTATTGGAAGGCGAGAAAAATACCTTCCCATGAGCGCTCTTCTGGCGCCAGTTCTAATAAGTCTTGATCTTTATACGTGACACTACCGCTATCGATGGTATAACCATCGCGACCTGCCAATAACTGTGACAAGGTACTTTTTCCAGAACCATTCGGTCCCATAATGGCATGGACTTCACCGGCTTTCACTTCAAGGTTAATTCCTTTAAGGATAGGTTTGCCAGCAATGCTAACGTGTAGGTCTTTTATGCTTAACATGAGTGTTCCAATAATTTTAAGTGTTCAATAATAAAATGCTTAGCCAACAGCGCCTTCGAGGCTAACGCTGAGTAGTTTGCCGGCTTCAACGGCAAACTCCATCGGTAATTCTTTGAAGACAGATTTACAAAAACCGTTAACGATCATGCTCACCGCATCTTCTTCGCCAATGCCACGTTGTTGGCAATAGAACAATTGGTCTTCACTGATTTTTGATGTAGTGGCTTCGTGCTCTACTTGCGCGCTAGAATTACCGATTTCCATATAAGGGAAGGTATGGGCTGCACAAGTGTCGCCAATTAATAAGGAATCACACTGTGTGTAGTTACGTGCACCTTCGGCCGTTTTAGCGATACGCACTAAACCCCGATAAGAGTTCTCGCCACGGCCAGCAGAAATTCCTTTAGAGATAATGGTGCTGCGGGTATTTTTACCCAGATGAATCATCTTGGTGCCGGTGTCAGCTTGTTGGCAGTTGTTTGTCAGTGCAACCGAGTAAAACTCACCGACTGAGTTATCACCGCGCAGTACACAGCTTGGGTATTTCCAAGTAATGGCAGACCCCGTTTCAACTTGTGTCCAAGAGACTTTAGCATTAACGCCAGCGCAAAGCGCACGTTTAGTGACGAAGTTATAAATACCGCCGACACCGTTTTCATCACCGGGATACCAGTTCTGTACAGTTGAGTATTTAATCTCGGCATTGTCGAGTATGATCAGTTCAACAACGGCAGCGTGTAATTGATTTTCATCGCGCATCGGTGCCGTACAGCCTTCAAGATAGCTGACATGTGAGCCTTCTTCGGCAATGATTAATGTGCGCTCGAACTGGCCTGTTTTGGCTTCGTTAATACGAAAATAAGTCGATAGCTCCATTGGGCAACGTACACCTTTAGGAATATAGACAAACGAGCCATCACTGAACACGGCAGAGTTGAGCGTTGAGAAAAAGTTATCACCAGTGGGTACGACTGAGCCCAAATATTTTTTCACTAATTCAGGGTGACTATGCACGGCTTCTGATAACGGGCAAAAGACAACGCCGGCTTCAGCGAGCTTTTCTTTAAAGGTGGTTACGACTGAGACACTATCGAATACCGCATCAACGGCAACACCAGCGAGCATTTGTTGCTCGATTAGCGGAATACCGAGCTTCTCATAGGTTTCTAAGAGTTTAGGATCAACGTCATCTAAGCTTTTAGGCCCGTCTTCAGGTGACTTTGGCGCTGAGTAATAGATGATGTCTTGGTAATCAATAGGATCAAAACGTACGTGTGCCCAAGTTGGCTCACTCATGGTCAACCATTTACGATAGGCGGCTAAGCGCCATTCAAGCATAAACTCAGGTTCGCCTTTCTTCCCAGAAATGATGCGGATGACATCTTCATTAAGGCCGGCACCAATGGTATCGGTCTCGATATCAGTAATAAAACCATGCTTATATTGCTGGTCTACAAATTCTTGTACTTCTTCGCTAGTGCTGGACATGTGTATTACCTGGCTGAGCGGGTCAGAAAATTCTGAAATTCGTCTAAGGTCTGCGCAGTGTGTTGCCTGCGAGGAACCTAGATGAGCCTAGGAGTCTTACGAATACTCGTTGCGACTGGCAATATGACCGGAAATACCAGAAACTCGCTAGGGTTAATACTTGACTAAATTAGTCAGGATTAGGATACAATTTCCGATTAAGTTGGTCAAGTATTGGCGTTTGCTTATAAAGCCCTGAATATTATAGGGAATTAGTTTAAAAATGCTAGGAAGATCGTAGTCGATATAGGGCAATTTCACCGAAGAAATTTGGCAGCCAGCGCATGGCGATGGTGCTGCGATGAGCATGATTAACGACCGTACGTTGGGCAATTTCAATGGATTTTTCTGTGCAAAGCGCTTCGAAATCATTGAGTGTGCAGAGTCGAATATTAGGCGTGTTATACCAAGCGTGGGGTAATGAGTCTGATAGTGGCATACGCCCCTGTAGCGCGATATTCATACGACTGCGCCAATGGCCAAAATTGGGAAAAGTGATAATTACCTCGCGGCCAACGCGGAGCATTTCATCCAATAATTTGTCTGGGTAGCTAACCGCCTGTAATGTCTGGGTCATGACAACATAATCAAAGGCATTGTCATTGAAGTCTGCCAACCCCTCGTCAAGGTTGATTTGTAGGACGTTTAGCCCTTTGTTTAGACATTTACTGATGTTTTCGTCTTCAATCTCAAGGCCGTAGCCAGTGATGCTTTGGTGTTCAGTAAGATGGGCGAGCAGCGTGCCATCACCACAGCCAAGGTCAAGAACACGACTACGTGGTTTGATCCAGTCGTCGATGATTTCTAGGTCAGGTCGGAGCATGCGTTGTTTCTGCGCTTTGATCTGCTGTGTGATCTGCAAGGTCTAATTGATTCATGTTGGCGCGAAATACGTCCATATAATGCGGAATATCCATCAGGAACGCATCATGACCATGATTAGCGGTGATCTCTGCGTAACTGGTGTCTCGATTATTATCGAGCAAGGCTTTAACGATTTCTCGAGAACGCGCAGGTGAAAAGCGCCAGTCGCTGGTAAAGGCGATAATGTGAAAGCGCGCCTTGGTCATCGATAACGCTGCTGATAAATCATTATTGTAATTTTTTGCAGGATCAAAGTAGTCCAAGGCACGAGTCATCAATAAATAGGTATTGGCATCAAATTGCCCGATAAATTTTTCGCCTTGATAACGCAGGTAACTTTCGACTTCAAATTCGACGTCGTAGCTAAACTGGTAATCACTGGTTTTTAACTCACGGCCAAATTTTGCCAGCATGGCATCGTCAGACAGATAAGTAATATGGCCAAGCATACGAGCGAGCATTAATCCGCGAGCAGGTTCAGTATCATATTTGTAATAGTGACCTTCATGAAACTCAGGGTCGGTAATGATGGCACGTCGCGCGACTTCATTAAAGGCAATATTTTGCGCAGATAAATGCGGTGCGGCAGCTATGATAAAGCAATGTTTGAGTCGATCAGGGAAATCAATAGACCATTGCATTGCCTGCATTCCACCTAAGCTGCCGCCGATTACGGCTTGCCAGCAGTCTATCTTGAGTTGGTTTGCCAGCCGAGCTTGGGTGTTTACCCAGTCTTTCACTGTCACCAGTGGGAAGTCAGGGCCATAGGGCTGCCCGGTTTGAGGATTTTTAGACATGGGGCCGGTAGAGCCTTTACAACCGCCAATATTATTGCTGCACACAACAAAAAATTTATTTGTATCTATTGGCTTACCGGGACCGATGCAGGTTTCCCACCAGCCGGGTTTTTTATCATTGGTAGAATGATAGCCGGCGGCGTGGTGATCGCTCGATAAGGCGTGGCAAATTAGTATAGCGTTATTACGTGTAGAATTGAGTGTGCCGTAGGTTTCGTAAATGAGCTCATAGCTAGGTAAAGTTTTACCGCATTCTAGTGGCAGTGGCTCACCAAAGCGTGCAACGCTAGGGGTGACTAGGCCAACTGAATTGGCGGGAACGGTACTAGACATTTAAAATGTTAGGCTCAAACGGTTTTTGCCCATCAAGGCGTGTGACCGTAAAGTCTAGCGGTGTCGTTAGCACCGTGCAAGCGTTAGAGCGCTATATGGCGCTAAAGTGGGTGGGCTTAAAGTGGTTTAGCTTGAGTTAAGCGATTTTTTAGGGCGCTAATTGCAGCAACCATGTTTTCGGCGTCGTTTTGTTTGGCTTCTAAGATACTGAGTTTGTCACGCATCGATGTACGTGAATCGCTGACTTTGGCGAATATTTCAATATTGCGTTCCATATTTTGACGCATTTCATCAGCATGCATAGTGATGGGGCGTAGCGATTCTTGTACCCATTTGTCGATATCTTCACGAGTATCATGAAAGACCCCGCGGACATGGCTGACCATGGAAATAAAGAATTTCTTAATGACTAGGGTTTGTTCGGTCATGGTGAGGTCAGCACTGTCTCGCCACTGTGTGCCTTGCAAATAAAGTCTATCTATTTCGCTACGGCGTTTAACCATATTCAGTGGTTTGAGTTTGGTATCGGCTAGGCCATAATCTTTTTTCATGCGGGCGTAGACGGCTTCAAAGCTTTCCACCATTTTATCGCTTTGGCTGCTTCCTACTTGCATTGTATCGCGTACGCTATCGAAGAAAATGCTAATTTGCTGGCGTAGTCCTCTAGTTGTTAGCGCGCTAGACATGTTTTTGCGGGTACGCGCTACGGCATAGTCAATGGCATCGAGGTTGATAGTGTCACGCACCAATTTTGCTTGTTGATTGAGCTTGGTTTTGCCCGTTTCGCTATACGTCATGCAGCTGTGATAACGTTCTTTGGTGGTTTGAATTTTTTGTGCAACTTGTTGGGATAGCTCGGTGTTTTTACGACTGAGCGAATGCAATTCTTGGCTTTGACGAGTGAGATAATGTATCTGAGTATGTTTTGCCGTCGCAACGTCATCGAGAATTGTGCCGGTATCGCTGACTACTTTTTGCCAAAGAATATTTTGTTTCGACGGTAAAATTTCGTTAGCTAGGTAGTCTTCAAGCCCAGTGATTTTGCTAGATTCGAGTAAGCTTTGATCTTGTTTTACTTTTGCTAATAGCGCTTTTTGCGCTGATACGGGTAAAACACGTGATTCTTCTATTCCCAAGGCGTGTGCTGTGGCTTTGCACTGGCCTTCAATCGTCTTTTCCACAGCTTCAGGAGATTTCATTTCATCCCATAGTGTGTCAATTTTATTGAGCACTGCAATAAGGCCATCATTGCCATTTTTACGGTAGCTGGTGATATGTTCACGCCACATTTCAAGATCGCTGCGTGTTACGCCAGTATCTGCAGCAAGCACAAATAATACTGCTTCAGCTTTAGGTAGCATGCTTACCGTTAGCTCAGGCTCTGTTCCTAGGGCGTTTAATCCAGGTGTATCGAGTATTGCTAAACCTTGTTTAAGCAGGGGATGAGGAAAACTGATTCGAGCGTGGCGCCATAACGGAATTTCAACCATGCCATCTTCAATACAGTCTTCGTCAACAGGGAGTCCTAATGCTTTGGCTTCGTCTACGCTGACTTTTTTGACTTTGATTAATTCTTGTAATGCTTCCGCCATTTGATCAGGCGATTGCATATGGAGTTCGATAATATGCCAATAGTCACGATTATGTGTGTACTCCTCAATGCTGAGGTCTTCATTTCGCGTTTCTATGGGCAGTAATTGAATATAGGTTGAATCCAGTTCATGGTCGTAGAAGAGTTCGGTTGGGCACATGGTTGTGCGACCGACATCTGATGGTAATAAACGTCGTTGATAATCGGCAAAAAATATGGCGTTAATGAGTTCGCTCTTGCCGCGTGAAAACTCGGCAGCAAATGCGATGGTGAGCTTATCTGATTTGAGTGACTCGCAATTTTCGTAGATACGTAGATCGAGTTCTGCACTGCTAAGTTTATTTTGGTCTAGCCATTGGCGTGTATCACTTAATGTCGACAATAGTGATTGGCGCCATTCGTCATAGACGTGCATCTGCCGCGAAAAATGATTGACGCGACGGTTTGTGTCTAACTCCTGTGCAGTGGCTGCCATCGTTAGAGCCCGATTGCAGTCTGGCTTAATAATCGGGCCGAACATTGATATTGCGTAGACATTTTATTCCCCAGTATCTATAGCTCCTATACCACCGAATATACATAACAGCGGTATGGTGTTATGTGCGTTAGATCACAAATTACACAATACTGTATTCAGCGCTGTGTCTATTTAGGTATACCTAAATATCTGGCGTGGCGGGTGTGTTTCACCCATTACCAGTTATAGCGATGTAGCTAAGCTATGTAACGACCAATCAGCAAAGATCTTGATGATTTGCAAGGCAAGGATGGCGAATATGGGAGATAGGTCTAGGCCGCCTATAGGTGGGATTATTCTACGAAAAGGTCTAAGTATTGGTTCGGAGATTTGTTGTAATAAGCCAACCATAGGGTTTTGGCTGGTTTGGCCTATCCAGCTCATAATGATAGAAATAATAATAATTCCCAGTAATAGATAGTAAAGCAGAGATATTAGATCCGCTATTGTGGTGAATAATAGCCAGCTAATGCTTAATTGTTGCCCTGTTATTAAGCCTATTAAACTTAGTTTTATTATGGTGAGTACGACCATCAATACGATGGTAGAAAAATCAATTCCACCCCAGCCAGGTATTACGCGTCGTAATGGTTTTAGTGGGGGGTTTGTTACACTTACTATTAGCTGTGAAAGTGGATTGTGAAAATCAACCCGTGCAGCTTGAAATATAAAACGTAACATTACTGCGAGTATATAAATACCAAAAATAGTATTAATTATTACGTCTGCTGCCAGTACAAATGGGTTTCCAGTCATGATTTACCTAGTAAAGTTGCTAATTCTTTAGCACGTTCACGTGCTGCGTTTAATGCTTCGTCTATGAGGTTATCGATGTTTCCATCAAGAAGTTTATTTATTGCTTGTTCGGTGGTGCCGCCGGGTGAGGTGACACGACGACGCAACTCAGCGCAGTCAAGCTCGCTCTCTAAGGCCATCTTGGTGGCGCCAAAGCCAGTTTGCAAGGTAAGAAGTCGAGCAGCTTCGCGAGACAAGCCCATTTCTTCGCCGATTTTCTGCATCAGCTCCATCAGCAAAAAGAAATAAGCCGGGCCGCTGCCTGATAATGCGGTCACAGCATCCATATCGGCTTCGTCTTTTAGCCATAAGGTAAGGCCAACGGCGCGCAGTATGGATTCAGCTTGTTGACGCTGCTCATCGTTAACGGCTTTGCTAGCGAATAAAGCTGCCGCGCCCGAGCCGACCAAAGAAGGTGTATTGGGCATAGTGCGGACAATCGCTTGAGAATCGCCCAACCAGTTTTTCAGAGAAGTTGTTTGAATGCCGGCCGCGATTGAAATGATAAGTGGCCGAGCATCAGCTATCACTGGTGCTAAGGCCTGACAGGCGCCTGCCATAATCTGTGGTTTGACGGCCAAAACAATGATATCTGCATCAGTGCAGGCGTCAGAGTTATTAGCATGGGTGGCAATACCTAGTGCGGCGTTGAGTTGTTGGCGTTGCCCCTCGTCGGGGTCAGCGGCGCAGAGCTTGGCGGCAGGATAGTGATCGTTAAGCAATCCGCCAATAAGGCTGCGAGCCATATTGCCTGCACCAATGAAACATATTTTGAGGTTGGTATTCACAATAATTAGGGTTAGCGTGGTGAGAGTGGGTCTCAGAGCATACCGCTATGTTTTACTTTTGCCAAACGGCGTGTAGTGACTCCCCCTAGTTTGGTCGTTGACCAAACAGTGCGCTGCCAATGCGCAGATGCGTGCTGTGTTCTGCTATAGCGGCGTGAAAATCATTAGACATGCCCATTGAGAGGCTATCGAGATTAAGGCCGCTAGCGTTTATTTCGTCTCGTAGCTGGCGAAGGTGAGCGAAGTTCTTTTGCTGTGCAGAAAAATCTGATTCAGGTTGGGGCAAAGCCATAAGTCCGCGTAATTGTAGATTAGGCAATGCGGCGACTTCTTTTGCCAGTGTTAACGCATCGTTAGCATCAATACCGCTTTTACTTTGTTCCATATTTAGATTGATCTGCAGACATACATTAAGTGGCGGTTGTTGATTGTCACGCTGATGATTTAAGCGTTGCGCGATTTTTAAACGGTCGACGCCATGTACCCAGGAAAAGTGTTGCGCAATGAGAGCCGTCTTATTTGATTGAATGCTGCCAATATAATGCCATTCGATATCAAGCTCGCTGAGGTGTGCTTGTTTGTCGAAGGCCTCCTTAAGATAATTTTCGCCAAACCGGCGCTGACCTAGGGCATAGAGTTGTTCTATAGAGGAATAATGATGGCCTTTACTCACAGCAAGTAAGCGCACATCGTTCGGGTCACGCTGATAGCTTAAACACGCATCATGGATGTCTTTAAGTATTGTTACGTAGCGGGTTTCAAGCGTATTCATAATAAGTTTATGGTGTGTTTGCGATGCAATCCAATGTTAAAGTTAGGCTATGACCGTAAAATCAAGCTGGTCTTGATTCTGCCGCTAATTTGTCCAAGACATAATATAGCTAGTTTAAACCGAATTTATCAGGAGTATTCAGTGGATATTGCAGAACTGCTTGCCTTTAGCGTAAAAAATTCCGCCTCTGACTTGCACATCTCGGCCGGTTTGCCACCGATGATTCGCGTCGACGGAGACGTGCGTCGTATCAATGTCCCTGAGCTTGATCATAAGACTGTTCAGTCCATGATGTATGACATCATGAATGATCGTCAGCGTAAAGACTTTGAAGAATTTCTTGAAACTGATTTTTCATTTGAAATTCCTGGGCTGGCTCGTTTTCGTGTTAATGCCTTTAACCAGGCGCGTGGTATGGGCGGTGTGTTTCGTACTATTCCGTCGAATATTCTTTCTCTGGAAGAGCTAGGTTGTCCGGCTATTTTTAAACAAATTGCCAAAAATCCACGTGGTTTGATATTGGTGACAGGTCCAACTGGTTCGGGTAAATCAACAACACTAGCTGCGATGGTAGATTATCTTAATGAAGAAGAGTTTGGCCATATTCTTACTATTGAAGACCCAATAGAGTTTGTTCATCAAAGTAAAAAATGTTTGATTAATCAGCGTGAAGTGCATCGCGATACGCTGGGTTTTAATGAAGCGCTACGCTCGGCCTTGCGTGAAGATCCTGATATCATTCTGGTTGGTGAAATGCGTGACCAAGAGACGATTCGCCTTGCTCTGACCGCCGCTGAAACCGGTCATTTAGTATTTGGTACTTTGCATACCAGTTCTGCTGCAAAGACCATTGACCGTATTATCGATGTGTTCCCGGCAGCAGAAAAAGAAATGACGCGTTCAATGTTGTCAGAATCACTGCGTGCAGTGATTTCACAAACGCTGTTAAAACGCACAGGTGGTGGACGTATCGCAGCGCATGAAATCATGTTGGGTACGCCCGCTATTCGCAACCTAATTCGTGAAAACAAAGTGCCGCAAATGTACTCGGCTATTCAAACTGGCCAGGGTATGGGTATGCAAACACTTGATCAGTGTTTGCAAGATATGGTTCGTAAAAGTTTGGTCAATAAAGTGGAAGCGCGTCTGAAAGCATCAAATGTTGATCTATTTAACTAATGAATATTAGTTAAACGCTAGGCGACGAATGCTGATGTGTTGGTCGCCTGTCTTATTTGTTTTCTATTTTGTTATCTTAAAGAGATGATCTCCCAGCCACTATTTTGTGCATGCGCGGTGAGTTGTTCGTCGGCATCGACGGCGACTGGGTGATCAACCATTTGCAATAATGGGAGGTCGTTATGCGAGTCAGAGTAAAAGTGACTGTTGGCTAGATCATGATTGTTATTTGATAACCATTCGTTGATCCGTGTGACTTTCCCTTCGCGAAAGCAAGGTGTGCCGCTGTATGCGCCGCTAAACTCACCGTTTATTTCTTCAGGTTCTGTCGCAATCAGTAAATCGATACCAAAGGCTTCTGCAATTGGCCCGGTAACAAAGCGGTTGGTTGCTGTAATAATTAACAGTGTGTCACCAGCATCACGATGACGTTGGATCAATTGTTTAGATTTGTCGAGCATGATGGCGTTGATTTTTTCCGCCATAAATCGCTGGTGCCACTGATCTAAGAGTGCCCTTGGATGTTGCGCTAAGGGCGCAAGTTGAAATGCTAAAAAAGCATCAATGTCGAGAGTGCCGTTTTTATAGTCATCGTAAAAACGCTGATTCTCACGTTCCTGAATCTTGGCGTCTACGACGCCAAGTTCTATGAGAAATTGTCCCCAAAGGTAGTCACTGTCTCCGCCAAGCAGAGTATTGTCTAAATCAAATAAAGCGAGAGCCATGTTTTGAATTGAGTCGTTGTTACCGATTTGAATTGAGGGTTTTTCGGCTAAACACATTATTTCTGTGTCGAATATTTGCTGTGTCGCCTAAGTCTGTGCCATTCTATCACGCAAGAATAAACTCAGATATTTTACGATGATTGATAAGGATGGTTTCCGCTATAACGTCGGGATAATACTGGCAAACGATAAAGGAAAGCTATTTTGGGGGCGCCGCATTGGACAAGATGCTTGGCAGTTTCCGCAAGGTGGTATGCGTCGTGATGAAACGCATGAGCAAGCGATGTATCGCGAGCTCGAGGAAGAGATAGGTTTGCAGCCCGAACATGTTGAAGTTCTTGGTGTCACCAAGGATTGGTTGCGCTATCGCCTGCCGCAACGATTAATACGCCATGATAGTAAGCCTACGTGTGTCGGTCAGCGCCAAATTTGGTATTTGTTACGCCTTGTTGGCAGTGAAAATGATTTGCGCCTCGATTTTAGTGAAAAACCGGAATTTGATGGTTGGCGTTGGGTCCAATATTGGTATCCGGTGACACGAGTCGTGCCGTTTAAGCGCAAAGTCTATAAGAAGGCATTAAGCCTGCTAAAGCCACATTTAGCCGATATGAAAGAGCCAGTAACCGTCACCGAGAGTACGAGTTAATCTGGCTCTATTGCATAGTTTGGATGGCTATAGCGCTTTAATTAATACTTTAGCGTTACGCTGATAGTTGTAGAGTTCGCGGCGTTTTTTCGGAAGTTTTTCCATGCTGACACCACGAAAACCACGTTCACGAAACCAATGGCTGGTGCGAGTGGTGAGCAAGAATAGCTTTTCTACATTTTGTGCTTCTGCTTGTTTTTCCATGGCTTTGAGTAACTGAGCGCCATAACCCATATCTCGATATTCTTCGTGAACGGCAACGCAAGCGAGCTCAGCCATATGTTTGTCAGCGGAGGGATAAAGCGCGGCGCAAGCGATGATGGCGCCATCGCGTTCAACAACATGAAAACGCGAAATCTCATTTTCCAGTTGGTCGCGCGAACGCCGCACCAATATTCCTTCGGTTTCCAATGGTTCGATGAGACTGATAATGCCGCTAATGTCTCTATCTATTGCAGGTCGTAAGCCTTCATAGTGATCAGCGCTGATGAGACTGCCAATACCATCACGTGTAAAGAGTTCCAGCAGCAAAGCGCCATCAATTTCATGGCTAATGATATGGCAGCGTTGAACACCACGCTTGCATGCGCTTATGGCGACCTCAAGCGTGTGTTTGCTTTCGCCGGATAGTTTTCTTTGGCTGCTAAGAAGATTTTCTGCTTCTTCAAGGTTGAGCTGAGGTATCGGGCGGCGCCGGCCATCGAGGATACCGCGTTCTGAATTGAGAATGACTAGCTTGTCAGCGCCTAGTCCAGCGGCGCAGGCTGCTGCCACTTCATGCGCAGTTAAATTAAATACCTCACCGCTGGGCGAATAACCCAATGCCGGTATGACTACGATGGCGTTGTTGTTCAGTTGTTCTTGAATGGCTTTGTCGTCGACTCGACGTATTTCGCCTGTGAACAGATAGTCGACACCGTCCCGCACACCGATGGGCTTGGCGGTAATAAAGTTGCCAGAAACGACTCTAATAGAGGCGCCGGCCATGGGCGATTCGGCCAAGCCCATGGAAAGTTGTGCTTCTATGTCGATACGGACACTGCTAGCGGCGTCTTTGACGCACTGTATTGCTCTGGCATCAGTGATGCGTTTGTCGCCAACATATTCGATAGCTGCCCCTTTTTCCGCCAAGCGTCGCTCGATTTGTGGGCGGCTGCCGGGTACCAATACGAGCTTGACACCAAGACCTTGTAGGAGCGCAATATCGTGGATTAGTGGGTTAACATTTTCTGCGTCGAGGGCTTCGCCACTGATAGCTATGACGAATGTTTTGCCTGAAAAAGCGTGGACATACGGAGATGCATGGCGAAGCCAGCGGACAAATTGTTGTGGTTGCTCAATTGACACGGTTTTCTCTACGCCTCTAGGGTGTCGTTGTACCTTAAAGGTACTTGGACGTTGCGAAATTCTTGATTTTGCATATAATTAGCTCCGATAAACAAGCTTATTGAGGCCGATAGGCTCGGTTTGCCGATAAAAGCACTGTCTGCGGCCAATAATTTGAATAATGTAACGTATAAAGGGGATAGTAATGACAGATAAACACCCACAAGCAAGAGAAATCATATTCACCGGTTTATTTTTGCTCGGTTGCATCATCGCAACAGTTTTATTGATGGTTAAGCACGCCTAGTCAGTGCTTTAGCTGGCCACGTTGTGGTCAGCTAAAGCGATTCTTATTTAGCCAGATGATTGTATAGGAATAATAATTGGCTGGTTAGATAGCTCTTCAGAGTTAGCCTCTTTATCAGTTTTTTCTTTTAGATCTTTTTCCAGGCCTTGTTCAAGGCCGACGAAATCCCATAACTTTTTATCCATTAGCTGGCTGGGTTGAATATTGCTCAGCGCGCCAAATAAATTGCTCGGTACTTTTTCGTTTTCTGCTGCGAGCTCTTCAATTAAGCGTTTGACGCGTTGGCGCTTGAGGTTTTCTTGTGATCCGCAAAGATTACAAGGAATAATTGGGTATTCACGAATTTTAGCGTATTCAATAATGTCTGCTTCTTTGCAGTAAGCTAGCGGTCGAATGACAATATTACGCTTATTGTCTGTTAGTAATTTGGGCGGCATAGAGCGTATTTGGCCGTTATAGAGCATTGACATCAGCATGCTTTGTATCATGTCATCGCGATGATGGCCTAGCGCAACTTTGTTAAAACCATTGTCTTCTGCAAAGCGATAAATATTGCCACGACGTAAACGTGAGCACAGTGAACAATAAGTTTTGCCGACAGGTATTTTTTCAGTGACGACTGAATAGGTGTCGCGTTTCTCAATGGTGTTGGGTATACGCTGTTCTTCTAGCCAAGCGCGAAGTCCCTCATCATTCCAGCCAGGTTGTGATTGGTCCAGAGTGTAGGAATGTAAGGAAAAACGGTTATGCGAGTTTTTACGGATTTCGTTGAGAAGATAAAGCAGAGTAAACGAATCTTTGCCGCCGGACAGGCAGACCATAACGCGATCACCTTTTTCGATCATTTTGTAGTCGGCGATGGCCTTGGTGATGTAGTGGAGTAATTTTTTTTCAATTTTTGCCATGGTTAACAGTCCAAAAAATGCTCGCAGTCGATGCTGAGTCGAAAAGATTAGCCGCGCGTGTAACGGTGTTTGACGCCAGTCGGGAAATAATCAGGATGTTCGTGAGACCATAGTGTGACATTGATTTTTTGTTGTGCAAGGGGAACATAGGCTTTGAACTCACTGTTTAAGCGTTGTAGCTGCTGAATCACTGCAGATGATAAGAGTTTGATGTCGACCTCATCGGAGGTGATTTGCGGTAAGCTCGATCGCCAATTTTAGTTTTGTATCCAGTGCCTCATCTTCAGTTGATTGCAAAACAAACTTTCCGCTAACCCAGGTGCTTATCGGCGTTTGTTCTAATGCGACACTGATATTTTCGGGATAAATGTTTGCGCCGAAATAGGAGACGGTGAAGTCAGCGCGACCGAACAAATAAACGAAGGGTAGTTTTCGGTGAGTACTGTCTTCATCGCAAACGTTAATGTTTGCGCCGAGATCGTTTGCTGTTTTTATTAATTCGTCATAACTAAATATGCCGCCTTTATCGGCAATATGATAACGCAGTAGGGGTACGCCATTCCACTGACGACGAGTGTGTCGTTGTGGGTTTCGAAATAGCGACTGCTTGGGTCATATTGCATGAGTGCAGGTAGACGTGATTCGCCGAAGACTTGTCTCGCAGCACTGGGTTTGTCTGCAAAAAAGCGCCGAATGCGAATAGATAGCGGTGTTTCATTGCCGAGCACACCCGCGTCAGCGGTGCCGTATAAAGACGCGCTGTCATGGTAGATATTGTCCGAACAACAATATTCCATTAATAACTGTCGCCATTCCTCGCTGAACACTTCACCAGCGAAAATAAAACGCAAATTATACAGTGGCCAATCAATATCTTGGCTGCGACCTCGGTCTAGTAAGCCCTTGATGAAAGGTGGATAACCAGCGAGTACGGTTTGATCAAAGTTAGGTGACAATTCACGCACGATGCGAAATATTTCATCAGGATTGCTGCCGGGCGTGACTAGAGTAATAGGGTAGTTTTTTTGCGCGACAAGGCGAACGCAGTTTGCCGTATAAATACCCCCTACCCAGTTGCCCAGTGCAAAGCAGACAATGACTAATGTCGAGCGTTCGTGCGCTTTAAAGCTATCGTGTAGTACTTGTTCAAAGCGTGTGGCGATCTCGAGCTCATGTTTGATGCTACGTGGCCAAAACAGGGGTTCGCCAGTTGATCCCGATGAGACCGCTATCATCTCACATTGATCAAGGCGGCCATTTGGGCAGCGCTGTGCTAAGGGATAAGCGCGCATGTAATTGTCTTTAGTTGTCAGCGGAAGCTGAGAGAATTCACAGCGATTGTTGATGGCGCTGTTATGACCGTGTTGGTTAAGGAAATCAGCATAAGCGGGAACCTTATCAGCCGCCTGTTGGTGTAGCGATGTCAGTTGCTTATCAATGTCAGTGGGGGCAAGCAAGTCGCCAATGGGTGTTTCCAGGAAATGACGATAGCTTTGAGCGTTAGTTTTTGAGTGCATAATCTCTAAAATGATGTGTTTTTTGTATTATCGGGCTTTTTGGTTGTTAGGAAAACTATTCTCTACGGCAGTATTTGTTAAGATTATGGTTTTAACTGCGCTATGTCGCAGAAGCTGATGGATAGATGGATAAAAAACTGAATAAATATAGCTCGCGTATAACCGAGCCAAAATCACAAGGCGCCTCTCAGGCAATGTTGTACGGCACAGGCCTCGATGCAGAGACAATTCATGCTCCGCAAGTGGGTATTTCTAGCATGTGGTATGAAGGCAATACCTGCAATATGCACTTGCTTGATTTAGCGGCGAAGGTCAAAGAAGGCGTGGTTGCTGCGGGTTTGGTCGGCATGCGTTTTAATACTATAGGTGTCAGTGACGGTATTTCTATGGGTACTGACGGCATGAGCTTTTCGCTACAGTCGCGCGACCTTATTGCTGACTCTATCGAGACGGTTATGGGCGCGCAGTGGTATGACGCCAATATATCCGTTCCAGGTTGCGATAAGAATATGCCAGGTTGTGTCATCGCTATGGCGCGCCTTAATCGCCCATCATTAATGGTTTATGGTGGAACGATTAAACCTGGGCATATGCAGCAAGAAGGCGAAGTCAAAGTCTTAGATATTATTTCAGCTTTCCAAAGTTACGGTGAGTTTATTGCTGGTAGCATTGATGAAGATACGCGGCAAAGTGTGGTGAAAAATTCCTGTCCAGGTGCTGGCGCCTGTGGTGGTATGTATACCGCTAATACGATGTCTTCTGCCATTGAGGCGATGGGTATGTCTTTGCCGTACAGTTCATCAACGCCGGCGGTAGACCCTGGCAAGCTTGACGAGTGTTATCGTGCTGGCGCGGCGATACGGCATTTGCTAGAGCAAGATATTAAGCCAAGAGACATCATGACGCGTGCTGCCTTTGAAAATGCCATGGTGGTGATTATGGCCTTGGGTGGTTCAACTAACGCAGTACTGCATTTGCTGGCAATGGCGAAAGCAGCCGATGTTGAATTAAGCATTGATGATTTTCAGGCCACGAGTGATCGCATACCTTTCTTAGCAGATCTTAAGCCAAGTGGGCGTTATGTCATGGAAGATTTACATAATGTCGGTGGCACGCCAGCGGTCATGAAGTATCTTATGGGTAAAGGTTTGATCGATGGCTCTTGCCTCACGGTAACGGGTAAAACAGTGGCTGAAAACTTGGCTGACTTGCCAGGTTTTAGTGAAGGTCAAGATGTGTTTATGCCGCTAGAAAAGCCGATAAAAGAAAGTGGTCATATCCAAATCCTTAAAGGAAATTTAGCGCCAGGTGGGTCAGTGGCGAAAATTACCGGTAAAGAAGGGCTGCATTTTAGTGGTCCAGCTAAAGTTTATGATTCCGAAGAAGATATGTTGGCGGCCTTGGAACGTAACGAGATCGCTAAAGGTGACGTGGTGATTATTCGTTATGAAGGCCCAACCGGTGGGCCGGGCATGCCCGAAATGTTAACGCCAACGTCAGCCATAATGGGTGCAGGTTTGGGTAAAGAGGTGGCGTTGATTACCGATGGCCGCTTTTCTGGTGGTTCTCATGGTTTTATTATTGGTCATGTGGTGCCCGAGGCGCAGCTTGGTGGGCCGATTGCGTTAGTGAAGGACGGCGATATCGTCACCATCGATGCAAGTCAGCGTTTGTTGTCGGTTGATGTCACTGATGATGAGATGGCGCGCCGCAAGGCTGATTGGTCAATGCCTCCGTATAAAGTGCAGCGCGGGACATTGTATAAATATATAAAAAATGTCGCTGATGCCTCGTCGGGTTGTGTGACCGATGAATAATTCAGAGAACACATCAGTTCACAGGTTGGACGGAACGATTTTATGTCTGATGAGACTAAGAGATATCTGTTTATTGACCAATACGAGGTGGGAGAGATGTTAGTACGTTCAATTTCTTTGCTTGTGCTGTTATTGACTATGGTTGCCACGCCGGTATTTGCTTGTTCAATGGCTGGTCCAGGTAATCACGTTGGTAAGCAAGTAACAGCCGTTGACGCGGAAGCGGGAACATTCACGATTGTTGATGTGCAATCAAATGGGCCGATTCAGTTTAGTGCGAGCAAAGAGTTACTAGATAAGGTCAGTGAAGGCCCAGGCCCCGTGTTGGTGAGTTTTGAAGATCATGATGGAAAGTTGGTCGCAACGGATATATCTTATTAGTTTGTAGGTAGTTCTGAGTGCTCATAAGGGTGCTCAGAATCGCTCTAATTGCAGTCTCGAAAAGTGTCGGTATTCTTTACACATTCCTTTCTTAGTTTGTTCGTCCTTTATCTAAGCCGTTGATTCAAAACGGTCCCTCCATATGGCACTGCGATTGCTAACTTCAAGCATACGATAGCGTTGGTCGCTTCACTAGTATTGCGATAAAATAGCGCCAAGATTGGAGAGAAAGTGATGATAGATAATAATAAAGATGAGCACAGCTTAGTTGATCAAGTGCCGCAAGATTTTGTTAGCCCTGTTGAAATTGCAATGCCGACCGCCGCTTCAGTTGGCAGAGAATTATTGGCTGTCGACGATGTACCTCTGGGTGTTGAGTCTGATATTCAGCACGTCGACTTAGAGCCTAAGCGTTAAGTAATTTAGGTAGTGCCGGTAGTAAACCGCGGGCTCAGTTTACATAGAGCCCCATGAGCTGGATTTACGACGACCACCAAAGCGGGCTAATAACAAGCCTAATAAAAGGCTAAGTACCGCAACACCAGCACCAACCATAAACCAGTCGCGAGCGTTGCGATCTTTAAGCGTTTCGTTTTCTTGAGATAAGGCTTGGTTATCGCGTTCAAGCTTGATGACTTTAGAGCGTAATTCTTTATTTTCGCCATCCATCTCCAGTGCGCGTGAAGCGGTTGCTTTGATGCGTTTAAGTTCTTTGCTGAGTTGACTATTCGATTTGTCGAGATTGCTATGGTTGTTTTCTAGCTCAGCTTTCTCGGTGGTAATTAACGCCATTTGCTCACTCAAGGCTTTATGTTTGGCTTCAAAGTTTGCTGCACGCGATTTTGCAGCTTCCAGTTGGGCGCGTGCACTGGGTTCATTCATTAAAAACCGTGTTAATACCCAACCTTCAGTGCCGCCAGGCGTTCTGACTTTGCTATAACCGCTTTCGGAGTTGATTTCTAGTATTTCTAAAGCGGTACCACTTTTAAGTGCGCGTAAAATCTGAAACCCCGTCCCTTGGCCGCGGCGTAGGGTAATATCGAGGTTGTCACTGACATAGCGCGTTTCTGCAAGTGCGATGTTTGAAGCGCTGATGCTTATTGTCGATAAGCAAATCACTAGAAAATAATTCAGAATGGCTGCCCAATTTGGTTTATCCAAGTTTGTTTCTCGTTTTAGGTTGGGTTTTACGGTATGTTTCACAAAATAGTCCTGTATCAAGCTAAATTAAAACCGAAGCAAGCAAAGTTCACGCCGATATGACATTGTTGGGTATGGTGAGCGTATTCTAGCAAGCTATCGCGCTGTGTGAGTATACCCTGCAACTAAATGGTTGCTGAGCAAGGTCTTATGGTGTTCGAAGTGCTGGGAGTTACGTCGCAGCAGGGTGTGCCCAGATAACCTTGGCTGATGGGATATCTATTGCTATTATTTGCAAATAACCTCGCATGTCGCAAGACAGGCGTTGACACGGCTGTCGTACTCAAGCAAAATTGTCGGCTTAACCTTTTTTCGGAGGGGTACCCAAGCGGTCAACGGGATCAGACTGTAAATCTGACGGCTCAGCCTTCGCAGGTTCGAATCCTGCCCCCTCCACCATAAAAGTTTAGTCGTGTGTGCGGACTTTGGTGATTAGGATTTGGGTTTATGCGAAAAAATATCGGCTGGAGTCGATTGTGGTGGGACAGGCGGGTGTAGTTCAATGGTAGAACCTCAGCCTTCCAAGCTGATAGTGTGGGTTCGATTCCCACTACCCGCTCCAGTTTTTAGATAGGCCTAGGGCTAATTCCCCTGGCGATTCGCCTAATTATGTAAGGTGTTTGGTCGGGCCCATATAGCTCAGCGGTAGAGCACTTCCTTGGTAAGGAAGAGGTCTCCGGTTCAAGTCCGGATATGGGCTCCAGTTTGAAGATGGGTGGCTTTTGAGTCGCAAAGTATTGGCAGTATCGAAGGTGTTGATGTTCGGTGTTGCTGAATTTAAATGTTGAATCTAGGTGTTTGAGGAGACCTGGCGATGTCCAAGGAAAAATTTGAGCGTTTGAAGCCACATATTAATGTTGGCACGATAGGTCACGTAGACCACGGTAAGACGACGTTAACGGCGGC
>JAADIY010000006.1 GCA_013151045.1 Gammaproteobacteria bacterium
CATTGCAGCGTTAATACCGGCATCGGCCCATACGCCTTTACCACCTTTAGCAACCTTGGTCAAAAGGTGTGCTTTACCCGCAGCTTTGTCGTCTGCATATTTAGTAGCAACGTCTTTCCACGCTGGACCAAGAACCTTTCTTTCAATTGAATGACAAGCAAAACAACCGCTTGCTTTTGCTAAAGCTTCATCAGCACTTGCAGTGCTTACACCAGCCATCAAAGTTGCAGCTGCTGCTGCGCTTACAATCCAACTTGCTTTCATATCGGTTTCCTCTGTTGATTCCAACATACACTTAAAAAATACTTAAACTTGCGTGGACACCGGTAATTGATATCGCCAATGACCGTATGGTGCTATCAATATAGGGTGATTTAATCACGCAAACTATTGGTAAAACATAAGCCCAAAAAGCTTAAGCGCGCCTTTATGCCACGCAGTACATGAAGGTGTCAAGCATCACTTGATGCGACAAAAGCCAGTGATTGAGTAAATTAATATGATTTGTGGTGCTTATTTTTTGTATACAGGGGATAAGGAAATGGCATTTGGCGATGAATATTTAAGTATGAGATGTTTAAGTGCTATGGTTTGCCAAAATACTGATGCCAAGTTTTTATTGGATTGTGAGGGTTGTATTTAGTTGGGCCTATTGGCAGCGGGTTGTGACGTGATTGGGCGTAAGGTGAGTTAAGTTATGCTATTCTAAGCGCCATACATCGGAAATATTATTGGCTCAAGAATTTAGTTTGAGCGCCGATGCAGTATTAACTACGGATAGTTTGGGAAATAGCATAGTGCGAAACGGTAGTACGTGTAGCATTAAGTGCTTGGATTTAGTTAAAACGCCGATATATACTGGTTAAACCGTGGCAGTTTCGCCGTCTCACCTGCCCACCCCTATAATGATTAGGTTAACACTGAGACGAGCGCCACGATTCCCTGAAGATTAATAGGAGATAGCGAGTGAGTGGTAATATTGTTCATGTATCTGACGCGTCATTTGACGAAGAAGTGCTGAATTCGGACACACCTGCACTGGTGGATTTTTGGGCCGATTGGTGTGGCCCATGTAAAATGATCGCTCCGATTCTTGAAGAGATCGCCAATGAATACGGTGATAAGGTCAAGATAGCCAAATTCAATATTGATGAAAATCCAACGACTCCCCCGCGTTATGGTATTCGTGGTATTCCAACATTGATGTTGTTTAAAGGCGGTAATGTTGAGGCGACCAAAGTGGGTGCATTGACCAAATCACAGCTGTCTGCTTTTTTAGATAGTAATTTATGAGCCTAATTTGAAAATGTGGCTAATGAGAAAGGTCTAGACCTTTCTCATTTTTCATGATAGCTTTAACCAACTAAGGTATAACATTAAAACTGCCGATTTTCCGGCACCCTTCCCAAATATCAATATAGACACGCTATGTGTCTCTTCTTCTTAATATACGAATCAAGCCTATGTCTGCTACTGTCGAAAAAATCCAAGCCAAAAATAGAGCTAACGCTCAAAAAGATAACGCCAACAAGGAAGAGACTCCTAAACAGGAGAGCTCGGGTAATCGAGAGAAGCCGCCCAGTAAAGAGGCTTCGCCTAGTAAAGAGTCTGGGCAGCGAGAAGGCAAGCCACGTAATCATCGTAATCATCGTAATCAACGTAACAACAATAATAATAACGATAATCGCAAAAATTATAATCATGAAGATGTGCCAGATTCAGAAAACACGATGAATCTGACCGAGCTAAAACAAAACACCCCAACTGAATTAATTGAGATTGCGCAATCTCTAGGCATTGATGATAAGGCCCGGTCGCGTAAGCAGGATATTATTTTCGCTATTCTCAAAGCTGCCGCAAGAAAGGGCGAGAATATTTATGGCGATGGTGTATTGGAAATTTTGCAAGATGGTTTTGGCTTTCTGCGTTCTGCCCAAGGTTCTTACTTAGCGGGGCCTGACGATATTTATGTTTCACCAAGTCAGATTCGACGCTTTAATTTGCGTACTGGCGATACCGTGTCTGGAAAGATTCGTCCACCTAAAGATGGTGAACGTTATTTTGCCATGCTCAAAGTTAACGAGATTAATTTTGAGTCACCGGAAAATGCTAAGAACAAAATTTTATTTGAAAACTTAACGCCGTTATTTGCTAACGAAAGACTCACATTAGAGTTGGGAAACGGTAGCACAGAAGATATTACTTCACGTGTGATTGAGCTGGTTTCACCAATAGGTAAAGGCCAGCGTGGCATGATTGTGTCTCCGCCTAAAGCCGGTAAGACTATGATGCTGCAAAATATTGCGCATTCAATTACAACGCAAAACCCTGAATGCTATGTGATTGTTTTATTGATCGATGAGCGTCCTGAAGAAGTGACAGAGATGGAGCGCTCGGTTCGTGGAGAGGTGGTTTCTAGTACTTTTGATGAGCCAGCAACGCGCCACGTGCAAGTTGCTGAAATGGTGATGGAAAAAGCTAAGCGCTTGGTTGAGCATAAACGTGATGTGGTTATCTTACTCGATTCGATTACGCGTCTTGCGCGGGCCTATAACACGGTAATTCCTTCTTCAGGCAAGGTGTTAACGGGTGGTGTTGATGCCAATGCTTTGCATCGCCCAAAACGGTTTTTCGGTAGTGCACGTAATATTGAAGAAGGCGGTAGCTTGACCATTATTGCTACGGCCTTGGTTGAAACGGGTTCTCGTATGGATGATGTGATTTACGAGGAGTTCAAGGGTACCGGTAATATGGAATTACACCTTGATCGTCGTATTGCTGAGAAAAGAATTTATCCTGCAATTAATCTCAATCGTTCTGGTACGCGTCGTGAGGAATACCTGACTCAGCCAGATGAATTACAAAAAATGTGGATTTTGCGTAAATTACTTCACCCAATGGATGAGCTGGCGGCGATCGAATTTTTGCTTGATCGACTCAAGGGCACTAAGAATAATGCCCAGTTTTTCGAGGCAATGAAACGATAATTGCTATTTTTTGGGCCAATGTTTGTAAGTTTGCTTGCCCATACAACGACTTTTACGTACTATTGCCTGCCCTTTTGAGCCGTGCTTGCATAGAGCAAGTGGCGGTGAAACTATCAAGGAAACATCATGAAAACTGATATTCATCCAAAATACGACGAAATTAATGTTACTTGCAGTTGCGGTAATAAATTCCAAACCCGCTCAACCTTAGGCGAAGACCTAGGCGTAGAAATTTGTTCTCAATGCCATCCGTTTTATACCGGTAAGCAGAAGATCATTGATACTGCTGGTCGCGTTGATCGATTTAATCAAAAATACGGCAAGAAGTAAGCTGTATTTGTGCTGCTTTCGCAGCACTACACTCAGGGTGAACTTGGCCAATTGGTGCCAAATTTAACGTAAGTTCAGATGCTATCGTCTACACTAAGTAGGTAGATGATTGGTTGTTGGAGTAGCGTTACGGTGAAAGATACCCCTTTACCTCGCGTTTTATTTTCTGTTTTTGTGCTGCTATGTGTCAGCCTTGTGTCTGCTTGTGCCGTAAATCCTGCCACTGGAGAGCGCGATTTTGTGCTCATGAGCGAAAGCGCCGAGATTAAGCTTGGTCGTGAATCGCATCAGCAAGTGGTCGACCAATTTGGTCTATATGACGATCCCGAGCTGCAAGCCTATGTACAAAAGGTCGGTGAGCAGCTGGCCTTAAACAGTCACCGTTCTGATTTAGTTTACCGTTTTACCCTCCTCGATAGTGATCAGGTGAATGCTTTTGCATTGCCTGGTGGTTATATTTATATCACCCGCGGCATTATGGCTTACCTTAATTCTGAGGCAGAGTTGGCAGCAGTGTTAGGTCATGAAATTGGCCATGTCACAGCACGCCATGGTGTACAACAGGCGAGTCAGCAACAAGCAACAGGGTTCGGTTATTTAATCGGTTCAATCTTAGTGCCAGAATTGCGTGCAGCCGGCGCACAAAATTTATTTAATTTGTTGAGTACAGCCTGGATTCGTGGTTATGGTCGCGAACATGAGCTAGAAGCAGATAGCTTGGGCGCTGAATATATTGCTAAAAGCGGCTATCAGCCCGAGGCTATGATTGAAGTGATTGGTGTGCTCAAAAACCAAGAAATCTTCGATAAAGATTTAGCTGCGCTAGAGGGCCGTGAGCCAAGGGCCTATCATGGTGTGTTTGCCACCCATCCGAAGAATGATACTCGCTTACAAGAAGTGGTTGGTAAAGCTAAAGCGTTGGCGAACAAAAATGCCAGTCGGGTAAATAGAGATGAATACCTGAGTAAAGTTGAAGGCATGGTATTTGGTGATAGTGAGGAGCAAGGGATTCGTCGAGGCTCAAGCTTTTATCATGCTGAACTAGGTTTTGCGCTAGATTTTCCGAAAAATTGGCGTATCGAAAATCGGCCGAGTTCGCTTATTGCGCAAGCGCCAAAGGGTGAGGCGATCATTCGCATCAGAGCTGAAGATATTAATAAACGTGTTGATGCTGGCGAATTTATAAAAACGCGATTAAAAGTGAAAAAGTTAGAACAGGGGCGTGCCTTGAGTAGTCATGGCCTTGATGGATATACCGGGCTGACACGTGGAAATACTCCATTTGGTCAGCGTGATATTCGCATCAGTGCCCTATATTTGGGAACAAAGGCTTATACTTTTTTTGCGACGACTAAAGAGGCTGATGCTTTAGGGCGGTTTGACGAGGCTTTTTTGCAAACAACAGCAAGTTTTCATGCGCTGTTAGATAAGGAGCGGCCGCTAGCCAAGGCTCTTTCTATTGAGATTGTAGAAGCGCAGGAAGGCGATACCTACGCTAAGCTAGCAAAAGACACGCGAATTCCCAATTATGCGGAATCTCAGCTAAGATTGATGAACGACCAATATCCTCAGGGCGAACCAAAGCCCGGTCAGCGTATAAAAATAGTAAAATAGTCCTTTGCGCGGCGAAAGCCTTGCTACGATTGATAATTTAACTGGGTATCTCCCTAAATGACCGACGAACTCAAACAAGCGGCGCTGGAATACCATGCTCTGCCAAAACCTGGCAAGACAGCCATGTCCATTAGTAAACCCTGTGATACTCAGTATCAATTGGGTTTAGCCTATACCCCGGGCGTAGCTGAGCCTGTCCGGGCCATCGCTAAAGAGCCGCATGATGCCTATCGTTATACCAATAAGGGCAATTTAGTGGCGGTGATTACCGACGGCAGTGCTGTTTTAGGTTTGGGTAATACCGGTGCTTTGGCAAGTAAGCCGGTTATGGAAGGCAAGGCCGTTTTGTTCAAAAAGTTTGCTGATATTGACGTTTTTGATATTGAGGTTGATTCAAAATCACCAGAACATTTTGTCGATGTGGTTGCTAGTATTGCGACGACATTTGGCGGCATTAATCTTGAAGATATTGCGGCGCCACATTGTTTTGATATAGAAGAAGCCTTGCGCGAACGCGTTGATGTGCCGGTGTTTCATGATGACCAACACGGTACTGCGGTGATTATCGCCGCAGGCTTGCTCAATGCGCTGGAGTTGCAAGGTAAGCAGCTTGATTCGGTCAATATAGTTTGTCTTGGCGCCGGCGCGGCAGGTATCGCTTCTATGCATCTTTTGCACTGCATGGGCGCTGACCCAGATCGATTACTGTTAGTGGATCGCCAGGGCGTCATACATAGTGGCCGTAGTGATTTAAATACGCATAAGCGTCGCTTTGCTGTTGATACTGAGCGTCGTAGTTTGGCTGATGCAATGGTTAATGCAGATGTTTTTATCGGTGTCTCGGGACCAAATTTATTGCCGCCGGAGATGTTGAGCACGATGGCAGCTAAGCCTATTGTGTTTGCTTTGTCTAATCCAGACCCGGAAATTCGGCCTGATATTGCTTTGGCGGCGCGAGATGATTTAATTATGGCGACGGGGCGCAGTGATTATCCAAACCAGGTTAATAATGTATTAGGTTTTCCTTTTATATTTCGTGGGGCGCTTGATGTCCATGCAACGTCAATTAATGATGAAATGCTTGTCGCTGCGGTTGAGGCTTTGCATGCATTAACGCATCAGAGCGTACCAGAAGAAGTATTGTTGGCTTATCAGTTGGATTATTTAGAATTTGGCGCTGACTACATTATTCCGAAGCCACTTGATCCGCGTTTAATTGATTACGTGGCGCCTGCGGTAGCGGCGGCGGCTGTAAAATCGGGTGTGGCGAAGCATGATTATCCGTCACACTATCCTAAGGATGTGCTTAAAGAAATTGAGCGGCCTTCTTTGGCGATGGCATCATCGGTTTCCACTAGCTAAATATAGAGTGTTTTATGGATAAAATTTCGATTATTGGTTCTGGTCGAGTTGGCGAAGCAGCCGCACATTTACTCGCGCAGAAGTCACTGGCTAAAGAAGTGATGTTAATTGATGTGCGTCCTGGTATTGCAGAAGGTGTCGCATTAGACATACAGGAATGTGCGCCGTTATTTGGTTTTGATACGCGTCTGCGTGGTAGCACAGAGTTAATCGATATTGCTGATTCTGATGTTGTAGTCATTACAGCAGGTAAGCCGCGTCAACCTGGTATGTCACGCATGGATGTGCTGGGCGAGAATAATAAAATTTTATTAGCTATTGCTAAAGGCATAAAACAATTTGCGCCTAATGCAATTGTTATTGTTGTCAGTAACCCTGTTGACATATTAACTTACCAGTTATGGCGTCACACAGGTTTTGATAAACAACGTGTTATTGGTCAAGCAGGTGTGCTTGATGCAGCACGAATGGCGAGTTTTGTTGCGCTTGAAACAGGTTTTTCGGTGCAAGATATTAATACGATGGTGCTCGGCGGCCATGGCGATGCAATGGTACCTATGACACGCTATACCTGTATAAACGGTATACCTATTGCCCATTTCCTTGACGAAGAAGTGATAGAGAAAATTGTTAAGCGCACTCGAGAAGGTGGCGCAGAAATTTTAGCATTGAAGCAGACAAGCAGCGCTTATGATGCCCCTGGCGCAGCTATTGTCGAGATGATAGAAGCAATACATTATGATCGTAAGCGTCTGCTTCCTTGTGTTGCGTTATTAGATGGCGAATATGGTCACAAAGATATTGCTGCTGGCGTACCTGTTGTGCTGGGTGCTAACGGCGCTGAAAAAATAGTAGAGCTTGATCTTGAGCCTACAGAAGCACAAGCGCTTGATAAATCGTTGTCACAATTACGCGAAGATTTAGCAACGCTGGCTGAAAATAATTAGGATATAAAAAGAGGTCAGGCATGGCAAAGGATACCGTTACAATTATTGATAACTCTACAGGTAAAGAGCTTGAGTTGCCTTTACGCCGCAGTACTTTAGGCCCAGCGGCGGTCGATATTACCTCTTTATATCGTGAATTTGGTTACCTCACTTATGACCCAGGTTTTATGTCGACAGCGAGCTGTCGCAGCAGTATTACCTATATTGATGGCCAGGAAGGTATTTTACTTTATCGTGGTTATCCTATTGAACAACTTGCTGAGCAGAGCAGCTATATGGAAGTTGTGTATTTATTGCTATATGGGAATTTACCTAATACCCAGCAGTTAAATGATTTTACTGGTTCTATTGCAACGCATACGATGATTAACGAAAGCTTGAGGAGTTTTTATCAAGGCTTTCATTATGATGCACACCCCATGGCGAGTTTAATGGGTGTAGTAAGTTCATTGTCTTCATTTTACCCAGATGCAGCAGACATATATGACCCTGAGCAACGCGAAATTGCCGCGCACCGTCTAGTTGCGAAAATCCCTACTATTGCAGCAGCAAGTTATAAATATTCGATTGGCGAGCCATTTGTTTATCCAAAAAATTCTTTAGGTTATTGCGCCAATTTATTACATATGATGTTCTCAGTGCCTGCTGAAGAATATGTGGTTGATCCTATTGCAGCTAAAGCATTAGATTTAATTTTTATGTTGCATTTAGATCACGAGCAAAATGTTAGTACGTCTACGGTGCGGTTGTCAGGCAGCACAGGTACTAACCCTTTTGCTTGTATAGCAACAGGTATCAGTGCGCTATGGGGGCCAGCGCATGGCGGCGCGAATGAAGCAGTATTAAAGATGCTTGAAGAGATTGGTGATGTTAAAAATATTGCCAAATATATCGAAAAAGCCAAAGATAAAAACGATCCATTTCGCTTGATGGGCTTTGGTCATCGTGTTTATAAAAACTATGATCCACGCGCTAAGATTATTCGAAAAATGTGTTACGAAGTGTTGGATAAACTGGGCGACCCTAACGACCCTATGTTTGAGTTGGCACGTAAACTTGAAGAAGTGGCATTAAATGATGAGTATTTTGTTTCGCGTAAGCTCTATCCTAATGTTGATTTTTATTCGGGCATTATTTATCGAGCATTAGGCATACCAGCAAATATGTTTACGGTTATGTTTGCGGTTGCACGCGCGCCGGGTTGGGTGGCACAGTGGCTAGAAATGATAGCCGAGCCCGATCAGCGTATTGGTCGGCCGCGCCAAGTCTACGAAGGCGCGACAACACGTGAATACGTTCCCCTAGATAAACGCTAAAATAGCTGGTCTGGAATGCCGCTCTTAGACGATGCCCCGTTGCCGTTTTTGTCTGGGCGAGTGTTTGAGTTAGATCCAGTAAATGAGGGAGTTTGCTGGTTTTCCGGTTGTTTTTCTGGTACGAACTGAGCGCGAAATGTTTCGAAAATAGCGCCTTTATGTCCTGGCCCTACTGACAAGCCAGTTTCGCTGTCAATACGTACTGTCACCATTCCATCAGGTCTAGGCAATGGTTTTTCTGGATACATTGGTAGAGCGGTTTCCATGAAGCGAATCCACATAGGTAGCGCGGCGCTAGCGCCGGTTTCTCTTGGGCCTAGGGGCCTAGAATCATCAAAGCCAACCCAAGTGATGGCGACAATATCTTGGTTGAAGCCTGAAAACCAAGCATCGCGTTGATCGTTAGTTGTGCCTGTTTTACCGCCGATGTCGCCACGTTTGAGTGATTTAGCTCGAGTGCCGGTGCCGCGACGTATGACGTCGCGTAATAGTTGATTCATTAAGTAAATATTTTGTTGGTTGATAGCGCGTGGTGCTAGCTTCGGTGTATCTACTGTGTCGTTCGGCAGTGATTCTGTTGCTATTTTTTCATCAATTTGTTTCTGTTCGCATTCCAGGCAAGCAATTGCAGGTTCTGCCTGAAAAATGACTTCGCCGCTCATATTTTCTATGCGTTCTATAAGGTAAGGTGTCGTTGCAAAACCGCCGTTAGCGAGCACCATATAACCATTGGCTAATTCGAGCGGTGTTAACGATAAACTCCCGAGTGATAGGGAGAGGTCACGTGGTAATTTGTTTTTGTCAAAACCAAAACGTTGAGCATGGTTAATAGCGTGGTTGATGCCTATGCTGCGTAACAATCTTATTGATACGAGATTGCGCGAATTGCGTAATGCTACGCGAAGACGGGTAGGGCCGTAAAATCTATTACCATAGTTTTCAGGGCGCCAAGCATTTTCGAGTCCGGCATCATCAAATACTACAGGCGCATCGTTGATCAGCGATGCAGAGGTATAACCTTTTTCCAGTGCAGCTGAGTAAATGAAAGGTTTAAAGCTTGAACCAGTTTGGCGTTGTGCCTGGGTGGCACGGTTAAACTTACTATGATTAAAATCAAAGCCACCGACGAGTGCTTTAATTGCGCCAGTATTAGGGTCGGGTGCGATGATGGCGCCTTCTACATCGGGTATTTGTGCGAGAGACCAACTGCCCGTAGAGTTCTGCGCGACACGAACTACATCGCCGACTTTGAGAATATCGGTTACGGATTGTAGTGCTGGGCCGCGTTTGGTTTCATCGATATAGGCGCGGGCCCATTTAATTTCTGCCCATTCAATATCAACTAAAAATTCGTCATCTAGGCGAACAGTTAATTTTTTTTCTTCGGCGACGATCACAACCGCTGGATATAAATCACCAATAATAGGTAACTTAGGATTTTGGTCGAACTGATCGGGCAATAAGGTAAGCTCGGGCCCACGATAACCATGGCGTTTGTCGTAGGCAATGAGATTTTCGCGTAGCGCTTTTTGAGCAGCGATCTGCAGTGCGGAGTTAAGGGTTGTGTAGACTTTGTAACCTTTATTATAGAGTTCGTTACCAAACTGTTCGTACATGTCTTGACGAACCATTTCAGCAACATAATCGGCATTCAGTTCTACCTGTGTCTTATGGCTGGTTGCGGTAATAGGTGTGTTGTATGCCTCTTTATGTTCTTGTTTTGAAATTAAACTTAGTAGAAGCATGCGATCTAGTACAAGATTGCGTCGTTTAAGGGCGCGTGGCGGATTGGTAATGGGATTAGTCGTTGATGGCGCTTTGGGTAAGCCAGCTATCATTGCCATTTGCGCTAGAGTGAGTTTATTGAGTTTGGCACCGTAATATACTTGTGCTGCAGCGGCGATACCGTAAGCGCGTTGACCAAGAAATATTTTGTTCAAATATAGTGTAAGGATTTCTTCTTTTTGTAGTTCTCGTTCTATTTTTAAGGCAAGAAGAATCTCGTTAAGCTTGCGTAGATAAGACTTTTCATTGCTGAGGAAGAAGTTGCGGGCTAGCTGCATGGTAATAGTGCTACCGCCCTGACGTTTTTTCCCTGTACGAATAAGCCCGACTACCGCGCGCATAAGAGCCTTGATATCCACGCCGTTGTGGCTAAAGAACTCATCGTCTTCTATGGCAATAAAAGCGTTGCGCATTGCTTCAGGAATTTCTTCGTAGCGCACTGGAGAACGTTTGGTTTCACCGAACTCAGCGATTAACGCGCCGTCAGCAGAATAGACGCGCATAGGCACTTGTAATTCGACGGTTCTCAACGTTTCTGGGTTGGGTAATTGCGGAATTAAATAGTAATAAACCGCAGCCGATACAAGCATTGTAGATATTGTTGTTAGTAGGGCGCTATAAAAACCGAATTTAATAAATTTACGCAGCATATTTGCAATAAAGCCTAACTGTGACCTATGTCATAGAGTAAAACTAAGGAATAGTATAAATTTTCCGATAATGTCAGGGGAATAGTGTTTTACCTGACACTTATGTTGCACTATAGTTGCGCTTGAGTGCAGTTGTATGATATCGAGCGTTAACCATAACATTTATAAGGGGCGGCATTGTCTTTCTTTAAAAGAAATACGAATTCATTGCTCGGGCTAGATATTAGCTCAACAGCGGTAAAATTGCTTGAGTTGTCTCAAGTGGGTGCGCGCTATCGCGTCGAGTCTTATGCAGTGGCACCATTGCCGCAAGAAGCGGTGGCCGAAAAAAACATTATTGATATCGAAGCCGTTGGCAATGCGATTAGTAAAGTTGTTAAGCGTGCCGGTACCAAGACAAAAAATGCTGCGGTTGCGGTAGCTGGTTCGGCTGTTATCACTAAGGTGATTACCATGCCAGCAGGTTTGTCTGATGAGGATATGGTTAACCAGATAGAGCTTGAAGCTGATCAGCATATCCCTTATCCACGCGAAGAAGTGAATCTTGATTTTGAAATTATTAGTGAGCCACGACGTGACGATACCGTCGATGTTCTATTGACCGCATCACGTAGTGAAAATGTTGATGTTCGTGTATCTGCCTTAGAAGTCGCGGGTCTTAATGCGAAAATTATTGATGTTGAGGCGTATGCGATGGAGTCAGCGATGGGTTTGGTGGCGCATCAGTTACCCAATAACGCGGAAGGCAAAACGATTGCTATTGTTGATGTGGGTTCGATGATGACAACGCTCAATGTTGTTCATGACCACCGCATGGTATATACGCGAGAGCATGTTTTCGGTGGCAAGCAGTTAACCGAAGAAATTCAGCGGCGCTATGGCTTATCTTATGAAGAGGCCGGGCTGGCGAAAAAACAAGGTGGTTTGCCGGATAACTATATTCCCGAGGTGTTAGAACCGTTTAAAGATGCGATGGCGCAGCAGGTTAGTCGCGCTTTGCAGTTTTTCTTTTCTTCAAGCCAGCATAATAATGTTGATCATCTACTGCTGGTCGGTGGATGTGCTTCAATTCCGGGTGTAGACGAGTTAATTGAATCAAAGTTAGGAACCAGCACGTCGACAGCCAACCCGTTCGCTAATATGGCTTTAGCGTCACGAGTTAAATCACATGCAATTAGTGGTGATGCACCTTCTTTGATGGTGGCTTGTGGCTTGGCGATGCGGAGGTTTGATTAATGACACGTATTAATCTTCTCCCTTGGCGTGAGATGCGGCGAGCTGAACAACGTCGACAATTTACCTCGACGATGCTTGGTGCGGTAGTTGTGATGGTTGGCGTTATAGTATTGGTTCATATCAACCTCTCTGGCCAAATTGGCGCTCAAGAGTCTCGTAATAGTTATTTGGATCAACAAATTGCACTTGTCGATAAGGAAATTGCAGAGATAAAGGGGCTTGAGCAGGAAAAAGAAAAACTGTTAGCGCGAATGAATGTGATACAAGAGCTGCAAAGTCGCCGTCCACAGATTGTACGTCTATTTGATGATATTCCTAGATTATTGCCAGACGGTGCCTATTTAAGCAGTATTGAGCAATCTGGTCAGCAGATACTGATGCAGGGTTTAGCGCAATCTAACTCAAGGGTCTCGTCTTTGATGCGTAATGTCGATAGTTCAGATTGGTTACAGATACCGAAGCTAGATGTTATTGAGAATACTGGCGATAAAGAAAGCGGCCGCAGTTTTCGGCTTAGAGCTACGCAAGTTCAGTTAGTCAAAACTGATGAAGAGGATGCCTAATGGCGACTAATTTTTCAGATTTAGCAAATCTTGATTTTAGCGATGTTTCAGGTTGGCCCGGTATTGCTAAAGCGATTGCAATTATTGCTGTTTGTGTGGCGGTGTTGGGTGCTGGCTATTGGTTTGATACGCAACATCAGCTTGCAGAGTTGGAGCGCTCCAAAGCTAAAGAACCTGAGTTAAAGCAAACTTTCGAGCGTAAGCAAAACAAAGCAGCTAACCTTGATGCTTATCGTGAACAAAAAGTTGAAATGGAACAATCTTTTGGCGCCATGTTGAGGCAGTTGCCGAGTAAAACAGAAGTAGCCGAGTTATTGGTCGATATTTCTCAAGCGGGGATTGCCAATGGCTTAAATTTCGAGTTATTCAAGCCGGCTGGCGAAGTACCTATTGAGTTTTATGAAGAGTTACCAATTAAAATACGTGTCACAGGTTCTTATCATGAGTTTGGGCAGTTTGTTAGTGATGTTGCCGCCTTACCAAGAATTGTCACACTAGATAATTTTTCGATTAAAGGGGGCGATGACAATAATCTTACTATGGAAGTAACAGCCAAGACCTACCGTTATATTGATGACGAGGTGGTGGAATAGTTATGGGTAAGACTTTATCTCATTTGTCTAGATCAGTGGCCTTGGTGTCTGCTTTGTTGATTGCTGGTTGTGGTGGTGATGGAGATACTACGGATCTTCAGAGCTATGTCACACAAGTTAAAGGCCAACAAAAAGGCCGAATAGAGCCATTGCCTGAGTTTACGCCTTTTGAAACGTTTGCTTATGATGCTGTATCGCTGAAAGATCCGTTTGCTGCATGGGTGACCGAACGTGCGCCTGAACCGATTATTACAGAAAACGGTGAAGTAAGGCAGGTTGCTAGGCCGCGTGGGATTAGTCCCGATTTTGACCGGCGTAAAGAACTATTAGAACAATATCCGATTGATTCCTTAAATATGTTGGGCACTTTAGATTTGGATAACGTGTTATGGGCGATTATTAGTGACCCCGATAATATTGTGCACCGCGTCAAAGTAGGAAATTATATTGGCCAAAATTTCGGCAAAGTTGTCGATGTGAGAGAAGACCAATTAAATTTGCGAGAATTGGTTGTTGATGGTTTGGGTGATTGGCAGGTACGTGAAGCCAGTTTAGCTCTTGCCGAAGCACCTTGATCCCTTGAGGGTAGTTAAATGAAAATTATAAAACAGGCTAAGATTGCACGTACCATGGGGCGCAATCTAAAACGGTTTATCACCATGCTGGTGCCTATTACTACCTTGTTATTTGCAGGCGGTGTAATGGCAGCAGATCGTGTGCTTGAAGACATATCGTTTTCCTCTCTCTCTGGTGATCGAGTGCAAATTAAGTTGACCACTGATAGCGCTATGCCTCAACCATTGAGCTTCACTATAGATAATCCCGCACGTATTGCCATTGATTTGGTTGATACCTCGAGCAATCTAAAATCAAAGTCGCTGCCCATTAATGTCGGTGTTGCTAAGAGCGCGACGACAATCGAGGCTGGAGGCCGCACGCGTGTCGTACTAAACCTAGCTGAAATGGTTGTATATGATTTAGATGTACAAGGTAGTGACGTTATTATTACCTTGGGTGGTATTGGTGACAGCAATGCTTTAATTGCTACGTCTTCTGCGCGCTTCAACTCTGTTGCTGCTGAAGTGACAAATGTAGATTTTCGTCGTGGTGCCGCTGGTGAGGGTATTGTTGTTGTTGAAGTTTCTGACCCTGCTGTGACTTTCGATGTGCGCGAAGAGGGTGGAAAAATAATCGTTGATTTTATTGATGTTTCTTTACCGCAAAGCTTAGCCCAACGTTTTGACGTTATCGATTTTGCTACACCTGTGCAAACTATTGATACGACATCGGCTGGCAGTAATGTACGGATGGTGATTTCTGCTAAAGGTTTTTATGAGCATTTGGCTTATCAGTCTGACAAAGTGTTTTCTGTGCAAGTCACGGAAGTGTCATCACAAGCAAAGAAAGAAGAGCTGCAAAAAGAGCGTTTTGGCTATACAGGTAAGCGTCTTTCTTTAAATTTCCAAGATGTGCCTGTTCGTGCGGTATTGCAGTTGATTGCTGATTTTACTGATCTTAATATGGTGGCTAGTGATACGGTTGATGGCAGCATTACTTTGCGTTTGCGTAATGTTCCTTGGGACCAAGCATTAGACATTATTCTTAAAACAAAGGGTTTGGCTAAACGCCAATCCGGCAATGTTATTTTAGTCGGCCCAGCTGATGAAATTTTGGCTCGAGAGCAACAAGAGCTTGAGTCTAAACAGCAAATTGCAGAACTTGCACCGATACGTTCTGAATTAATCCAGATAAATTATGCTAAAGCCAATGATATAGCTGCATTGTTACAAGGTGATAGCTCTTCGTTGTTGTCTGAGCGCGGTGCTGTTTCTGTTGATGAGCGCACAAACACTTTACTTGTAAATGATACGGCTGATAAGTTGGAGGATATTCGTAAATTACTGCTATCGCTAGATATTCCTATTCGTCAGGTACTAATTGAGTCTCGTATAGTCGTTGCTAATGATGATTTCAGCAAAGAATTGGGCGCACGATTTGGCTTTACACAGGATGTTAGTGATTTTTTCAGTAATGGTTCTGGTGGTCTGCTTAGTGGCGGTGGTTTGAATTCTTTTACTACTGCAACAGATGATGATCTTGAGCCAGGAGAGAGATTTATTGGTGATGGATTAAATTCTGATCTAGGTATCAGCGGCCCCCAGTTTGGTTCATTTGGGATTAGTTTTGCGAGATTGCCAACAGGAACACTAATTGATTTAGAGTTGACTGCAATGCAAGCGGAAAGCCGTGGTGAAGTTGTTTCTTCTCCTAAGGTAGTGACTGCTAATCAGCAGGAAGCATTAATTGAGCAAGGTACTGAAATACCTTTCCAAGAGGCGACATCAAGTGGTGCCACTGCAATTTCTTTTAAGAGCGCGGTTTTGAGTTTAAGGGTAACACCTCAAATTACCCCTGATGATCGTATTATCATGGACTTGAATGTTAAGAATGATAGTGTTGGCCAGATTTTCTTTGGTGTGCCAAGCATTGATACTAATGAAGTGCAGACGCAAGTATTGGTGGACAATGGTGAAACTATTGTGCTTGGCGGCATTTTTCAGGAAGAGACCAATGTTGGTCGTGATAAAGTTCCTTTCTTTGGTGATTTGCCAGTTGTCGGCCGTTTATTTCGGCGAGATCTAAATCAGCATGATAAAGAAGAGCTATTGATTTTTATTACACCTAAAATCCTTAAAGACGGTCTAAGCACCCTCTGAAAAACGTATAATCATCTTTTGATAACGCACCGTAATACTTTACAGTGCGTTATTTATCATTACGGTATACTGCTGATAAATTAAATTATTTCTCAGTATGTCGCGAAAATCCACTCAACAAAATATATTTTTGATTGGGCTTATGGGCTCAGGTAAAACGACTATTGGTCGTCAATTAGCTCGTGCCTGTAAGCTCAAATTTATTGATAGCGATGCTGAAATTGTTGATCGTACCGGTGCCGAAATATCTTGGATTTTTGATATTGAAGGTGAAGAGGGCTTTCGTAAGCGCGAAGCTCTCGTTATTGAGGAATTAACTCTGGGCTCTGGTATGGTCTTGGCCACTGGTGGCGGGAGTGTATTAGATCCTGAAAACCGGCGAGTGCTGGCAACGCGTGGAATTGTTGTATACATTTCAGCATCTCTAGATCAGCTATTTAAGCGCACGTCAAAAGATCAGAGTCGGCCACTACTCAATCATGATAATCCGAAAGAAGTCTTAAGGGCTTTGCAGCTAGAGCGCGACCCGCTCTATAGAGAAATAGCTGATGTGGTTATCGAAACGGATCATTGTACGGTGAATCAAGCGGTTAAACAGATTCGCAAGCAAATACAAGCGTTGACAGCTATAGGCCATAGCTAATCCATTTTCTGGCCACCTTGGCAAGATGCCGCGTATAATTAACATTTACTTGGTTTCGACGTAATTGCATGAAAACCCTAACAGTTGATCTTGGTAGTCGCAGCTATCCTATTTACATTGGCAAAAACTTATTAACGAATGGCTCGTTATTGTCTCCCCATATTGCTAGCAAACAAGTACTGATTGTTAGCAATGATACGGTCGCACCTATTTATCTCGATACATTGTTAACGACATTAGAAGGATATCTGTGTCATAGCGTCGTGCTCCAGGATGGGGAACAATATAAATCACTAGAGACGTTGAACCAAATATTTGATTCGGCGCTGAGCAATAGACTTAATCGTCAGCTCACAATTATTGCCTTGGGTGGAGGGGTGATTGGCGATATGGCTGGCTTCGCAGCCTCGTGTTATCAGCGCGGTGTAAACTTTATTCAGATCCCGACAACATTACTGTCACAGGTGGATTCTTCGGTCGGTGGTAAAACCGCAGTCAATCATCCTTTAGGTAAAAATATGATTGGTGCATTTTATCAGCCTCAATGTGTATTGGTTGATACGAGAACGCTGGATACTTTGCCTGAGCGTGAGCTCAGTGCTGGACTTGCAGAAGTGATCAAATATGGTGTTATTCGCGATACTGAATTTTTTGATTGGTTAGAAAAAAATATGGATGCGTTGTTACAGCGCGATAATGATGCACTTTCTTATGCTATCGAAGTTTCCTGTCGTAATAAAGCTGAAATTGTTGAGCAAGATGAACGCGAGAATGGCATACGTGCTTTGCTTAATTTAGGCCATACGTTTGGTCATGCAATAGAGACAAGTTGTGGTTATGGGGTTTGGCTTCATGGCGAGGCAGTTGGTGCGGGGATGTGTATGGCGGCAGATTTATCTTATCAGCTTGGTTGGTTAGCGCGAGAAGATAAAGGTAGAATCATTGCGTTAATAGATAAGGCAAAACTACCAATAAGCCCGCCAGGCTCAATGTCGGCAGCGCAATTTATGGATCTTATGGCGGTAGATAAAAAGGTGGAAGATGGTAAATTGCGATTAGTATTACTAAAAGCGTTAGGAGATGCCGTGACTACAGCGAATTTTGATAAGAACATTTTTAATCAATTTCTCGATGAGTGTTGTAGTGCTTAATCTATGTATTATTGTATAGTCAGATCAAATGTCAATTGATGAGAAAGCACAGCTTGCTCCCTACGCATCACTAGCGGCCGAATCGCGAGGCCGTGAATATAACGAGAGTTCACCTTATCCACGTTCTGAGTATCAGCGTGATCGTGATCGCATTGTTCACTGTGGTGCATTTAGGCGGCTCGAATATAAAACCCAAGTTTTTGTAAACCATGAAGGCGATATGTTTCGAACACGCCTTACTCACACTATTGAAGTCGCCCAAATAGCGCGATCTATAGCGCGCGCCTTGAAGCTGAATGAAGATCTTACCGAAGCGATCGCTTTAGCTCACGACCTAGGTCATACACCCTTCGGTCATGCAGGTCAGGATGCACTCAATGCTTGTATGCGAGAGCACGATGGATTCGAACATAATTTCCAATCTCTTCGGGTTGTAACATTGCTCGAGCAGCGTTATGCGGATTTTGATGGGCTGAATCTTACTTTCGAGTCTTGCGAAGGGATATTGAAGCACTGTAGTAAAGAGAGTGCTAAAACTTTAGGGCCTATTGGCGAGCGCTTTTTAAATCGAGAGCAGCCGGGTTTAGAAGCGCAACTGGCCAATGCTGCTGACGAAATTGCCTATAACAATCACGATATTGATGATGGATTACGTGCCGGACTCATTACCATCGAACAGCTTTGTGAATTGCCAATATTTGCAGCGTATTATGAAGAGGTTGTTAGCGAGTATGCTAACTTGGCTAAGCGGCGGGTGATCCATGAAGTCATTCGTCGTATGATTAATGCTCAGGTTAATGATTTGATTGCGACTAGCCAGGAATTGCTAAGTCAGTCAGCTGTTGATAGTGCAAATGCCGTTCGTCAATATGGCAAACCATTGATTCGTTATAGTGACTCTATGGCCGCGCTGAATCTTCAGTTGAAACGATTTTTACGTGAACAACTATATTGCCATTATCGTGTTAAACGCATGACGAATAAAGCAACGAAAGTGATTAGTGGTTTGTATGATGCGTTTATTAATGATCCACAGCTTTTGCCGACAAGTGCTTATGGTCTTGCCGAAGATGATAATCATAGGCATCATGAAAGTGCTACACCAAGGGTAGTCGCAGACTATATTGCTGGTATGACAGATCGTTTCGCCATAAAAGAATACTCGCGCATTTTTGATCCGCGTGAACTAACTTAGCGCCGTATCGAAGATGGAGCTAAAAGCAGATCAAGTAGAAATATCAACGATATCGGATGCGATGGATAGGCATGCGAGTGACGACGTGTCGAATGTTATCGACATTAATAACAACTTTTCTGATCCTGTTCGTGAACAACGCATTAACTTACTTTTGCATCTTATCCATTACGCTGATTTATTGCTGCTGTCGAGCCCAGAAGGTGCAGGCAAGACGACATTATTAACAAATTTTGTCGAGCGCATGGGTGATGGTTGGCAGATTCATCGTTTGCAAGGCGCAGCCTTGGCGCAAGAAACTAGTTTATCTAATCGGTTAGCCGATATCTTTGGTAGTGCAGGCGATGGCCATGTTGATCGTGTTGAGCACTTAATTAATCATATTCCACGTTTACGTCGTCTTAGTAAGCCGATCATATTAATCATAGATGATGCGGAAAAGTTAACAGTCGCGTCGATGCTCTTGCTCGATAAAATGTTAGCGGCGGGAGATAATTACAGTAAGCCTGTTCACATTATTCTTTCCGGGCGCTCTGATTTGGATGATACGGTTGCGGCGCCAGAACTTGCTGGCTTGCTAGATCGTGTTGCGCATCGTTTAGATGTTCCGCCGTTTTCTGAATCCAATGCGACGCAGTTTATTAAGGCGTATGTTGATCGTGTCGCCGCGGATAAAAAAGAACTGTTTAACGCAGGATTGATAAAACGTATTTATCGTCGAGCAGAAGGTTATCCAGGTCAGATCATTGGTGAGATAGACGATACATTAAAAGAGATGGGTGTAAGCAAGGCATTCAGTAAAACATCTTCTTCTTTATCAAAAATTGATGCCTTTGATAAAGAAAAGGTGAAGAAGAGCATAAAAGCATTGTCTTCGCGACCACTTATCTTCGGTGCTATTGCGCTGGGTGTTGCTTTGGCAGTAAGCGGTGTTTTACGACTGAGCGGTAATGATGCTGCTGAGTCCGCAATAATAAAAGTGCCGGTAGCAAAGGTTGAGCAGCAAGAAATTGAGCAGCCTGTTGTTGAGCCAACGGTTGCTCCAACACCAGCTCCTGAGGTTGAGTTATCACCTGTAACCGAAACACCCGTTACTGAAAATGTAGTTCCAGAGTCAGCTCCAGTATTGGTTGAGGCTGAACAAGAGCCTGCGCCTACCCCGGTTTCGGAGCCTGAGATTGTCGCAAAACCTACGGTAGAAATAGAAATTATTGAGCCTGCGGCGGCGCCAATAATAGACGTTGTGCGTGAGTTAGAATTACCTGCTGAGGCGCCTGACCCACCGTCAGAGCCTGTAGTTGAGCAGTCTGCATCAGAGCATGAGTCTGTCGTGCCCGTAACGAGCAATGCTGGTGTTCGTCGAGATGATTGGTTGCTTGAGCAAGACCCTAATTACTTTACACTGCAGCTTATGGCCGCAAATAATGAGCTTGGTGTCATTAAGTTTATTGAAGATAACGGTTTGACCGATGACGCAGCGTACTTTTTCAGCGAGCGAGATGGTAACCCTTGGTATGCCGTAACCTATGGCAGTTATCCTTCTCGATCTGAAGCGAATGCGGTGACATTACCATCATCTCTGGGTGGTGTTAAGCCGTGGGTGCGTACATTTGGTGGAATTCACAACGCAATTCACGCTGCGCGCTAGTTTTGGTCCTTATTTTTTATCAGTGATTTTTTATTAAGTCATTGATAGTTATAAATTTTTTCTTATTTGACTGATCTAAGTCCCGTCTTTGATTGAACGCCTAAGCCTGCCTCAGCTATAATTCCAGCCCTTTTTCCTGAACATTTTTATTGCGGTTGTATTTGCGGCTGCAAATGCAGTATGCGGGAGCTACACCTTGGGTCACGAATCACAAGTCCACGAAGGGCTTTATCGCTCAGAATTTGAAAAAGACGCTTGCGGCTTTGGTCTCATTGCGCAAATGGATGACGTCGCGAGTCATTGGTTGGTTAGCACGGCGATCAGTTCGCTTGCCTGTTTGACGCACCGCGGTGCTGTTGCCGCTGACGGTAAGACCGGTGACGGTTGTGGTTTGCTAATGAAAATGCCGCGTGAATTCGTTGCATCTGTTGCCAAAGAAAGTGACATAGAGCTAGCCTCACAGTACGCCCTAGGCATGGTGTTTTTTAGCCAAGATGAGGCATTGCGTGATGCTGCAAGAACTAAACTGACCGTTGAACTCGCATCACAAGGGCTCAGTGTTGCCGGTTGGCGTGTCGTACCGACAGACCCAGGCGCCTGCGGTGAAGAAGCCTTAAAAAGCTTACCTGTTATAGAGCATATGTTTGTCAACGCGCCAGCAGGGATGGCCGTTGACGCGCTTGAGCGTCATTTATACGTAGCGCGTCGTCGCAGCGAATTAGCCCTTGCTGAAAGTGATGACACATTTTATGTGCCCAGCTTGTCGAGCAAAGTACTCTCTTATAAAGGCTTGGTGATGCCAGCCTATTTGCCCAAGTTTTATTTAGATCTAGATGATAAGCGTATGGCATCGTCGTTGTGTGTTTTTCATCAGCGATTCTCTACTAATACATGGCCGCAGTGGCGTTTGGCGCAACCGTTTCGTTTTATTGCGCATAACGGCGAGATTAATACGATTCAGGGTAACCGTAACTGGTCGTTGGCGCGGGGCCATAAATTCTCGACGCCGCTGATTCCAGAAATCGAAAGTATTCGCCCATTGGTTTCGACGACAGGGTCTGATTCAAGCAGTCTCGATAATATGGTTGAGCTATTAATCGCGGGTGGCATGGATATATTCCGTACCATGCGTTTGTTGGTGCCGTCAGCTTGGCAAAACGTCGATACCATGGACGATGATTTAAGAGCGTTCTATGAGTATCACTCCATGCATATGGAGCCGTGGGATGGGCCAGCAGGTATCGTCATGACCGATGGCCGTTATGCTGCTGCTGTTACTGATCGTAATGGTTTGCGGCCTGCGCGTTATGTCATTACTAAAGACCGTCATATCACCGTGGCGTCAGAAATTGGAGTTTATGATTATGCGCCGGGTGACGTCGTTGCCAAAGGCCGACTCAAACCAGGGCAAATGATTGCTGCTGATACCGAGACGGGCGAGCTACTATTGCCAGATGATATCGATGCTGAGCTTAAAAAGCGTCAACCTTACCGTCAGTGGTTAAGCAATAACACACGCCGATTAATATCGGATCTTGATGATGCAGGTTCTGCCGACTTAATGCCTGCAAAAGACCTGGTCGTATTAGAAAAGCTTTTCCAAATTTCATTTGAAGAGCGTGATCAAATTTTACGTGTGCTCGCCGAGGCAGGACAAGAAGGCGTAGGCTCAATGGGAGATGATACGCCTATTGCCGTGCTATCGAGCCGCGTTCGTTCAATTTACGATTATTTTCGCCAGCAGTTTGCCCAGGTGACCAATCCACCGATTGATCCTCTGCGTGAAAACATTGTGATGTCGTTAGAGACCTGCTTTGGGCGTGAGCATAACTTGTTTGAAGAGAGCGCTGATCACGCTAAACGTTTAGTCATAGATTCACCCGTTTTGAGCGACAGTAAATTTCGTCTTCTATTAACTCAAGACTCTGATGCTTACAGTAATAAAATTATTGAACTTAGTTATGATCCGAAACAGGAGGACTTGCGCTCAGCCATTGTCGCGGTATGTGATCAAGCCGTAGCAGCGATTAAGTCAGGCAGCGTTGTGTTGGTCTTAAGTGATCGGAATGTCGCTAAAGATCAATTGTTAATTCAAGCACTGCTAGCGACAGGTGCTGTGCATCATCGTTTAATTAAAGAAGGTTTACGTTGCGATGCCAATATCGTCGTTGAAACGGGTACCGCGCGTGATTCGCATCAATTTGCGGTATTGCTAGGCTATGGTGCTACGGCTGTCTACCCATACTTAGCTTACCAATCGTTGGCCGGTATGATTCGTAATGGCGAAATAAAAAATCGCAAAGCAGCAGAGCTGCAAGCTAGTTATCGAAAAGGTATTAATAAAGGTCTTTATAAGATTACTTCAAAGATGGGTATTTCAACCATCGCTAGTTATCGTGGCGCACAATTATTTGAAGTGGTTGGCCTCCATAGTGATGTTGTCGATCTTTGCTTTACTGGTTCGACTAGTCGTATACAAGGCGCAGGCTTCGTTGACTTCGAAGGCGATCAACAATTATTGGCTGATGCGGCGTGGAATCCACGTGAGTTGCCAGAACAAGGCGGCTTACTTAAGTATATCCATGGCGGCGAATATCACGCTTATAATCCTGATGTCATCGCGACTTTACAAGAAGCAGTACAAAAAGGCAGCTACGAAAAATATAAAGAATATGCAGAGCTCGTCAATACACGCCCTGTTGCAGCCTTACGTGACTTATTGAAACTTGATGATTCACAAACAGCTATCGCGCTTGATGATGTTGAGTCTATAGAAAAGATATTGCCGCGTTTTGATAGTGCCGGTATGTCCTTGGGTGCGTTATCGCCTGAGGCACATGAAGCCTTGGCTATTGCCATGAATCGACTCGGCGGGCGTTCAAATTCCGGTGAAGGCGGTGAAGCAGTTGATCGTTACGGCACAGAGCGTATGTCGAAGATTAAACAAATTGCTTCAGGTCGTTTTGGTGTGACACCACATTACCTGGTTAATGCCGAGGTATTGCAAATTAAAGTGGCTCAGGGTGCTAAGCCTGGTGAAGGTGGGCAATTGCCAGGCGGTAAGGTTAATGAAATGATTGCGACCTTGCGTTATGCAACGCCAGGTGTGTCGTTGATTTCACCGCCACCGCATCATGATATTTATTCAATCGAAGATTTAGCACAATTAATTTTCGATCTGAAACAAGTGAACCCAAAAGCATTGGTTTCAGTCAAGCTCGTATCGGAAGCAGGTGTCGGTACGATTGCCGCAGGTGTTGCTAAAGCTTATGCGGATTTAATTACTATTGCAGGCCATGATGGCGGTACTGGGGCGAGCCCATTAACTTCAGTGAAGTATGCGGGTTCACCTTGGGAGCTTGGTTTAACCGAAACGCATCAAACACTACGTGCGAATAATTTACGTGAGCGCGTGCGCTTACAAACAGATGGCGGTTTAAAGACCGGCCTTGATGTAATCAAGGCCGCTATCTTAGGCGCAGAAAGTTTTGGTTTCGGTACCGGGCCAATGGTTGCACTGGGTTGTAAGTATTTGCGTATTTGCCATTTGAATAATTGCGCGACAGGTATTGCGACTCAAAATGATGTGTTACGTGAAAAACATTTTATAGGCATGCCTGAAATGGTCATGCATTACTTCCGTTTTGTCGCTACAGAAACACGCGAATGGATGGCAAAACTTGGAGTAAGTCGATTACAAGACCTAATTGGTCGTGTTGATTTGCTCAGCGTGATTGAAGGTCAAACTGAGCGCCAAGCTCGTCTAGACCTTACGCCCATTATTTCTGATGGTGGTGTGGACGCAGACAAACCGCAGTATTGCCAACAGCCACAAAACGTACCTTTTGATAAAGGCGAGTTTGCTGAGCAAATTGTGGCTGATGTTTTGCCGTCAATCGAAGCGTCTAGTGGTGGTGAATACAGCTACGAGATATGCAACCGTCATCGTTCTATTGGCGCACGGGTCTCTGGTGAGATTGCGCTACGACATGGTAATCAAGGTATGTCGGGCATGCCGATTACGCTTAACTTTAACGGCTCAGCGGGACAAAGTTTCGGTGTGTGGAATGCAGGTGGTTTACAACTGACCTTAGATGGTGACGCTAACGACTATGTTGGTAAAGGAATGGCTGGCGGTAAAATAGTCATTAGACCACCTAAAGGCAGCACCTTTGCCAGTTCTGAAACAACGATTATGGGTAATACTTGTCTCTATGGTGCGACCGGTGGTCGTCTCTATGCGGCAGGCCTTGCTGGTGAACGTTTTGCGGTACGTAATTCAGGTGCACATGCGGTAGTTGAAGGTGTTGGCGATCACGGTTGTGAATATATGACAGGTGGTATGGTCGTCGTGCTTGGTGAAACGGGCTTAAATTTTGGTGCGGGTATGACTGGCGGATTCGCTTTTGTGCTTGATCAAAACAACACCTTTGTTGATCGCTACAATCATGAGTTGATTGATATTCACCGAATTACCTCAGAAAGCATGGAGTCTTATCATAAGTACTTGCTAGGTAAGGTGCGAGAATTCGTTGATGAAACGCATAGCCAGCACGGACAAAATATTATTGATAGTTTTGCATCGATGGTCGGGCGTTTTTGGTTGGTAAAACCAAAAGCTTCAAACATAGATACCTTATTGCACTCGCTGCGTGATGCAGCGTAGCACTTGCAGACAATGGTCTGAGTGGGTCCTCTTAGAGTTATATAAATAATGAGTGATGTATTTAAATTTTTGGACTTGCCGCGGCAAGATCCAGAGAAAACCAATGTAGAGATTCGTATTCACGAATTTAACGAAATCTACGGCGAGTTTGATAAAGATGCTGCCGCGCAACAGTCAGAACGTTGTTTGGGTTGTGGTAACCCCTATTGCGAATGGAAATGCCCGGTACATAATTTTATTCCAAACTGGTTAAAGTTGGTTGCTGAAGGCAATCTATTCGAAGCGGCCGAGATGTCACACCGCACCAATTCTTTACCAGAGATTTGTGGTCGTGTTTGCCCGCAAGATCGTTTGTGCGAAGGTGCCTGCACACTTAATGATGGCTTTGGTGCAGTGACGATTGGTTCTGTTGAAAAATACATTACTGATGAAGCACTGAAACAAGGTTGGCGTCCAGATATGTCAGGCATTGTCAAAACCGATAAACGCGTAGCGGTTATTGGTGCAGGGCCTGCAGGATTAGGTTGTGCTGATGTCTTGACGCGTAATGGCGTGCAAGCGATTGTTTACGATCGTTATGAAGAAATTGGTGGTTTGTTGATGTTTGGTATACCGCCGTTCAAGTTGGAGAAAGATGTAGTTAAAACACGTCGCCGCTTGCTTGAAGAAATGGGCGTTGAATTTAGACTCAATACCGAGATTGGTGTAGACGTCACTATTGATGAGTTGTTGGCGGAATACGATGCCGTATTTTTGGGTATGGGTACTTACAATGCTTTACAAGGTGGTTTCCCCGGTGAAGAACTTGAAGGGGTTACCGAAGCATTGCCTTATTTGATATCGAATATACGCAATCAAGAAGGTACGCTTGAAAGTGCTGATCAATTTATTGATGCCAAAGATGAGAACGTCGTTATTCTTGGTGGTGGTGATACGGCAATGGATTGTAATCGCACAGCGATTCGCCAAGGCGCAAACAATGTTTATTGTGCTTACCGCCGTGACGAAGAAAATATGCCAGGCTCAAAACGCGAAGTCGCTAACGCCAAAGAAGAAGGTGTGCAGTTTTTATGGAACCGCCAGCCGGTAGAAGTGGTCGGAGAAAATGGTCGCGTTACGGGCGTAAAGGTGGTGACGACAGAATTAGGCGAGCCAGATGTAAGGGGGCGGCGTTCACCGACACCAATAGCCGGTAGTGAAGAAATACTGGCTGCTGATCGAGTGATTATTGCTTTTGGTTTTCGACCAGACCCACCTGATTGGTTTGATGTGTCGGGTATCGATACAGACGAGCGTGGACGCGTAGCAGTAAATAAAGCAAAACACGCTTATCAAACTACCCACGAAAAAATATTTGCCGGTGGTGATATGGTGCGTGGTGCTGATTTAGTAGTAACCGCAGTGTTTGAAGGCCGCGAAGCCGCGAACGGCATTATCAAATATTTAGGCGTTTAATTGTTATATAGCTTTGGGGGCTATAACGATTTAGACCCAAAAACAAAATATCTTAAGGCGATAGCCTGGGGACAGATGTGAGTGAATTAAAGAACGATCGGTTTTTACGTGCTTTATTGCGTCAACCAGTTGATGCAACACCGGTATGGATGATGCGCCAAGCAGGCCGTTATTTGCCAGAGTATCGTGAGATTCGCGCTAAAGCAGGCAGCTTTATGAACCTTTGCAGTAACCCAGAGTTAGCTTGTGAAGTGACCATGCAACCGCTGCGTCGATACCCTTTGGATGCAGCCATTTTGTTTTCAGATATTTTGACCATTCCCGATGCAATGGGTTTGGGTTTGTATTTCGCTGAAGGCGAAGGCCCGAAGTTTGAACGACCAGTGCGAACAGAAGGCGACATCGCAAAACTAGGCGTGCCTGATCCAGAAGAAAGCCTACGTTATGTCATCGATGCGGTGCGTCTTATTCGTAAAGAGCTAGACGGAAAAGTGCCGTTGATCGGATTTTCTGGTAGTCCGTGGACTTTGGCAACGTATATGGTTGAAGGCGGCTCAAGTAAAGAATATGCCTATATCAAAGGCATGATGTTTGATCGTCCCGATATGTTACATAAAATACTTGCCATACTTGCTGATTCGGTAACGGTATATTTGAATGCGCAAATTAAAGCCGGTGCGCAAGCAGTACAAATATTCGATACTTGGGGCGGCACCTTAACTCCACGTGATTATCAAGAGTTCTCATTGCAATATATGCAACGCATAGTCGATGGCTTAATTCGTGAAAACGATGGTCGTAAAGTGCCAGTCATCTTATTTACTAAAGGTGGTGGTAACTGGTTAGATAAAATTGCTGATACCGGTTGTGATGCCATCGGCGTTGATTGGACAATGGATTTATCTGAAGCACGCGAACGGGTACAAGATCGCGTCGCCCTGCAAGGCAATATGGATCCATGCATATTGTATAGCTCACCGGATCGTATTCGTGAAGAAGTTGCTACAGTATTGGCAAGTTATGGTAATGGTCCAGGCCATGTGTTTAATTTAGGACATGGTATTCATCCAAAGATAGATCCAGATAATGTTAAAGCGTTTATCGAGTCTGTGCATGAGCTAAGCCATCAGTACCATCAAGCCAGTGACTTGAAATAGGCTAACTAATGGATTTTGAACGCTTAAAACAAATGGGCCCGTTCTCGGACGCCATGTTAAATCGTATTATCTCGTTTCAAGAGAAACAGCATGTGGCATGGGATGAGAGCGCTAGCTTTGATGAACGCATAAAAGATTTGCCGCTGCATGCACTGGTTTTCAGTAACCCAGATCGAAACCCAGAAACGCATCGTCATACCATAGCGCCGTTTTATCCAATGCGTAGCGAACTTAGACGTATCGCCGCATTTATTAAAAAGCTAGGTGATCAACCGCGTACAGTTGAATTTGAATGTGGTAACGGCTTTGTTGGCAGCTTGCTCGGTCGCGAAGGTATAAAGGTAGAAGGCTTACGCGGCAAAGACTATAAGCCGAATCAGCTCGAGTCATTTTACGATCCAGAAGTGTTTTCACTCATCGATGACGATGCCGATCTTTCTGAGACAGGCATCGATGCCGCATTAAGCATATGGATGCCGTCTAATGTCAATTTAACACCGACGATATTGGCCGCGAAGCCAAAGCTTATTGTCTATATGTATTCGGCTTATGATCATGAAGGTATTAACCAGACTGGTGTGCCCGAAGCGTTTAATGGTCTGCCTGCTAACTACAAACTAGTTGAAGAATGGTCAATTACACGCCCTGCGGACTTGTTCCACGAAATATGGCCAGATTTAACGGCGTCTATGGAAGAGATACGTCATACACGTATTTATGCAGCTACCGATTATTTTGACATCGCAGTTGATGAAGATGACGATACCAAATTTGACAGTTATGATTGGGAAAAAGAACTAGAAATGGCGCTGTTAGGTCATGAGGCGAAAAGATTTTTACATGCGAAAGGAATTGTTCGCTAAAGTCATTGTCCTAGCTCCAGAGCTCAATAAAAAACAATAATAATAGGTTTTGTAGTCACTACATTTTTAATTTTAAGCAAATAAAGAAAATAATGTGGACCAGCGTGCGCTAAAAGCCCTACTGTATTGGACAACATGGTTTACAGTTACCATTGTTGCTTATGCTCAGCTCTATCAAGGTACCGATGTTGTCGAGTTTATGCAGAACGACAACAGCCGGATAACCTGGTTAATTATTGGCGCCTTCATCTTCGGAACAATGATTAGCTTGCTCCTTGTATTAGCGCTAACTTTTGAATGGGCTCAAGCCTATGATATCGAAGATCAGGTTGATGAGCGGGGCTTAGGAAGCTTCGATAATAAGCGACTACGCCGTATGTTAGGCCGTTATATACGTAACCTAAAATATGCACTATCAATTAATGCTAGCCCCGAGCCAGAACAGTTACTCAATGTCGAAATGGGTGGTTATAGACGGACTAACCACTTTATAGAAATACTCGGCAATCTCCTTATTACGCTAGGTTTGATTGGTACGGTCGTTGGTTTGACCCTAACGCTTACCGGCCTAACGGGTTCGCTCCAAGCTTTGGGTAATGACCAAGAATTATTGATTGCCAGTTTACGTGACTCAATGGCGGGTATGGGCACCGCATTCTATACAACGCTACTCGGTGCAGCTTTGGGTGGAGTCATATTGCGTGTCTTTGCCTTAATCAGTGAGCACAGCATTGATGGTCTTCACGACATGATTATGCGCTTATGCATCGTTTACTTTGGCGCAGACCTCAAGCCGACAGCAGAAAGAGATATTCATGCATTAGAAGCTGAACTAGAGCGTTTGCGTAAAAACGTAGAAGGTTTAGATCAAGCCTTTAGTGGATCAGCGAGCTCATTAGCCAGCTTTAGAAATGAAGTGCAGTTATTAAGGCAACCGGTTGACGAAGAAGAAACCGAGACCTCACTGCATCAAGCAGTAAAAATGCAAGACTACTACTGCCACTTATTAAAAGCAGAGATTGAAATGCTCAATACGCTGAATAATCCATGGCGTATACGCTGGCGTCATTTGTTTAGACGCATGTTAGGGCGACCTAGCAGGTAAACAAGTGTTTTATCCCCGAGATAATTACGGATTTAGCGCTGTTCTAGGGTTTCGCAGCAAGACACCGTATAAAGGTAAGGGTTATTCCCTTGTTGAATACTGCAACGCAGCAGTGAAACCCTACAGTAGCGCCCTTCGGGTTAGCTTAGTAATACTCTCGGGCTCGTTAGGTCTTTTGATAAGGGAGCAGCTCTTGTCTGCAAGACAGTCCTTGCCGAGAGTATTGATAAGCTAACTGAACTCGCAATTATCTTGGGAGGTAGCACACTAATGAGCATTCGCACGCGTCGCCGCACGGGCGGCACTATGTATGAAAGTTTTTCTGATCTTTCATTGTTAATGTTAGCGGCATTTATCTTTCTCTTCGTTATTATTTTGATTACCTATCGCATTCAAGATACACATGAAGTGCCGCGATTAAAAAAAGAGCTTGCTGAAGCGCAAGCAGAACTAGATAAAACTCAAAAACGCCTTAAAATATTTCAACGTGATATTTCAGGGCAAAATGGTTTAAGCACGGGCGCTCAAGTTAAAATCGTATTAGAAGGTGCAGGCTTAAGCGAAGGTCAAGGCAAAAAAGACTTTGATCTTTTTGTTGAAGGGTTGCGAGACATACCAGGCAGCACCATCCACATGGTCATCGATGGCACAGGCTCAATGCATGGTGCTGCGACATTCTTAATACCTGTATTGCGAGTTATTGCACTACGCTCCGGTAAAGATTTAGACGCGGTAACTTGGTTCTCTGATGGCCGTGGCGATACTTTTCATGGCTCGATGTCATCAATGTTAGACGCCTTGATTGATGGCGCACCGTTTACCGGTAGCCAAGAAACCATCGGCGCAGCGTTTAAACGCGCAGAACAAAATGCAGATGTGCCGAGTGCCTATATCTTGATAGGTGATGAGCCGTCGGATGATCGTATTTATTATAAGAAAATTAAAGCTCCTGTTTTTACTTTGCCATTAGGCCGGGTGAGTCCTTCTACGCGCTGGGAGTATGAGACGTTGGCGGAGGAGACTGGGGGGAAGATGTTGTGGTTGCAGTTTCAATAGCGTAGGAACGCTTTCTTTTTCATCAATGTTTTTCGCCCTTCTTGGGCCCTAAAGGATTTCCTACGGTCACGAGTTACTTTTTCGATAAAAAGTAACCAAAAATTCGACTCCCACACAGCAACCGTCCGTCTTCCAGGCGTAACCTCGCTATTCTTCTAAATACGCGCGCTGCGGAACTCGTTTGCTTTGCTCTCTCAGACAGTCCTCGCTCTCGTCGCGTATTTAGAAGAATAGCGAGGCTGCTGAGAGGGTCGCGAAAACTATAGGAGTATGAGAAAAACAATTTACAATAAAGATAAAAATTGAATTTACTGTAACTAAATTTACATATATTGTAATATGGCGAAGAGCATCAAATCCCGTCTATAGACATAATCGACAATATTGAAAAACCAAGGTTTGTTGCAAGGGGGCTATAGTAATGGAACATGGAGAGTTATCGCCATTCTTAAAATGGGCTGGTGGAAAACGCTGGTTGACTCGTGGATACCCAGAGTTATTCCCCGAAAAATGTAATCGTTATATTGAGCCATTTTTAGGAAGCGGTGCAGTTTTTTTTCAGCTTTTACCTAAAAACTCTATCTTAGCAGATAAAAATAAAGAACTAATTGATACTTATAAGGCTATAAAAGACAATCAAAAATTAGTTCAGCGTTACCTAGCTAAGCATCATAAAAATCATTCCAAAGACTATTACTATAAAATTCGTTCTAGTGCGACAAGATCTATTTATTCGCGTGCTGCTAGATTCATATATCTAAATAGAACATGTTGGAACGCTTTGTACCGCGTAAATCTAAATGGTCAATTCAATGTGCCTATAGGATCGAAAACTTCAGTGCTTCTATCTAGTGATAACTTTGAATCAACCGCTGGTGCTTTAAAGAGAGCAAAATTAATGCATAGTGATTTCGAAAGCATTATTAACAAATCTAGAGAAGGCGATTTTTTATTTGTAGATCCACCATACACAGTTAAACATAATCTCAATGGTTTTGTGAAATATAATGAAAAAATATTTAGTTGGGATGATCAAATAAGGTTGAGAGACTCATTGGTAAGCGCGAGTAATAGAGGTGCGCAAATTTTATTGACTAATGCTGATCACGAAAGTATTAGAGAGATTTACAAAAATGTATTTAATTTGGAGAGGCTGGAAAGGAAAAGTGTGATTGCAGCTTCATCAATACACAGAATAAAAACTAGTGAGCTAATATTTTCTAATTATTTATAAATTTTATGATGAAAAATAAAGTTAATATTATTGGTAGTCTGATATCTGAAATTATGATAGATGATGCGTTGGATTTAAAAAAAGAATATAGAAAGCGCAACTCTTCAATGGAGAAGATAAAGGTTCCTAACTCTTCTGTAAATAATTATGTCAATGAAAATTGGAGTGTATCAAGAGAATTAAAGAAAGATAGCTGGCTCGAGAGAGAAAAGAAACATAATTTCAAATTGACTGATGATTTATGGGCTATATTTTATAGAATGGGTTATAGAGAGCTGGCAAGTTCTTTAGTCAAATTGCCTTACGGCGAAACTGATGACATAATAAAAAAGAAGCAAGTAGATATAATAGCGAAAGATGATGAAACTGTACTGATTGTAGAATGCAAGTCATCACTAAGACGTGGCAGAAGAAACTTGCAGAAAGACTTAAATGAAACGATGCTGCTTAAGGGGGAAATAGCAGCGGGTATAAAGAGCCACTATGGTAAAGAATTTAAGCCAAAAATAATTTGGGTGTACGTGACCAAAAATATTATATGGTCGGAGGCAGACATAAATTTGGCTCAAAAAGCCAAGATAAATGTGTTGACTGAAAATGAGGTGTCCTATTACG
>JAADIY010000035.1 GCA_013151045.1 Gammaproteobacteria bacterium
AACTCTGGCGTACCGATGCCGTCGGGTATCTCCTCACGCGCCGCCTGCAAACGTTCAAAGACCAATTGGCGGGCAAAGTAGATGTCGGTGCCTTCCTTAAACACCACGGTAATCACCGACAGACCGGTTTTTGAAATGGAGCGCACCTCTTCCACATCGGGCAAGGCATACATGACCGCTTCGATGGGAAAGGTGATTAACTGTTCCACTTCTTCCGATGCCAGACCGCGTGCTTCAGTGTTGATCTGCACTTGTATATTGGTGACATCCGGAAACGCGTCCAGATTCAATTTGGGCAGAACCAGAACCCCGGCGACCACGGTCGCCAGCAGCGCCAACACCACCATCAGGCGATTTTGCACGCACGCCAAGATCAATCAATTTATTTAACATAGTGATCCCTAGTGGTTATGTATCGAGAAGCCTGACTTGGCCAGCTCAGATTGCAAAAAGAAGGCGCCCTGTGTCACCACTCGTGTACCGGGCTCAAGGCCTTCTATAACAGTTAGTTGACCCGCGCTGCGAATCACCGCGACCTCGCGTGGCTCAAATTGTCCAAACGCGTGCTCGACAAACAACTGCCAATCGCCATCGGCGCTGCGCAATATCGCATTGGTCGGTACCGCCAACACCTGCTCAGCCGCAGCACCGTCGATGCTTGCCTGAACAAATAAACCGGGATGCAAACGATCATCTGGATTGGGGATCTCGATGCGCACACCCAAGGTTCGTGTCTGTTCATCCAGTGCATGATGAACCTGGATTACTTTGCCATTTACCTGCTCAGTCCTGATCTCGACAATGGCCGCTGCGCCCACCTGTACCTGAGCCGCCTGCTCAGGCATCAAACGCGCTTCTACCCAGAGCGTGGATTCGTCACTGATCTCGAACAGCACACGACCGGCGTCGACCAATTCACCGACGATAAAGGCATCACGGATCACCGTGCCATCCTGCGTTGCCAGCAATTGAAAGCGGCCATTGGCCAGCGACGCATCACCGCTGGCGACAAGTTTATTAACCTGCTGTTTGGTCATGCCGTAGGCTTGCGCACGGGCGCGCGCTTGTGCGCGGGCAATATGTGCCTCAGTGTAGCGTTGTTCCGACACCACCTCTCGGCCCAGCTTTTTCACCCGTCGCCAGTTGCGTTCGGTGACCAGTAGATCCCCTTGCGCCTGCGCCATATCGACACTGGACAGGGTCACCAGGGGTTGACCTACTTTCACAGCATCACCCAATATCACATGCCGCTTTATGATTTGGGCAGCAATGCGTGGCGTGGCTTTGACGGTTTTATAAGCATTGAGCTGAACTTCACCTGGCGCCCGCACCTGGGTCGCGACGCGACGTGCTTGCAAAATTTCACTGACAATGCCAGCAGCCGCCAGTTGTTGTGCTGTTAACGTAAGTCCCGCTTCTTCACTGTCGTGCTTGTCGCTGCCTTTCTCTGCGTGATTATCTTCGTCACTGTCCTCGTCTTTGTCATGATTATCTTCATGGTCGTCATTGTGCGATTGATGATCGTCATGCTCATCAACACTAACCGCCAGCGGCGACAAACCACAGCCTAAAAGTACAATAAACACCAAAGTAGCTAATTTTTTCATTGCTGTTCTCCTGAGCTTGTTCTCTTAGTGTTAACAGGCCCTGCTAAATTCAACCATTTTTCTACCTGACCAGAGGCCGCCAGCCATTTGCTCCAGGCTTGCCACATCTGACCATGTTGCTGGACGGCGCCCGCTTGCGTGTCCAGCGTCTGCTTCACTTGCACCAGGTAATCTGTAGTATTGAGTTCACCCACCCGCCACAGCCGTTCCAACACACTGGTCTGCTGATCAAGGCTTGCCTGGCCCTGGGCTTGCCACACTAGCCAGCTACTACGCAGTAACTGGTAGCGTTGGGCGGCAGCATCAATCTGCGCAGCCCCCCGTCGCCGTATGTTCACCGCCTCCTGCTGGCTCTGAATCAGTTGCGAATTCGCCACATCCACTTCGGCACTAAAAGTGTTACGAACAAACAGTGGAATAGACAGGGTTAAACCGGTGAGCGTGGAGCTCTCTTCTTTACCAACACGAAAACCCAGGGTCGGATTAGGGCGTTTGCCGCGCAACTGCAATTGCACCTGCGACCTGGCTGCATCCATGCGCGCGCGGGCAGCGAACATGGTTGGCAGCGCTGCCAATAAGTTTTCCTTGTCTATATTGTCAAGCTCGATAGCCGGTGGCAGCTCTGGCAAGGCCGGCAAGTCAGTTGGAAATCGCCCATCTACCGCTACCAAGGCTTGCTTCTCAGTGATTTGCTTAGCGGCCGCGCTGGAATACTGAAAGCGTGCCTGAGCAGACGCCAGGCGGGCCAGGTCCAGCTCGATCTGGCCCAGATCTCCCGCCTCTCGACGCCGCTGCGATAACTCGACAAAGCGCCCCATCAACTCAACCCGTGAATGGGCAATTCGCGCCAGCGCGCTGGCAGCATGGTATGCGGACAACCTCGACAACAGCTCATTCGCCAACTGCTGACGCGTTAGTGCCAGACCTGCGATGGCTGCCTGTACTTCAAATTGAGCAACGCTTGTACGGGCGCCGCGCTTGCCTGACCAATCAAACGTTTGACTGATTCCAACTGACGCCGCGTCATCGATCGCTCGTTCATACTCCAGCTCCAGTGCAGGGTTAAACAATGGCCGTCCAGCTGCTCGTGCCTGCGCGCGAGCTGTCTCTAGCGCAGCTTGTTGAGCCTGTACTTGCGGATTTTCATAGATAATTTCACTAACCCAATTAGACAGTCCCGGAGCCGCTGTCGCGCCATAAACGATGGGTGTCAAAAACAAGCAGGCGCATAATCCTGCCCCGGAAAAATAGTACTTCAACATTATTCAGTCCTTAATCGAAAGCTATCGGCAGCATTACCGTAAAGAGGCAATACAAGGCACCGGCACGATGCCGGTCAAACAGAACGAGAATTAGCTTCGAGGAGGGTGATCGGGGGGATCAGTGGGCAGGAAATGGTAGGACGGATGGTTGAAAGGCACCACTTTGTTGGCAGCCTGAACGTAAACCATGGCTTGACCAGACCACAATCCGGTCATATGAGAGGCAGCATGGCAGCAGTGATCACAAGACGAATGGTCATCACCGTCGGCCAAATTATATTGCGTACTGACATGGCTCTCATGCTGCTCAGGGGTGCCAGCATGGCTATCAAATGCCCATACCGAACCATACCCGAAGGTACAGATAATCAGCCAACCAAGAATCAAAGAGCGCAACATAGGCCGTAGTCTAGCAAAATACATCCAATAGTGTCGCTACCTGGTGATTGATTTTGAAGAAACTCGCTGGGGCTAGTCTTCTGGTTTTTGATACTCTGCTGACACACCATAAATAACTAAGGTGTGGTCGGTCATCTTAAAGCCATGCTCTTTAGCAATGGCCTTCTGCCGCTCTTCGATAATCGGGTCAGTAAACTCAATAACATTGCCACTCTTAACACAAACTAAGTGGTCATGATGATGACCTTCGTCTAACTCAAATACCGCATGGCCACCTTCAAAGTGATGCCGAATGACTAAACCAGCATCTTCAAACTGGGTCAAAACACGATAAACCGTCGCCAAACCAACGTCTTCACCCTCATCACGCAGTGCTTGATAGACTTCTTCCGCACGCATATGGCCAGCACGGTTCTTTTGCATGATTTCAAGAATCTTAATACGTGGCAGTGTGGCCTTAAGGCCAGCATTTTTTAATTCGGATGAACTCATCTGTCGTTAGCGATCCTAAATGTATATTATGAAGTAACAAGCCTTTTTGCTGAGGCCGACATGCGTTACTATTTGCCTCTTGAAACGCTCCGCCCTCTTTACATGTTACTGTATTCGGCTAAGCAATAAAACCTAAATAGAAACGAGAATCAATTATTACCGTTATGGCCTATCGCTCACTACTTACCGTCACTCTAATCCTACTGCTATCCGCCTGCTCTATTCATAAAATCGATATTCAGCAAGGCAACATTATCGAGGACGAACAATTAGCAAAGCTTCACGTTGGCATGAAACGCCAACAGGTCGTCCGTTTACTTGGTACACCGCTAATACAAGACCCCTTTCGCCAAGATCGCTGGGACTATGTTTACTATTTTAAACCTGCAAACAAAACAGCTGATCTGTATCAACTGGTGCTGTTCTTTGAAGGCGACCACTTGATTAACTTTAACACCGACATTCCACAGCGCCGACCTAAGCCTGTAAAAAAAAGTGGTGATGCAGCTAACGACAAATCTATCTAAGCACCTTTAGTAATATACGCAAAACCGAACGTTAATCAGTTTTACTTCGACTCATTAGCGCGCTTACGTCGTGCCTCTTTGGGGTCAGCAATCAATTTGCGATACACTTCGATTCTATCCCCTGGACGTAGCCCCGCATCCAATTTACACAGCTTGCCAAAGACCCCAACCTTATTAACAGTCAGATCAATTTCAGGGTAACGTTCAAGCAAACCAGATTCCAATAACGCAGCTTCAACGCTTGCATCAGCCGCAACGCTTTGCTTAAAAATCACTTGCTCTTCAAGAGTCGCATAAGCCACTTCTATTTCTATCGTCTCACTGCTCATACGTTTTTTTGTCCATATAAATCATTGGCGCGCTGACAAAAAGCATCAACTAATTTATCTGCAATCTGCTGGAACACCGGCCCTACCGTCATTTTTAATAACACGTTGGAAAACTCATAATCTAAATCCAAAGCAACCTTACACCCCTGGGGTACATCGCCGACATCACCCTTTAATGTTTGAAAAGACCACACACCTTCTAGCGTCTTAAACGGCCCATCAACCAGCCGCATCGTAATGCTTTCTCCAGGCACATTGGTATTTTGCGTTGTGAACGACTTATGCACCTTACCCTTGCGCAGTTCAACCTCACCACAAACACCTTGATTATCACGATCAAACTCTTTGCTACTAGCACACCAGGGCAAAAATTCAGGGTAAGACTTTATATCATCTACCAAACCAAACATGGCTTGCGCACTGTATGGCACAAGAGCACTACGATTAACTTTCGACAAAATACTACGACTCGCTTAAGAAAAGACGCCTATGGCGTTAAGAAAGACCAACATCACCGCAACCGGTGTGACATAACGAACTAGAAAATGCCATAGTAAGTAGGCAGTTTCATTGATTGCCAGCTCTTCTTCACACGCGGTTCGCTTCATCAACCAACCTGCAAAAATAGCCATCAATACACCACCTAATGGCAACATAATATTAGACGTTAAATAGTCCAACACATCAAAAAATGTTTTACCTTGCAAAGGGGTATTATCAAACAAAGCAATATATGACCATTCATTAAATGAAAAGACCGTACCCAAACCAACAACCCAAGTCAGTAAACCAAGTGTGATACTTGCTTTTATTCGACTGAAATTTTTATTTTCAATCAGCCAAGCCACTGCTGGCTCAATTAAACTAATTGACGAACTCCAAGCGGCAAACACCAACAAAATAAAAAATAAAGTACCAAAGAAGGTACCAAAAGCCATATTGCCAAACGCCAATGGTAAGGTAACAAAAATGAGTCCTGGCCCAGACCCTGCTTCTAAACCGTTTGAAAAGACAATAGGAAAAATCGCGACACCCGCCAACACCGCTACCGAGGTATCGGCAATCGCAATGGTAAATGAGGTCTGAGCGATCGATGTCTCTTTAGGTAAATAAGCACCGTAAACCATAATGGCGCCCATACCAATACTCAAAGTAAAAAAGGCCTGGCCCATTGCTTTGAGCACACCTTCTGTTGTGATCTTTGAAAAATCCGGCGCAAACATAAAGCGCAAACCGTCAGCAAAACCACTGGTGGTCATGGCATATAGCACCATAACAATCATTAGTATAAATAAAGCAGGAATCAAAAAGCGCACAGCTTTTTCAATACCGTCTTCAATGCCACGTGCAACAACGATCATGGTGATAACCATAAAAATGCTGTGCCAAAATATCAGTGTTAGCGGTGATTTGGTTAGCTCATCAAAATGCTGCCCAACCAATTCGGCGTCAGCACCAGCAAAAGTGCCTGCACCAGTACTAAAGACATAGCTAATCGCCCAACCAGCAATCACACTATAGTAAGAGAGTATAAAAAAGCCTGCCACTACGCCCAACCAGCCGAGGAATCGCCACAACTGCGAATGGCCCATCTCTTCAGCAAGGTATCGCATACTATCGACAGGGTTACGACGACCACGGCGGCCCAACATCACTTCGGCCATCATGATGGGCACACCCATCAGAAAAATACATAAGAGGTAAATTAAAACAAAGGCACCACCGCCGTTTTCGCCGGTGATATAGGGGAATTTCCAAATATTACCGAGGCCCACCGCAGAGCCCGTCGCTGCCATAATAAAAGCCCAGCGCGAGGTCCAAAGTCCATGCAGTGATGTTCTGTTGTGTGCCATATTCGTATGAATACTAGTAGCCCATGCACAGCGGCATGGGTAGATATCTTATCGCCACCCTAATTTATCGCTAATTGTCTGGGATTTTCCTATCTAATACAAGCATTTGCAGACATTATCGCTACTTTACCTTGTATAATCGCGCCATGGCTAAAAACAAGAAAAAGGTGTCAGACAACACCATCGCGCTCAATAAAAAGTCGCGCCACGAATATTTTATTGAAGAACGCTTTGAAGCAGGACTCGTACTTGAAGGCTGGGAAGTAAAAAGTATGCGTGCTGGGCGCGCGCAAATGACCGAAAGCTATGTCGTAATTAGAGATGGCGAAGCATTTTGGTTTAATGGCCATATCTCACCACTGCAAAGTGCTTCAACCCATATAAACCCTGACCCTACGCGCACGCGCAAACTCTTGCTTCACGCCCGCGAAATCGATCATCTCATCGGCTCAGTAGAGCGTAAAGGCTATACCGTCGTGCCGACCGCATTATATTGGAAGAATGGCCGCGCCAAAATCGAAGTGGGCCTAGCCAAAGGTAAGAAGCAGCACGATAAACGTGCGACCGAGCGTGATCGTGATTGGGCGCGGAGCAAACAACGTCTAATGAAAGAGCGCCATTAGATAAACTAAAACCTAAACAGGCTAATACTCTATATCACCAAGTTTACGTTTAAACGTATAGGCGATCGGCTCAACCAATAATTTATCTGCCGCTTCACCAACATTGCCACCTATCACAGTAAATGGCAACGATACGACAAACGCTGCGCCGCCAATCACCGTTGTTACCAAACCAACAGGTCGCAATATAAACGCATCTAAAATCATTGCCTCACCAGAGCCCGCTTCAATAAAAGCATTATTGCCATGATGAGAATAGCGACCTTGACTACCAGCATGAGACAAACTTGCCATAAGCAAACAAACCAGCATTATTACGCCAATATGAATTCGTTTTTTCATTGTCACCACCTCTACAGACCAGTAATACACTGATACAGACTGATTCCAGTTCACCAGATTCAAGCTCACTGGCTATCATACACCCCCTTACCTTAGAGACCTATAGGTGATAGCCAGGTTCAATAGCCGTGGTAACACTTTGCAAACCACCACACAGAACCGATTAGCCAAGCTTGGTAAAAAGGACATGTATTCACGGAGTGTCCGCAATGAAAAATACTATCAAGACCCTACTTGTCGCTTCAACACTCTTTATTTCACAACAAAGCTTTGCAGACACCGCATTTGGTATAGGAATCGGCACACTCGGTGGAAAACTACAACTTGCGCAATCACTCACTAAAAATACCAACCTAAGACTTGAATACAATGGCGCAAATTATAATACCGATGGCGAAACCAGCGGCGTCGACTACGACCTCGATTTAG
>JAADIY010000003.1 GCA_013151045.1 Gammaproteobacteria bacterium
CCTGAATCACGAATCTCAGCCATTTTACGGTTAACGCAACGTGCTGCACCGACTAAGGCTTCACTTTCCTCTTCTGGGCAAGAAAAGCGATATTCCTTATCTAATATCTGTACCGCTACCGAAATGCGATCAGCGTTCATCAAACTGACTCCATCATTTTAAGACGACCAATTAATGTCTCCAATCTTACGGTTACACGATTGTTACGGCTAGCTAACCGCACTTTTTCATCAATTAAAGTCGATTGCTCTAAACGCAATTCTGCATTTTCTTGCTTAAGCTGCTCACACGTTTCAATTAACTCACCAACCCAAAATTCAAAGCGGGAAAAATCGATTGTTTGCGTGGTATCTGACTCGCCCATAAGTCACCTCCAAATAGTCATGAAGCCACTATAAATCGGCCCCATAATACGGTCAACGGCATTGTTTCTCACCTAAAGCATCATATCCGATACAATAGCGTTTAAAACCCAGTCTATGCCACAACAGACACGAATTATCTCTAAAAAAAAGTAATATGCCTGACTACGACGATTATCAACGTTTATTAAGTGACCTCGATGCAACTGTTGAGTGCTCCGAAGCACACGGAATCCTTTGCGGCATGCTTAGCTTAGACCCAACTACCCAAGGTAGCGATTGGCTAGGCTTAGAAGAAGAATCACCTAAGCAACTGTTCACGAAATTTTTAGCTAAAAGCCACAACGCACAACATACTGACTCATCCGAAGACGAATACAACTTACAAAGTGAGGCTATCGCATCACCTCAGGGCGCACCCCAAGAGCACTTCCTCAGTGATGCTATCGCATCACCTCAGGGCGCACCCCAAGAGCACTTCCTCAGTGATGCTATCGCATCACCTCAGGGCGCCGCTATTGCCGAACTTGCGACATTACATCGTGAAACTCGCACCCAATTGAACAGTCTAAATTACGAGTTTAATCCGCTGTTGCCTGATGACAATGAAACGATTGCACAACGCACACAAGCTCTTAGCCTATGGTGCCAAGGCTTCCTTTTTGGTCTTAGCGTCAGCGGCTTAAAAACACTCGATGCATTATCAGCAGCCAGTCGTGAGATCATCGAAGACTTTAGCGCCATTGCGCAACTTGAAGAACAGTTTGAAGAAGGTGAAGATGAAGAGTCTGCTTATATGGAATTAGTAGAATACCTGCGTGTCGGAACCTTCACCATTGCCGATGAAAACAGCAAACAACCCGACGGTGAAACACTACACTGATCCTCTTAACCATAGACATATCTATTTATGACAACCGAATTCAACAAACGTCGCCAACGCCTACTTAAACAAATGGGCCCGAACAGTATGGCGATATTACCGACCGCGACAGAAAAAATTCGCAATCGCGACGTTCATTACCCTTTTCGACCTGATAGCGACTTCTACTACCTAACAGGCTTTAATGAACCTGAAGCGGTCATGGTATTACTGCGTGAGAAATCAAAATCTCGTTTTATTTTATTCTGTCGCAAGCGTGATAAAACCCTCGAGATATGGAATGGCCATCGCTACGGTCCAGAGGGCGCTATAGAACAATTTGGCGCCGATGAAGCCTATGAAATCGAAGACCTACACAGCAAGCTTAGCGAATGGATGGGCGGAATAGACCGCATTTTTTATACACTCGGCCAAGACCACGAGTTCGATCAAGTCTTAACGCAACAAGCTGAAAGTCTGCGCAATCAATCACGCAGCGGTGTGAATGAACCCTCACAATTTATTTCCTTATCTCACATAACTCATCAAATGCGCTTAATAAAATCAAGCGCAGAAATAAAATCAATGCAGCATGCCGCCAATATCGCATCCGAAGCGCATATTCAAGCTATGCAGCATTGTAAACCTGGCATGAATGAATATGAAATCGATGCCGAATTAACGCATTGCTTTATGAAACAGGGTAGCCGCTCTCCTGCCTATCAGTCGATTGTCGCAGGTGGCAAAAATGCCTGTATTTTGCATTACACCGAGAATAACGCTGTATTAAATGATGGCGACTTATTACTGATCGATGCAGGCGCTGAATATGCTAATTATGCCTCTGACATTACGCGCACATTTCCCGTCAACGGACGCTTTAGCGAGGAACAACGCGCGCTCTACGATTTAGTATTGGATGCGCAATTAGCCGCAATCAAAAAAGTACAACCCGGTGTCGGCTATAACGTTCACCATGACACCGCTGTGCGCGTGCTCACCAAAGGCCTTATTAAACTCGGTTTGTTAAAAGGCGATTACAAACAGCTTATTAAAGACAATGCCTATAAAGATTTTTATATGCACCGCACTGGTCATTGGTTGGGTATGGATGTACATGATGTAGGGCCATACAAACAAGATCAACAGTGGCTAAAACTTCGCCCTGGTATGGTACTAACGGTTGAGCCAGGCTTATATATATCGCCTAATTGTAAAAAAGTTGCCAAACGCTGGCGCGGCATTGGTATTCGCATTGAAGACGACGTTGTTGTCACACGCACGGGCAACAAAGTGCTTAGCGCTGCCGCACCCAAACATGCCGACAATATCGAAGCCATTATGCAGGCAGCCTAATGTCGAACAAGCAATTAGATTACGACATTATTATCATTGGCGGCGGCTTAGTCGGAGCTGGGCTTGCCTGCGCTTTAGGTGGCCTAAACGCTAACGGCAATAAACTACGCATCGCAATTATCGAAGCCATACCTTTTCGCGATGCAGCTCAACCAAGTTATGACGATCGCAATATCGCCTTGTCTCAAGCCAGTTACCGTATATTTAGTACATTAGGCTTATGGCCCGACATCATTAAGGCCGCAACACCAATCGAATCGATTTACATCAGTAATCGAGGACATTTTGGCGCTGCACGACTTCATGCCAAAAATCATGGCGTCGACGCGCTGGGTTACGTCGCACAAACGCGTGCAATCGGCGAAGCCTTTAAGCAACGTCTACAAAACTTAGATAACGTTGAACTTATTTGTCCGGCAAAAATTATTGGTCTCAACATCACAGATGAACTTGCCAATATCTTGATCGAACAGGATGGAAAAAATAAAACGCTGAGTTGTTCACTCGTCGTTGGTGCTGATGGTGCTAAATCTAAAACACGCGAATTACTAGGTATCGCAACACAAACTCACGATCATGGCCAAACCGCCATCGTTGCTAATGTCACCCCAGAAAAATCACATAACAACGCAGCTTACGAACGTTTTACTGACAGCGGACCACTCGCCTTCTTACCCATGAGCGAACAACGTTGCGCTTTGGTCTATACCGTCTGGCACAATGAAGTCGAAGAGATATTAAACCTTGACGATAATGCCTTCTTAGCACGACTATCCGAACGTTTTGGTGATCGCTTAGGTAGGCTAATAAAAGTCGGAAAACGTGGCTCCTACCCATTAGCCTTAAATAAAGCCGAGAAAACACTCGCCAAGCGCGCTGTATTAATCGGTAACGCCGCACACAGCTTGCACCCCGTTGCAGGTCAAGGATTTAATTTGGGTGTAAGAGACATTGCTGTACTCGCCGAAACAATCAATGATGCTTTATCTAAGAATAATGATATAGGTAACGAAACCAGCCTCAAGACTTTTCAACAATGGCGGCAAAGCGATCAACAACGTATTATTGGCTTTACCGAAACGCTAGTCAGCGTATTTATCAATCCACTGGCTTCAGTAAAATTAATGCGCAACATCGCCTTAGTCGGTGTTGATTTATTACCACCCATAAAAAATTTACTCGCACGACAAACAATGGGCATCGCAGGTAAACAGCCACGTTTAGCGCGTGGCATACCACTCAATTAATATGCAACACGATTACGATATTATTATTGTCGGCGCCAATATTGTCGGGGCAACACTTGCTTGTGCATTGGCTGATAGCGGACTGAAATTACTCCTTATCGACGGCTATAAACCCGACGCTAATTGGCCAAATAATAGCTACGACGACTATGACATAAGAGTCTCTGCACTAACCAGCACATCAAGCGAGCTACTCGAAAAACTAGGTGTTTGGCAAAACCTCATTAAAGAACGACCCAGCCCATTTCGAGCACTACATGTATGGAATGAAGATGCTAATAACAAACTCATCTTCGATAGCGCAGATACCGGCACAGCCTATCTCGGCCATATTGTCGAAAACCGACGCGTACAACAAGCACTACATCAAGCACTGGCTTATCGGCGCTCGGTAGAGTTAGCACTGGGCGTATCGTTAGAAACGCTGACTGTTGAAAAAGATAGAGCGGTTATTACGACAAGTAATAACAAAACCATTTCAGCTAAATTAGTCGTAGGTGCAGATGGCGCACACAGTAAAGTTCGCGAACTAAGCCATATCACTACAACCAGCCGGGACTATCAGCAACAAGGCATCGTTGCCAATGTAATAACAGAAAAACCAAACCAACAAATTGGTTGGCAACGCTTTTTAGAAACCGGTCCACTGGCATTTCTACCCTTAGATGACGGTCGCTCCAGCATAGTCTGGTCAGCAAAAAATGATTATGCCAATGAACTTATGGCCATGGACAAAACAGCCTTTGAAGCAGAAATTACAACCGCCTTTCAAAACGAACTCGGCCAAGTGACCTTAGATAGTGAACGTGCGGCCTTTCCACTCAAGGCGCAACATGCCAATGACTATATTACAAAACGTATAGCATTAGTCGGTGATGCCGCACACAGCATTCACCCTTTAGCAGGCCAAGGCGTCAATCTAGGTCTACTCGATGCGGCCTGTTTTGCGAACACTATAGAAACCGCATTAGAAAATAAACGTGATATTGGTCGAGAATACACTCTCAAGAAATATCAGCGTGCGCGTAAAACAAGTAATCTAACAATGCTTACAGCCACCAATAGTCTTAATAAATTATTCAGCAATAATAACGACACACTTAATTGGTTAAGAAATATTAGCTTCGCCACCATAAACGCAGCACCGAAAACGACGTCAATCTTTATCGGCTTAGCTGCTGGTAAATAACCACCATATCAAAGCACGGCATACCAATTCTTCCCTCTATCAAGACTAAACAACAATAGGCGCTATAGAGATAGTACTTGAGACCATTAATGATAATGATTATCATTAATCTTGTATCTCTCACCTTAATATATAGGAGCTTGAGCCAATGTTGAGGCTAAAACGTTTTTTAGTACCAGTAATAGCAACAATAATGTCAATTTCTGGACAATTTGCTGTCGCTGAAGAACAATTGGTGATCTATTCTGGTCGCAGTGATCAGTTTGTTTTACCTGTTGTTGAGGCATTTACCGAAAAAACCGGTATTAAGGTGATTCTGCACAATGCCAAATCTACCGCCCTGCTGAACAAATTAATTCTAGAAGGCAAACGTACTGAAGCCGATTTATTCCTAAGTAACGATGCCGGTAATTTACAAGTCGGTGCGGACAAGGGTTTATTTGAGCCTTTATCTGACGAATTCGCCGCAGATATTCCTGAACAATACCGGGCTCCTGACAATGCTTGGATAGGCTTGTCTAGTCGTATGCGTGTATTGGTAGTAAACACCAATGCTGAAAACACTGACGCTATTCAATCCGTTTTTGATTTAGCCAACCCTGCTTTAAAAGGCCGCTTAGCTATTACTCACAGTGCTAACGGCAGTTATATTGCTGGTGTAACGGTTTATATGCTGGCGTCAGATGAAAAACAAACAGGTGATTGGCTACGCGGCATGAAAACAAATGTCGATGGCAAAGTCTTTAACAAACACAGCAAAGTTGTTAATGCCGTTGCTGCTGGAAAAGCAGATGTGGGCTTAGTTAATCATTACTACATCTATCGTCATTTAGCTAAAACACCGGATTCCCCAATTAAGATTGTATTACCTGACCAAGGCGAGAATGGCATGGGTGTTGCCGAAAATGTCGCCGGCATTGCTATTAGTCAATACAGTAAAAACAAAGAAGCTGCTAAAAAATTAGTTGCCTTTTTAATATCAGAAGAAGGTCAAAAAATCTTTGCTGAAGTGAATCGCGAGTACCCTGTTCGTCCTGGCGTTGCCGCGGACCCGGCAATACCTACTGCTGGTAGCTTTAAAGTTTCTGATGTGGCCATGCATAAACTCGGCACCGAACGTAATCGCACACTTGATCTTATTGAATCGATTGGTATGCCTTAGCTCTCATCTACATTCTGTTGATAAACTTAGGTTAACAAACAAATCATGCATTCCATTGCTCGCCCCCTTGCTAGTACAGCGAGCCTTGTTGCGCTATTGGCTGCCATTCCACTTATTTTTGTTGGCTACAAAAGCAGTGAACTAACATTATCTAAATGGGGAACACTTTGGCAAAACCGCGTACCTGAACTATTAGCCAACACCCTATCTCTTAGCGTATTGGTTGCTATAGGTTGTTTAATACTCGGTGTAAGCGCAGCATGGCTTGTTGCACGACGCGACTTTAAAGGTCGGCGCATAGTTAGCTGGTTGCTAGTATTGCCCCTAGCTATTCCTACTTATGTCTTTGCTCACATCTATACGGTCATGACTGCTGATGATGGTTGGTTAGGACAATTCTGGTTAGCGGTGTTTGGCAGCTCTTTGGATATTTTCAATATCTGGGGCACTGCATTAATACTTACCCTAGCAGGATTTTCTTACGTTTTTCTTCTCGTGCGCATTGCACTAATGGATGCCAACCGTAGCCTTGAAGAAGCAGCACGCATTCAAGGTGCAAGCTCTCTTTCTGTATTTTGGAATATTAGCCTGCCTTTAATACGACCTGCTATCGCTGCGGCAATGGCCGTTGTCGTCTTACATACACTGTCTGATTTTGGCGCTGTCAGCATGCTTCGCTTTCAAACTTTTACTTTAAGTATTTACTTACAAATGAGTGGCCGCTTAGATTATGAAGCCGCAGCCGGCTTAAGCTTAATTTTAGTAGCGCTCAGCTTAACGTTCATGGTTCTTGAACGTTTCTTTCGTAGCAGAGCGCGTTATTTTAGCAACGCACAATCACGTCATCACGCCGCGCGCAAAGCGAGCAAAGGCGAGTTGATAATTATTTGGTTTTGGTTAGGGTTGATTTGTTTATTTGCCTTTATTTTACCTCTACTATGGATGCTGCAATGGAGCTGGGATGCCATAAACCAAGGGGCTATCGACTCACGCTTTTGGGGTTACACTTTTAACTCTCTCATCGTGGGTGTATTAGCAGCGACCGTGGCTATGGTCATTGCTTTACCTATTGGCTTATTTCACACTCGCATCAAGTCATGGTTAAGCAGCACGTGTTTATATTTCTCTAGTGTTGGCTTCGTACTACCTGGGCCGGTTGTTGCGTTAGGTATTATTAGCTTTGCTATTTTTGCATTGCCTGCGCTATACGGTGGTTTAACGCTTTTAGTGTTGGCATTGGTAATTCGGTTTTTACCTTTGGCCGTACAATCTCAAGAAGCCGCGATGCAACAGCTTACGCCCTCTCTAGAGCAAGCCGGTCGCGTGTTAGGCGCAGGCCCATTCGAAAACCTAAAGCGCGTCATCTTACCGATGATCCGTGGCGGCATGGCCAGCGCCTGGGTCTTGGTATTTATCGACTCTATTAAGGAGTTACCCGCCACCTTATTATTAAGACCTGTTGGCTTTGATACCCTGCCCGTTCGTATTTGGATAGAAGCCAGCGAAGAAATGCTGGAACTTGCCGCTCCCGCTGCACTGATCATTGTTATAGCCACTATCCCTGCCATTTGGTTAATGGCTCGCACCAGCGTTAACACTAACGCTAATAAAGATGAGCGCGCTGCTCGTAGTTTCTAAGCTATTCGTTTTAGTATCAAAGACTTACCTGCAACTTAATAAAGCTTGGTTTTTCGCTAACGGCTAGGTAAAATTCTTGTCATCAACACGTCTCTTTTGTGGGAGAGTCTCTATATATAAGGTACATCCGTATATAGGGCACCGAAGGCGCAAACACGTCCGTAAACGCTCAGGTATCAGGAACCACCAAGGATGTTGACTCTGGAGAGTAGTGATCTAGTCCGGATAACTCATCAATATGTGAGATTATCCGGACTAGAATGACTCGCCGAAGGGGCTAAGCTCTCAGGCACACAGGACAGAGGGACGGCATGCGTAGACCAATGTCGCCTTTTATCGTTAATACTGTGAGCCCAAATGAAGCAAACCGTTCTCCACCCTGAACATCTAAAGCTAAATGCCAAAATGGTTGATTTTGGTGGCTGGCACATGCCAATCAATTACGGCTCACAAATCGACGAACACCATTACGTGCGCAATGATGCCGGTATGTTTGATGTCTGCCATATGACTGTTGTCGATTTACACGGCGACAAAGTCCGCGACTTTCTCAAATACCTGCTCACCAACAATATCGATAAACTCAAAGTGCCAGGTAAAGCCTTATACACCTGCATGCTAAAAGAAGACGGCGGCGTCATTGACGACCTCATTGTCTACTATATGGCTGATTCTTGGTTTCGTATTGTCGTTAACGCCTCAACGCGCGAAAAAGATATTGCTTGGATAGAAAAACACGCTAGCAACTACTCTGTTGACGTTAACGAGCGCGATGATCTCGCTATGATTGCGGTGCAAGGCCCTAATGCACGTGCTAAAGCACATGCTGCACTGGGTGCTGATGCCACTGCAAAGTGTGAGGCCCTAAAACCGTTTGTTGCGATAGACCATGATGAATTATTTATCGCCCGCACGGGGTATACCGGTGAAGACGGCTACGAAATTATTATGGCTAACGAAGATGCGCCAGCCTTATGGCAAGCGCTGCTAAACCAAGGTGTAAAAGCCTGCGGTCTTGGTGCGCGCGATACTTTGCGCTTGGAAGCCGGCATGAATTTGTACGGTAGTGATATGAATGAAAGTGTCACCCCCTTAATGTCGGGCTTAAGCTGGATTGTCGCTTTCGAGCCGAAAGAACGATCATTTGTCGGTCGCGATACTTTGGAAGCGCAAGCCGCGCAAGGCGACCACGACCAATTTGTTGGCCTAGTATTAGAAGAACGCGGCGTATTACGTAATCATCAAAAAGTATTTGCTAACGGCGAATTAGTCGGTGAAATCACCAGCGGTAGTTTTTCACCAACCTTAGGGCATTCTATTGCCTTGGCACGTATCAAACATACTATAAAAGACAACTGCGAAGTGGATATGCGCGGTAAAGCTATGACTGTACATATAGTCAAACCACCGTTTGTCCGTAACGGTAAATCCTGTCTTGTTTAATAATGACATCTGGCACTCATACCGGGAGGTAACATCATGAGCGACATTCCAACACAAATAAAATATACCAAAAGCCACGAATGGGTAGAAACCCTAGAAGACGGCAATGTTCGTATTGGCATCACTGATCATGCGCAAGATTTACTCGGCGACATGGTCTTTGTCGAACTACCAGAGGTTGGCGATGAAATCAGTGCCGGCGAAGAATGTGCTGTTGTTGAATCGGTCAAAGCCGCTTCAGATGTCTACAGCCCTCTCAGCGGTGAAGTCACTGCTGTTAACGAAACGGTTGCCGAGGCACCCGAAACCGTCAACCAAAGCCCTTATGAAAATGGTTGGTTATTTGAATTAAAACCCTCTGTTAATACAGAGTTTGATGACTTACTTGATGCTGACACCTATAACAAACTAGCCGAAGAAGATAGCCACTAAAGTAGATACGATTATGCCTTTTATACCCCATACTGAAACTGAAACTAAAGCCATGCTCGACGCTATTGGCGTCGACAGCATTGAGCAGCTTTTTGATGAAATTCCTAGCGAGTTACGCGTCGATAAATTAAGCAAAATGCCTGCTGCACTCTCCGAAATGGAGGTGGCACGCTTAATGTCAGAACGCGCCGAACAAGATGCCCACCTACAATGCTTTATTGGTGCCGGCAGCTACGAACATCATATTCCAGCAGCAGTATGGGAAATTACAACACGCGGCGAGTTTTATAGCGCCTATACACCTTATCAAGCTGAAGCGAGCCAAGGCACACTACAACTGCTTTACGAATACCAAACTATGATGGCTGAAATCATGGCCATGGATGTATCCAACGCTTCTTTATACGATGGTGGTTCTGCCTTAGCTGAAGCAGTATTAATGGCGGTACGCAGCCAACGTAAAAAAACGACTAAGCGCATATTGATGCCACGCGCAGTTAACCCTAATTACCGTCGTACAGTACGCTCAATTGTCAGCAGCCAAAATATTGAACTGATTGAACTTGATTATGATAAAAAATCAGGTCGCATAATAATTGACGATGATATGGCTAACGACGTTAGTGCTTTAATTATTCCACAGCCCAATTTCTTTGGTGTTATAGAAGACGTTGATACGCTGACAGATTGGGCGCATGAAAATAATATGCTCGTTATTGGCGTGGTAAATCCAATCGCTATGCAATTACTTAAAGCTCCAGGCCAATGGGGAAGCAACGGCGCCGACATTGTCTGCGGTGAAGGCCAACCATTAGGTGCTCCGCTTTCTTCAGGCGGCCCTTATTTTGGCTTTATGTGCTGCAATCAAAAATTTGTCCGGCAAATGCCAGGGCGTATTATCGGGCGCACCGTTGACGTTGAAGGAAAACAAGGTTTTAGCCTTACCTTACAAGCACGCGAACAACATATTCGCCGTTCTAAAGCAACTTCAAATATTTGTACCAACCAAGGCTTAATGGTCACCGCGGCAACGATACATATGTCTTTATTAGGTGCCGACGGTCTAGCACGTGTTGCCGCAAGCTGCCATAAAAACACGGTTACTCTGGTTTCACAAGCAACACAAATCAGCGGTGTCAGTGCAGCATTTAATGGCCCCTGTTTTCACGAATCGGTGCTGTATCTAAATCGCCCGGCAGCAGAAGTATTAGAGGAGCTCACCGAACATGGCATTCTTGGTGGCTATGATCTTAGCCAAGACTATCCAGAATTAAGCAATGCTATCGTTGTCTGCGTCACCGAAACTAAAACTGAAGCTGACATCATTGCCTACAGCACTGCTATGCAAAGTGTGATGCATGACCTTCCTATCGCCAGCAATGATCAATAGAGACTAGAGAATAGCTATGTTAATTTTTCAACACAGCGTCGATCAGCGACGCAATCCTAGCCAGTCACCCAGTGAATCTGCCGGCGAAATTGCTGACATTAGTGATTTACCTCTATCCTGTTTGCGTGATGCACCACCGAAACTGCCTGCAGTATCCGAAATGCAGACCGTGCGTCACTACACGCAACTGTCGCAGAAAAATTTCTCTATCGATACCCAGTTTTATCCACTGGGATCTTGCACAATGAAATATAACCCACGTGCTTGTAATAAGTATGCAATGTTACCGGGCTTGTTACGTAAGCATCCGCTAACGCCCGCAAAACATAATCAAGGTACCTTAACGTGCTTTTACGAACTGCAAGAAATGCTTAAAGATATCACAGGCATGAAAGAGGTTTCGTTATCACCCATGGCTGGCGCACAAGGCGAGTTCGCCGGCGTAGCGATGATTCGTGCTTACCACGACGCACGCAATGATGATGTTCGTAGCGAAATATTAGTCCCTGATGCTGCGCATGGTACTAACCCCGCTACTGCCGTAATGTGCGGCTATAAAGCACGAGAAATTCCTACCGATAAAAATGGTGACGTTGATCTTGATGCACTGCGCGCAGCAGTCGGCCCGCAAACCGCGGGCATCATGTTAACCAACCCTTCTACTCTCGGTGTGTTCGAACGTAAGATTGCCGAGATCGCTCAAATCATTCATGAAGCAGGTGGCTTACTTTATTATGACGGTGCCAACCTCAACGCTATTCTCGGTAAAGTGAGACCCGGCGATATGGGCTTCGATGTCATTCACATGAATTTGCATAAAACATTTTCAACACCACACGGTGGTGGTGGCCCTGGTGCTGGCCCTGTTGGTGTTAGTGAAAGATTGGTTCCCTACTTACCGGTACCTTTCGTTGCTTATGATGGCAAGTCATATAGTGTGGTGACTGAGAAAGAACGTCCAGATACTATCGGCCGTCTCTCTGCGCATATGGGTAATACCGGCGTACTATTGCGTGCTTATATTTATGCGCGTTTATTGGGTGCAGACGGCATGATACGTGTTGCTGATTACGCAACATTAAACGCCAACTACATGATGACGCGTTTAAAAGAGAAAGGCTTCGACATGGCTTACCCTGAACGCCGTGCAACACATGAATTTATTCTTACCTTGAAAAAACAAGCGAAAGAATTAGGTGTTACCGCGATGGATATTGCCAAGCGTTTACTTGATTATGGTTTTCATGCGCCAACCACTTATTTTCCCTTGTTAGTGCCTGAGTGTTTCTTAATAGAACCGACTGAAACCGAAAGCCAATACGAACTTGATGCCTTTATAGAAGCGATGGCTGAGATACTACAAGAATGTCATCGAGATGCTGAAATGGTTAAAGCATCACCCCACACTTTACCCGTACGCCGTCTTGATGATGTTCGTGCTGCACGCCAACTCGATTTGGTATGGAAGCAGAGCACTTAAGCGCTGCATAACCGCGGATACTTAGCCTCTAGCTCGTGTGCCGGCACTGGCTTGCTATAGTAAAATCCCTGCATGGCGTCGCAGCCGTGTGCGAAAAGAAACTGCTCTTGTCTTTTCTCTTCTATTCCTTCGCCCACCACTTTTAATTTTAATGCTTTAGACATCGCGATGATGGCGGCCACCAATGCATCGGCACGATCAGAGCTGCCAATTTCACTAACAAAAGAACGGTCAATTTTAATAAAATTAAACGGTAGGTTTTTCAAAGTCGACAATGACGAATAACCTGTACCAAAATCATCTAATGACAGTCGTACACCTAAAGAGCGTAACTGCGTCATAGTATGTATTGCTTGATCAATATTCTCGAGCAAGCGCGTCTCGGTCAACTCCAATACTAGACGTTGATGCTCAATGTCATAATGACTTAAGGCTTCAGCTATCTCAATGGCAAATGCCGGCTTTTCAAAATGCGACGCACTGATATTAATCGATATGTAATCAATTTTCGGCCATTTTTTTAAGTAGGCACAAGCTGTTTTTATTACCCAATTACCAATACTAATAATTAGATCGCTTTTTTCGGCAACCGATATAAACAAACTCGGTGGAGTCAACCCACGCTCTGGATGGTGCCACCGTATTAATGCTTCCAATGCCATGACTGAATCATGTTTACTGTCTATAATCGGCTGAAAATAAAGTTCAAGCTCATCGTTATCAATCGCACTATATAATTCCGTAGCGATAAGCAAATCGCCTTGCACGGTTTCTTCCATATCTGCAGAAAAAAACCGTATGGTATTTTTACCTTCATTTTTCGCTCGATACATTGCAATATCAGCGTGCTTAATAATTTGATCAGCATCCTGACTATGCTGATCAATGACTGTCACACCGATACTAGTACCAACGCGTTGATCATCGCCGTCAATAATATAAACTTGGTTAAGCGCTTCTTTTAATTTTTCAGCCATTTGATAGGCTTTTTCAGCAACCATTTCTGCTGTCGTACCCAGCATTGTCAACAATATGACAAATTCATCACCACCTAAGCGCGCAACAATATCTTCACGTCGTGTTACCGCGCGAATACGCTCAGCAACAATCACCAGCAACCTGTCTCCTGATGAATGCCCCATGGTGTCATTAATGGTCTTAAACTCATCAAGGTCTATAAATATGATGGCACTAAACTCCCCATGACGTTTTGCCATAGGTACTGCCCGCTCAACATGCTCATGTAGTAAGGAACGATTAGCTAAACCTGTCAATGGATCATGGTAGGCAAGAAACTGAACTCGTGTTTCAGCTTTCTTCTGCCGAATTGAATAGCGTATTGAACGCTCTAGCGCTTCAGCCGTTAGACCATCCTTAACAAGATAGTCTGTCGCACCCGCATCCATCGCGGTAACATCCAAGTCATGGCTTTTGACCCCGGTCAATAAAATAATAGGGATATCAACAAAACCGTCTTCGGCGATTTCTTGAATTAGCTCAATGCCGCTGGTTTGACCGAGGTTGTAATCAAACAAATAAACATCGTGCTGGCGCTTAGCGACTTCTTCTCTTGCTTGGTCCGCTCTCGCCACCCAAGTCAATTGATATTGGCCACTACCGTAAACACTATCGAAGATCTGACTAATAAAAATATAATCCGCACGATCATCTTCTACCAATAGAATACTTATGGCGGATTGATTACCCGTGTTCTGACAAGCGCTCATTTAGCTCAGCTTAGTATGCAACGAGTAAATCTATTGATTCAATGAATATCGACACGCATGCTCCTTTGCCCTGTATCTCACTAACATCACCATTAACTGACCCCAAATAATGGTGCCACCCAACCTTATGGCGAAGAAATTCCTTTAATATGACTATCGACCGACAAAATAGTTGCTGAAGGTCAATCGCAATTGAACTCATTAGCCACGAACCGAATTAAAGCTAGCATTAATATGCCGCTATAATAATTTGTATGCCAATTATTATGCATTTAAGCTGAGCAACGTCAAGGTGTGATACTACTGCTTTACCTGCAATAGAGCGAGAACGTATCATGCTCAACGATTGCTCAATAAATATAATGGGAGAATAACAACGTGTCGGCACTAATTTGTGGTTCTATGGCTTATGACACCATTATGGTGTTTCCCGGTTCCTTCAAGCACCACATACTTCCAGACAAAATTCATATTCTTAACGTCTCCTTCTTGGTCCCCGACTTGCGCCGTGAATTTGGCGGGTGCGCAGGCAACGTGGCTTATAATCTTTCCCTGCTTGAAGGTGGCGGTAAGATCATGGCAACCGTCGGCGATGATTTTTCAAACTATAAAAAATGGCTTGATGACCACGGCATTAGCAGCGAACATATTCGTCACATTGAGAGCAGCTATACCGCCCAGGCTTACATTACAACCGATCAAGACGACAACCAAATTACTGCTTTTCACCCCGGCGCGATGAATTTCTCTCATCAAAATAAAGTCAGTGATGCCAGCGATATTACTGTTGGTATCGTATCTCCCGATGGTCGCGACGGCATGATTGAACATGCAACACAATTTGCTGAAGCTGATATCCCTTTTATCTTTGATCCTGGCCAAGGCCTACCCATGTTTGGTAAACCTGAACTAGACCAATTCATCGATCAAGCAACATGGATTACAGTGAATGATTACGAAGGTGAAATGCTGCAAGATAAAACCGGCGTATCGCTCCACGCTATGCAAGAACGTGTTAAAGCTATCATCGTCACTCGCGGCGGTGAAGGCTCACGAATTTTCTATGATGGAAAAATCATCGACATTCCTGCCGTAAAAATTAAAGAATTAAAAGACCCAACTGGCTGCGGTGATGCCTATCGTGCTGGACTGCTCTATGGCTTAATGAACGATATGGACTGGGAAACAACGGGCCGCATTGCATCACTAATGGGTGCAATAAAAATTAGCAGCGCCGGCACGCAAAACCATAGCTATAACAAAGACGAATTTTATGCTCGCTACAAAGAAACATTCAGTAGTTCGCTCGATTGATTGAACTGATATAGCTGCTAACGTTTTAGCAGTATATTTACTATAAATAAACAATCAGGTGCCCAAAACAATCGTATTAGGCACCTGACAACAGGTTTATTAAACCGTACGCATTTTCTCGATCATTCTGTGCAGAATTGGCGTTAAGATAATTTCCATCGCCATACCCATCTTGCCACCTGGAACAACTAAAGTGTTCGGACGTGACATAAACGAGTCTTTAATCATCTTCAAGAAATAAGGGAAATCTTGATATTGAGGATCACGGAAACGAATTACCACAAAACTCTCATCAGGCGTTGGAATATCACGCGCGATAAATGGATTTGAAGTATCAACAACAGGCACACGCTGAAAGTTAATATCAGTGCGTGAAAACTGTGGTGTCACAGTATGAACATAATCGTCCATACGACGTAAAATAGTATCGGTTACCGCTTCAGCAGAATAACCACGTTGCGCGCAGTCGCGATGAATTTTTTGAATCCACTCAAGGTTAACGATCGGCACAACACCTACTAGCAAATCAACCCACTGTGCAACGTTAACGTCTTCGTTAACAACACCACCGTGCAAACCTTCATAAAAAAGCAAATCAGACCCTTTATCTAATTCTTCCCACGGAGTGAACGTACCAGGCTCTTGGTCATAAGGTGCGGCTTCTTCATCGTTATGCAAATAATAACGACGTTCACCACCACCGGTTTCACCATAAGCCTTGAAGAGCTCTTCAAGCTTATCGAACAAGTTTGCTTCTGGACCGAAATGGCTAATGTTGCCACCAGCCTCTTGCGCTTTAGCAACTTCAGCTTTCATTGCAACACGATCAAAGCGATGAAAACTATCACCTTCTACAATCGCAGGAGTAATACCTTCACGGCGGAAAATATGCTCAAAAGCGTTTTTTACAGTTGTGGTGCCAGCACCAGACGAACCGGTAACGGCGATCACAGGGTGTTTTACAGACATCGTATCTCTCCAATACAAGTAATAAAAATTATAGCCAAGGCCGCCACCAACAATAGCGGCATGATTCAAACCACAAAGTTAAATTGGCGGCCTCGAAAAAAATCTACCAAGAAACTATTAGCTATCTTTATATATTATGCCGACCCAAACGCTAATAGTATTCGTCCGCGATAAATACACTGAATTATTCTTAACTACACGCGACGAAAAGCAGACCATTATACTAAAGCTGCAACCATGCTGCGAATTGTCTGACTAAATGTAAGCGTCAACCACCTAAAGCGACCAAAAAACATGGCATCACATTGTAATTATCAGCGTAAACACCCTTATTTTACTACTATATTAAGAGCGCTGATTATCGCTCTAGCCATCACAGCTAGCGCCTGCTCTACCACCTCAAAAACCCCACAACTAACTGATTTAAAAGGAGTTTATTCGGTAGAGATTGATAACCCCAACTTATTGGCACAACATGCGCCACTGCTGCGCGTTGAACAAAACGAGCAAGACCACAATAAAATCGGTACCGTTATCGCGAGTAAAAATGACGCAAATAAAATAAAAATTGATATCGATACCAGCCAAGCCACCTTATACGGTGAACAAATTAGCTTTCAGGGCGAACATGGCCGCTATACCAACCTAATTTATCGATTTCACTTTAGCCGAGTGCCCTTTAGCCTGCTACCGTTTAGTCTAACCTACGGCAGTAATGTCGGTCTTTTCGTCATTATCACACTTAATGAAGCTGAAAAACCGATCTTGGTTAGCGCAGTACACAGCTGCGGCTGCTACCTAGCTTTCATACCAACCGATCAGTTGATAGATTCCGCTTTTCCAAAAAATTGGCCGAAGGAAAAACAAACAGTGTTTGGTGAGTCACTGCCAAGCATCATTAAGTTAACCGATAATAAGTCTCGGTTTATTATAGACTTACGCAATTCAAACCATCGCGTCCACAACGTAAGTGCCATCAACAAGAAAAGTCTATCTGGTGATAGTTTTGTCATTCCTATGCGGCTTAGCCCCATCGATAGCCTACGCAATTTGCCCTTAGGTGACGGCACTACCACGTCTATGTTCACCAACAAAGGGGCACGCAAAGGCTATGTTAAAGGCTCTAACAAACCCTTCGAAGCCTTGCTCATGAGCTGGTGGGCATTTGATCCGCAAATTGGCGTCGATAAGGACTATGGCGATCCCGAAAAAACCGGTACTATCTTCTATACCAGCCTAAAACCGTGGCACCGGAAAGCCTCCAATATGTGGCCGTTCACCGGTTTCCTCGAGTTTTGGGGCTGGTCTTTATAAACCACCATTATATAGACAGGATCAGCTCTGGACAGCACGCTGCTAGACCCTGTGCTCAGCTGGATTGCAGCGCATTCCCACTGGGCATATCTCATTGTTGCTCTGATCGCATTTGGTGAATCGCTCGCCATCGTCGGCCTTATTGTGCCGGGCGCATTCTTATTATTTGGCGTTGGCGCACTCATCGGTAGTGGCGAGCTAGCACTATGGCCAACCCTCTTTTCAGCCGCCATTGGTGCCATACTCGGGGACGGTATTAGCTTTTGGCTAGGCTATCATTACCGAGCGCGCCTGATTCAACTCTGGCCGTTTAATCGCTATCCAAAGCTAATAGATCGTGGCATGGTTTTTTTTAAACGCCATGGCGGTAAAAGCATTCTATTGGGTCGCTTTGTTGGGCCCGTGCGGCCCATTATCCCCTCCATAGCCGGCATGATGCGCATGTCCGTACCCAAATACATCACCATCAATCTCTTATCAGCATTAGCCTGGGCTCCGGTTTATTTGCTGCCTACCGCATTCCTCGTTGGCTATGCCAAAGAAGAAGTGGCAGCCGTCACAACAAGTCTCATTATCTTCCTCGCGCTTCTCGTTGCCGTCGCCTGGCTAGTGTTTCTTGTCTTCCATTTTTGCTTTAAACGACAAGCCGTAGCCACAGTGATCGCTACGCTTGCTTTAATGGTATTCGCCTTGCTTAAAATTCCCGCGCCACAAAACAACGATGCGGCAATTGCTAGTCATTGGCAAAGTGATTTAACGATAAACAACGCGCTGCAAGAATACGGTTGGTTTCAACCCTACCGAACTGACATAAAATCAATACTAATCTGGTTTGATCCGCAGGTGGCCGACGCAATGCTGCCGCTGACACGCAACAATTGCGCTGCTAATAGCGATACCCAAAGGTGGTCACACCCTAGCAGCATCGATCATTATTTTTTGAGTTGGTGTGTAAATTCCAAAACGGGAAAAGGCGCATTCACTGCCTATAGAGCGATCAATCTATTTTCACTCTTGCGCATTCCTATTCAAGATAATGATATTGAACAACTAGAAGAACAGCTACAAGATCTCTTTTTAGCTACCGGCCAATCTTATCTTTGGCAAACCGGCGATAACGGTCGCGAACTTATTATCAAATAATGAATCAGTGAGCCAGCTCAGATACCAGCCGCTCTCGCAGCCCACCAAAGTCTCCGTTACTCATAATCAAAATATGATCGCCGGCCTTAGCCGTCTCAACTAAAGAGCGGCTGATAGATTTAATGTTATTTCCTATCTGGCAGTGATCACCAATCGACTCGGCGATTGCAGCAATATTCCATTCAATATCATCAGGCTGATAAATAATCACTTCGTCAGCATCACTAAATGATGCCGCCAAAGTATGTTCATGCACACCCATACGCATGGTATTTGAACGTGGCTCAAACACCGCAATAATACGCTGACTCCCAACCTTGCGACGCAAACCGTCTAATGTTGTTTTAATAGCTGTTGGGTGATGAGCGAAATCATCATATACCGTCACTTCTTTAACATAACCAATATTTTGTAATCTTCTTGCCACACCAGAAAATTCACTCAAAGCGTTAACAGCATGTTTTGTTGGCACACCAGAGTGACGTGCCGCCGCAATCGCAGCCAGTGCGTTCGCCACGTTATGTGCGCCACTAAGCTGCCACTGCAAATGACCTTGTAACTCATCATTAAAATATACATCAAACTGACTATAGTCAGTTGCAGCCTCTCTAACGTGCCAACCTTGATAATTATTGGTATCGCTAGTAAATGATTCACAAGGCGTCCAACAGCCCTGTTCTAATACGCTATTAATATTTTCTTCATCGTTATTATTAATAACCAAACCATTCGCAGGCACGATGCGCATTAAATGATGAAACTGCTTCTTTATTGCATCAAGGTCTGGAAAAATATCCGCGTGATCATATTCCAAATTATTCAGCACCAAAGTTCTTGGTCGATAGTGAACAAACTTTGAACGCTTATCAAAAAACGCCGTATCGTATTCATCTGCCTCTATAATAAAAAATGGCTCTTTGCCAAGCTTCGCTGACACTTCTAAATCATGCGCTACCCCCCCGATAAGAAACCCAGGCGACATTCCAGCGTAATTCAAAATATGCGCGAGCATACTTGAGGTGGTAGTTTTGCCGTGCGTACCTGCCACCGCTAACACCCAGCGCTTAGCTAAAATTTCGTTGGCAAGAAACTGCGGCCCTGAGATATACGGGATGTCGTTATTGAGAACATATTCAACCGCTGGATTACCGCGAGACAATGCATTACCGATGACGACAACATCGGGACGTGTCTTAAATTGTGCTTCGTCATAACCTTCGTATAACTCTATACCCTGACTTTGTAGTTGCGTACTCATTGGCGGATAAACATTGGCGTCACTTCCTGTGACACGATGCCTCATTCCACGCGCCAATAAGGCTAAACCGCCCATAAACGTGCCACAAATACCTAATATATGTACGTGCATGAATAGTCCCTAAGAAACCGCAACCGCCATCAAGCGAATGACAATCATATAAATAAAAAAATAGGATAGGGTGACACCCCACGCCCAATAGATTGTAATCGAAACAGCGTGATGAATAATTGCACTGATTACCGCAAGATTCCACAACATATGGACCAATAGCAATAACGTTGGCAACGCTACTGCCTGCTGACTATCGACATAGCTTACCTGCCAACTAAGCAGCACCCATGCAACCAAGCCTAATAAGATACCGCTACCGCTAAAGGCAATAGCCGTTTGCGTAAACCGCGAGTAATAGCCCTTGAAAGACAACATAAACCAAGCAAAGCCGAGCATTAACCCCGTATCAAATAAGGCAAAGGCGACAGGCTGTACAAAAGTAATCGACAATTTGGCCAACGCCACGTCGAGAGAGAAATAGACGATGAGGCAAAGCACAAGCAGGCTAGAACTATGAGGAAGCTGCTGAGGGCCAGCGCGCAGCAGACAGATATCGACTAAAGTGCTAAGAAAACGACTCACGACCGACACCATAGCCGATCTAAAGAATCTTGACCATGTATAAATAGAGCAAGCTTAACGCAAAAAAATACTCGTGAACAAACATAGACGAGCAAAATGCTTGACATTCAAATGAGAATCATTATTATTTGATATACATTCTTATTTATACCAAGGGACGATGCATGCCTGACTCCAGCGATTCACGCAACATAACGGTTTATGCCAACAAACAAACGGCATTTATCGCCAGCCGCGAGTTATTGGGCGAACAACAATGCCTCCCTATCGAGCACAACAGCGAATTCTACCCATTGCGCCTCACGCGCAATAACAAACTGATTTTAACCAAATGAACGCCCTTCTCTCCTTGGTTAGCCCACTGTCAGCATTAGTCGCTCGCTGTGGGTTTTTTATTGTAAGCTTCGCCTCAATTCGCAATCCCATTGGATTTACACTCTATTAAAATACTGGAGATTTACTGATGCCACGTCGACTTTTTTATCCTTTTATCGCCTTCTTTGCCCTGAGTAGCATCACCACCTTACAGGCCGATGATTCAGGCTTAACCTTTAGCTATTCTGAAGAAAACCCAGCCAAAGCGGTGATCGAAACCGTACCAGGCATTATTATTTGGGCCGAAGCCGAACTCGCTGAGCATCAAGGTGAAGGGCTTTATAAGAATAAAGCCATCGACGAAGCCAACACCCAAACAATGATTATATTAGCCAAAGAATTTGCAGCCAAAGGCAAATTATTAGTAGAAAATGGCGACGCCGATAAGGCGATACCGCAATTTTTAGCCGCTGAAGCCATCGCCCGCTATGCGGCAGCAATGCCACATTTACTTGAAGATCGTATACTCGACGCTGAAGAACATGATAAAGGTGAACACCACTAAGCTACGGTATTGATAATAGTTTTTATAGACAAGACCAGAAACAATAAGCCGTTGCTAGCACGCCTTGCCTAGCTAGGCAAACTCGTCGACTACCAACGACTTCTAAAACCCATAAAAAACGTAGGTTCGAGAATATCTTCTTGCGAAGTACCATCAAAACGAACACCCAAACCCAGTTTTTGGGTGAATTTATAGTGGATCAAACTATCTATTAAACCGACTTCGCGAAGATAATGATGGTCTAAAGCAATAGCATCTTTGCTAACAGAATCAATGAGTTGTGCTGCCGAGACAAAGGCAACCGTATCAGTGGTATCTAAATTAAGATCGTCGGCAAAATTCGCGGCATTAGCTTTCGTGGTAAACATCGTGACTAAGAACACCATGATCACTAGTGCCATCACGTTAGCCATCATATCAATCCAATTATTGCGACGATAAGACACTTTTACACTGCCTCCGGGTACTCTCGTACCGCTAAAAACCTCACCTACCGCCGCCGCCCCTGACTTGCTTAAAAGTATCTGCCGATTTACGATCAAATACCGTGATAAATGCCACAAATTTTGAGAAATTCGTAATATACATTTAGTCTTAAATACGTAACACTTTTCTTAAAGTTATGGGCCATAGTGACCGTTATAGTAATGAACTAAACCGGTCAAACCGATCAAATCTAAGGACAGATAAGGGAGAACCATATGAATCCGTTACTCACACTAAACAGTTTGGGCCAGAGTGTCTGGTATGACAATATCCAACGCTCGATGCTTTCATCAGGGATGTTACAAAAACTGGTAGAAGACGATGGCCTCAAAGGAGTAACGTCGAATCCTTCCATTTTCGAAAAAGCCATCAACGGTAGTAGCGATTATGATCAAGCACTCGCGACACTACGCTCTGAAAACCCAGATGCCGATGCCCGCGCACTCTTTTTCTCGTTAGCGATAGAAGATATTCAAGCCGCAGCTGATGTGCTACGACCTGTCTACGATGCCAGCGACGGTAAAGACGGCATGATTAGCTTAGAGGTCGGCCCTGACTTAGCGCACGATGCCGATGGCACTATCGCCGAAGGCCGTGAACTATGGAAACGTGTTGATCGCCCGAACTTAATGATTAAAGTCCCCGCTACTCGCGAAGGCTTAGCTGCTATTCAACAACTAATTGCTGATGGCATCAACGTTAACGTCACATTACTTTTTTCAACTCAGCGTCATGAAGAAGTTATGGATGCCTTTTTATCTGGCCTTGAAGCTAGACTCAAATCAGGCAAGCCGATTAATACGATCGCTTCTGTTGCTAGCTTCTTTATCAGCCGCGTCGACACAGCTATTGACAGTATGTTAGATGATATTAAAACCGAAGATGAAGACCTACGCAAAAAAGCTAATTCACTAAAGGGCAAAATTGCCATTGCCAATGCCAAAATTTCTTACCAAAACTATAAAGAAGTATTTGGTAGCGAACGTTTTCAACAATTACGCGAAGCAGGTGCTCAAACACAACGCTTGTTGTGGGCAAGTACTGGGACTAAAAATCCAAACTATAGCGATGTCCTCTATGTCGAAACATTAATCGGGCCCGATACCGTTAACACAATGCCACCTGCAACGTTTGATGCAGTGCGTTCACACGGGCACCCGCATCTAACACTAGAACACGGTGTCGATCTTGCTCGCTTTCAAGTCAATATGTTGCCAGAAGTCGGTATCACCCTAGACAGCGTTACCGATGATCTGGAAGCACAAGGTGTTGATGTTTTTGCGCAATCTTTTGATACATTATTAGAAGCTATTGATAACAAATTAGCCTCTGAAAATTTTCAAAACGCAGCTAGCGCATAAGTCGTCACCTTGTTAGTGAGGCCACATACTAAGGATGGTATGTGGCCTCTAACTGATCCCGTCTATTCTCAGTACAAACTCTAAACGTTGAATTAACGTTCGCCTTGATTCGCATTCTATGCGACCATCAAGTTTATGATTTCAGCTGCACTTAGCCATACACTTAGTGAACATATCAGTGCCGAAATCCATCAGGGCTTTACTCTGCAACACTGCCAACCCATTAGTGGCGGCTCCATCAATAACAGTTACAAAATAAGTGGCAATGATAAACACTACTTTTTAAAGACTAATAACACTGACTATTCTAAAATGTTTGCCGCCGAAGCCAAAGGCTTAAAATGTATCGCAGATAGCAACACCGTCCTCACACCTAAGCCCATTTGCTACGGCGAGACTAATGACAACACCTATCTTGTCATGGACTATCTAGAGCTGGGGTCAGCGCATAAGCAAAGTGAACAACACCCTATCTATCAGCTCGGCGAACAGCTTGCCGCAATGCATCACTGTATAGAAGCGACTTATGGTTGGGAGATCGACAATACCATCGGTTCAACACCACAAATTAATACCAAGAACAATAGCTGGCTCGAATTCTATCGTGAACAGCGACTAGGCTATCAAATTAATCTAGCGAGCAATAATGGTCACCACGGCCGTATAATCGATAATGTTCAGAAATTAAACGAATACCTCGATCAACTGCTTTCTCATAACCCACCGGCATCGCTATTGCATGGTGATTTATGGTCAGGCAACTATGGCGTCACAAATAGTGGTGTACCAGCAATCTTTGATCCCGCAGTGTATTACGGAGACAGAGAAACTGATATTGCTATGACTGAATTATTCGGTGGTTTTCCACCGCGATTTTACGATGCGTATTGGCATCATTACCCAAAGGAAGCAGAATACTACGTCCGTAAGACACTTTATAATCTTTACCATATACTCAACCATCTCAATTTATTCGGAGAAGGTTATTACTCACAAGCTGATCACATGGTATCAGCGCTGCTTAGTGAGGTACGTTAACATGGCAGAAAAAACAATTTACCGAATCGTCTTTGTTAATCAAAACGAAATTTACGAACTACACGCCCATTACGTCGGCCAAAGTGATGTGTTTGGTTTTATCGAAGTAGAAGATCTAATCTTTGGCGAAAAATCAGATCTAGTGATTGACCCAACAGAAGAGCGCCTCGAAGCAGAATACGCAGGGGTAACACGCACACACGTGCCCTTACATTCTGTGCTACGTATAGATGAAGTGGAAAAACGCGGCGCCAATAAAATCTCGCCCGCTACCGTTGGCAGTACCAGTAACGTCGCCTCATTTCCCGCAGCGTCCCTACCAAAAAGAACAGATAAGTAAAATTAAAAAATCACCGGCATAACCACATACTTAGAAAAAACTATTCTAAGTATGTGGAAAACGGTTCAGTGCTACTATAACGGTTAACGCTATCAGTACTAATTAGTGATGTGATCCCGTTAAACTATGATCATATTCATAGTCTTTATCAGGCTGTGGGTTATGACGCATCGCAGCATCAACTTGATATGGCAAAGTACCCGTCACATTACGCCCGTAATCACCACCTGTTCTAAAACCAAAAATTTGATAAACAGGATCCCAACCCATCATGCAAGTCATCAAGGGATAAATGGAAAACAATACCGCCAACGCTTGCCATACTTGAACACCATCAGTCATTACTAAAGAAATAACACCGACAAATAACAACCCACCACCGACAAAAAAACGAACCGCACGATCAATTAAACCCATGTTATGGGGGTCTTGGATACTACCTTTTACTCTATCCATATTAATCTCCTTCTTTATCCGATCAATCACTCCCGAAACCAAGGAGTAATCCATACCGATATTTCCCGGATTAATTGGCTTCCACTAAAATTATCCTCTTAAAAAATCAAGAAGGCAATAAAGTCGGTAATAATTTAGTGCTAAAATCGTAATGAATACTGAAGAAACTAGCACGAGTGTTGCATACAAATAGATAGCAGTTATTTATCAACAAAAGAAAATAAACACATTTTCTTTATCAAAAATTTTTATATCTTATTTTTCTAAAAACTGAAGAATGTCATCTTGAACATCAAAATGAAGACCGGGAAGATTAGCTAAACCTGAAATCAAACGTATATGACCTATTCCAGGATAGAGTTTATATTCAGTCTCAACTCCAGACCGCATTAAACGCGGCGAAATATTTTTAGGGTTTCTCGGCGTCACCACATGATCTTCATCGCCGTGTAAGATAAGCGCCTTTTCTAACACCTTGTTCAGCGAATCATTCGGCAGCAGCTATGCTGGCAAAGAGATAGCACCATTATAGTCTTGCTTGTTTTCAGTAAAAACTGCGTGATAACTTTTATCTGTTGTTGCTGGCAAAAAATAATCATAGAGGCCCAGCTAAACCAATAAAGCCATCAAGCTGTACTGGCTTATTATATTTATCATTAAATAAATACGTAGCTGAATTATAGCCTCCCGCCGAGCGCCTCATAATATAAAGATGTTCGAGATCTAACTTAAGCTCATTATCCTCATCTGCGAGCCAAGTAAAAAACCGTTCTAAATCGTCAACAGCCTCAGGGTGTAAACGATAGTTAGGAATAACAACGTTGTAACCATTAGATGTTAAGAAATCAGCAACAAATTTATAAACCGCTTTGTCACCACTGCGCCAAGAACCACCATAAATAAATACAACAGTCGGCGTCTCTACCAGTCGGCCCGCGCTCTCATCACATGCACCGCTGACTCCGGAATATATATCTAACTTAAGTAAATGTTCCACATCAAAAACAATATTTTCTGCTCACAACTATCAGGATCATAGCTCAGCGCATTAACCGCTTCGCTACCAAAGAGCGTAATGACAGAAAATATATACCAATGATTTTCTTAATATCAACCGACTTAATCAGAAATAAAGAAACAACAGGTATAATGACAAATACAACACCAAACCCAATCGTACTAATAACCAAACGATCCAGCAGTAGCTGCATTAAAATAAATCGAGAATCTCCATATACTGGCCAAACATCAAACTGAAGCCTGAATATTAAGGCAGTGCCATATAAGACGGACAGAGCTATAAGCGGATGCAAACTCCAAGTAACCAGTAAAGCTTTTGTTACTCTATTAAAAGTCATACTAAGAACATAATCGTTAATCTAAAAAGAGATAGTAACAATTTTACTCATTTTACTTACCGATTTGACTAAATATGTCGTCTTACTTTTATAGCGATGGTACCAACGCCTAGAAAAATAACTCCCAATAAAACAAGAGTGACTGGCCAACCTAAAGAGTTCGCGAAGTGCTCTGCAGTGTAAAAACCGATAAAACCCAACATGGCAATCACGGTAGTGAACAATAGCAATCGACTTTGTAATACCACACAGACATACAGCATAGAGACCGTTGCTGCCAGATAGAGCAATTCCAACGGCGTGTTATAAACCAAATCAAACAAAGCACTGTAGAGCATTATCGACCCAGCGAAATAACCAAGCCCGGCTAGACGTGGGTATCGCTCTGTTTTCTGTAAACCATAAGCCGTAAACATCAGACTCACACCAACAATCAGAGCCGCCCAGTTAGGAGACGTAGAACCCGCGATAAAATCGAACAGTCCAGCGTTCAGCCAACAAATAGCGATCAATAACGCAGGTTCTGCCAATACGCGATGTGATGTTTCCTCAAGCTTTGTACCAACCAACAACAATGATGCGCCAAGAACAATAGCAATATAAGTAATCGGAATACCTAGCCTGTCGAGTCCGACTTGCATAAATCCGTAGACAAAAAATAGTGTAGTGAATAACAACACAGTAATCCGGTATTTACTGAACAACGCACCCTGGTGCAAAGCCATCACACCCAATACAGCAAGTACCGCTGTGCGCCAATTGTTTCCTTGTGGAAACACTTCATGAATCAGGACAAACCAACCACTCGTCATCACAAACGCAGGGGCCAACGTCAACGGCAGAATAAGCCGCGGATATTTTTTCTCATGCAGCGCAGATATCAAAACAATGAATAAGATGTAGCCAACACCCAGCGATATCAGAACTCGCATAGCACTGCCCATGCTATCCCAGAACATACCGACATAAGCGCTGATGCCCGCGAGAATAAAGATAGCACCGAGATAGATGAAGAGCGTCTTAGCAATATCACTTTTACTACGTGGATCAATCGTGACGCTAGAATCAGCAGACGCATGAAAGGCGGTTTCTACTTCAGCAGATGCTATATCAAATCTGTGCATAAGCTGAGTAATCTTCTTTAATGCGCTAGGTTTATCCGAGACGCTTGAACTGAGAATCCCCGCCATTAACAACCAAGCCCATATACCACCGCCAATCAATACAAAAATGACAAAAATGGCTAACAGCCAAATCATGGTGATACCACCCAGCCAATAAAGTGAGTGTTATAGCGGTAATAGGTATTACCAGAATTCGGCAGGCGAACACTACGCCCATTTTTTATTAGCACCACCTCATTGCGATAACGCGAGGAATTAAATAAACCGATAAACACATCACCCGAATAACGATTCCTCCCCGTACTAAATTCGTAACCATCCGGCGCAATACTTGAAGAATCAACGGACACCCCTTCAAGATCAGGCACTTCAACAGGAATAATTTGTGAAGCCACTTCAGGAATAGTTACACCCTGCCCAGGTGAAACATGATCAGGAGGCAAGATAATAGCGACTTCCTGCACCGCCCCAGTTGTAGGACTATAACGCCAAATACGCGATTGCTGATTACCAAGCCGCTTGCCCTGATAAGTGACCTGAACCTTCTTATTTACAACAGATACTTGCAAACCGTTCGAATAATTATTGTACCCCGTCACATAAAGCACATCATGCTGCGGAGCCGCCACCAAAAGAGCAGGAATCCCCGAAACCAATAGGAACACAACAACCAGCAACAAAGGCAAACCCAAGCCAAAAGCAATAGTAGGGTTCTCTCGAAGAAATGCTTTCATGCTAATCTCTCTTTATATGATTACTACTTTATGTCGATATTTTTATATCTAACTCCAAACATCTCTCCACATTATTTTATTCTAAATTCAAGCTCAGACTTTATCCATTCCAAAAATTCGTACTGTACGTCATCGTATAAGCGCATAGAAGATGAATGCGCTGGTATTCTTCTAAGTTCATTAAAAGTATCCATCCAATCTATATAATACGTTTTTCCTTTTTTTTCATTTCGCATAGGAATACTAAAAACTTCCTGAAAACTAGGCCAATTATTCTTCTGTTTAACTATTGATTTTAAATCCAAAAAATCTAAATACGAAAATAGCTCTCTTTTATTTTCACTGCTATCATCCTGCATGTGCGAATAAGCTTTACTTTTTATATTTTTATTCTCCACACCATTAGCCCAGTACTTAGGTTCATGAGTATGTGGAATTACGTCATCACCATGAATCTCTTTTAATTTATTATGCACGTAATCCATCAATTTAGAATTCATAGAAATAACATCCTGATGTGCTTGAGTTAAGCGACTATCTCTCTTCTTGCTAATGTATTCTTTAAAATCCTCTGGACCAAAATCATTTAAATTCTCATTAATCAATTCACAAAGGCTATAAAAATATTCCTTAACTCCACCCTCACCAAACTTTCTAGAGAACTTATCAGAAAATTCATTATCATTCGAATTCTTAATAAACATCAATACAGGCTTCAACACTGGCTTTATTTTGTCAGCAATCAAGCTTTCAGTAGCGGTATTCGAATCAAAATGGCGCCTCAACTTTAAATATTGTATAACTTCTGACAAGAGCATCATGTGCCCTCTTATACCCGGATTTGAACAAAGATATCCAGCTTTTCCTAATTCCCACCTAGAGTCATTTGCCAGCCTGATAGTTTCCAAATACTTATTTATTACATTTACAGCACGTCTAACAGTTTTTTCATCGGTTGAGTCAGATAGCGGTCCTTGAGTTAAATATCCATTAGTTACTTTACCAAGCAACTTTGCCCTATCTATACCTTTCACTACTTCAGGAACAGTAAGCGGACTATCTTCGGAATTGATAATACCTTCCATTGCTAATTTTCTAAATAACGGGCTACTCGGGTCCGAATTAAGTGTTTTTACTAAAGATGAAGTAATAGCTCCTAATCTATCTTTAGAATCGCTGGCACCCCACTTCAAGTCTGCTTGAAGTGCAACAAGGATACTTTTAGGAACACTTTTTTGCGTACTGTTAATTGTTATAAATAAATCTGCCTCGGAAGTAG
>JAADIY010000039.1 GCA_013151045.1 Gammaproteobacteria bacterium
TTGGTGATGGTTGGAAAAAATCATTAGCTGATTTATCACAGCTTGCTCAATATGCTAGTGATAGTGACTTTCAGTCTACGATCGCTGCGGTGAAGTATGCAAATAAAAAACGTTTATTACCTTTAATCGCTGAACGTACGGGTGTGGACTTGAACCCAAATGTGATGTTTGACGTACATGTTAAACGTATGCACGAATATAAGCGACAGCTTCTTAATGTCTTACATGTGATAACGCGTTATAACGAAATTAAGTATAGCCCTAGTTCTACTGCTATTCCTCGTGTTGTTATTTTTGCTGGTAAGGCGGCACCTGGTTACGCAATGGCTAAATTAGTCATTCGCCTCATCAATGATATTGCTGAAATTGTTAATAATGACCCATTAGTTGGAGATAAACTTAAAGTCATCTTTATGCCCAATTATGATGTGTCTTCTGCGCAACTTATTATTCCTGCTGCAGATTTGTCTGAACAAATTTCTACTGCCGGTACTGAGGCTTCTGGCACGGGTAATATGAAACTATCACTTAATGGTGCGCTGACAATTGGTACGCTAGATGGCGCTAATATAGAAATTCGTGAGCAAGTAGGTGAGGATAATTTCTTTATCTTTGGTATGACTGCTGATGAGGTGATTGCACTCAAGGCGTCGGGTTATGAGCCTTGGGATTATTATAATAATGATCATTCATTACGTCGAGCACTTGATATGATTCGCGATGGTTTTTTCTGCTCAGATGACAAAGCACGTTATCAACCTATATTCGATACCTTAACGAGCTGGGGTGATAACTATTGTTTGTTGGCTGACTATGCGTCTTATGTCACTTGTCAACGTAGCGTTGATGACTTGTACGCGCGACCGAATGCCTGGGTTGAGAAATCAATTTTGAATATTGCCAATATGGGTAAATTCTCCAGCGATCGTACTATTGAAGAATATGCACAACATATTTGGAATGTGACACCCGTTACTCACTGAGATGATTGTTCAGGGAGATGATTGTTAAGACAATATCTCAATAAGCAACGATAGATTAGTTACGAACTTATTTTCTGATTACGCCTTTTTTTCTTTAGGTTTTTTTGGTTTTCGTTGTGCTTTGGATGGCGCACCGCGTTTAGGTTTGCGACGTTTAAATGCTTCAGCATCTTTCTGCTCATTAACGCGCTTAATTTTTAATTGTTGTCCGCAGACCCATGCTTTTTTCAGGTCTGCGAAGATCTCTTTTGGCATATCGCTTGGCAGATCGATAATACTGTGTTCATCGAAAATTTGTAAGCGACCGATATATTTACTATCTATACCTGCTTCGTTAGCAATCGCGCCGATGACGTTTGACGGTTTAACGTTATGTTCATGACCGACTTCAATGCGAAAAGATTCCATATCTTCATCAGGTGTGTGATTGCTGCGCTTAGGTTTGCGATCACGATCATTGTCGCGTTCTCTATCATTAGGACGATTGCTGTCTCTGTCTCGACTGTTACGTTCTTTTCTATCGCGTCCGCCCCGATCGCTTTCGCGCTGTCGTGATGGTTTGGCTTCTTTCTTCAATAATAATGAGTTGTCACCTTGTGAAATCTTGGCCAGAGCGGCGGCGATTTCGATGGCAGGAATATTATGTTCATGTTCATATTGTTCTAATATTTGTTGATATAAACTGAGTTCATTTTCATTCGCTAGCGTATCGGTGATACGCTGTTTAAACGTTGCGATACGTTTGTTGTTAATGATTTCAGTTGATGGTAGCTCCATCATTTCCATTTTTTGCTTAGTGGCGCGCTCAATGGTATTGAGCATACGACGTTCGCGTGGTGCGACAAATAAGATCGCATCACCAGAACGGCCGGCACGACCAGTACGACCAATACGATGTACATAAGCTTCACTGTCATAAGGAATATCATAATTAATGACATGGGAGACACGTTCAACGTCGAGTCCACGTGCTGCTACATCGGTGGCAATGACAATATCAAGATCACCTTTCTTAAGTTGATTAACGGTGCGTTCGCGTTGTTTTTGTATGATGTCGCCATTTAACTCTGCCGCAGCATATCCGCGCGCACGAAGTTTTTCAGCGAGCTCAGCAGTTGCTGTTTTAGTGCGCACAAATATAATGACGCCATCGAAAGTTTCGGCCTCTAGAATACGAGTTAGGGCATCGAGTTTGTGTAAGCCACTCACTAGCCAATAACGCTGACGAATATTTTCCGCAGTGGTTGTTTTAACCTTGATAGTGATTTCTTCGGGATTATTTAAATGCTTTTGAGCAATCTGGCGTATCACTTTTGGCATCGTTGCAGAGAATAAGCAGATTTGTCGTGTATCGGGTGTTTGTTGTAACACCCATTCCACTTCTTCGACAAAGCCCATGCGTAACATTTCATCGGCTTCATCAAGCACTAGCGCGTTAAGACCGCCGAGCTTTAAAGTGCCTCGTCGCATATGATCAGTCACACGGCCCGGTGTCCCTACAACAACATGAACGCCGCGCTTTAGCGCGCGGATTTGTACGCCATAATCTTGGCCACCATAAATCGGCGCGACATGAAAGCCTTTAATATGGCTGGCATATTTTTGAAACGCTTCCGCAACTTGAATGGCCAGCTCACGCGTGGGTGCTAAGACCAAAACTTGGGTTTCACTGCGTCGCACATCAATTTGCGATAGCAAGGGTAAAGCGAAGGCTGCGGTTTTACCGGTACCAGTTTGCGCTTGACCGATGACATCGCGATTATTGAGTACGTGAGGGATAATGGTTGCTTGAATCGGTGAAGGCGTCTCGTAACCGATAATCTGCAATGCTTCGAGCACCGGTTTGCTCAAGCCTAGGTCGGTAAATTGAACGGTATTTTTTGTCGCTGATGTCATGGTATAGCCTTGTTAACTATTAGATTACGGCTATTCTTACTCTGTTTACAAACAGGGTAAGAATAGATGGTAGAATTGCAAACTCTGACGCGATTAAGCGGCAGGTAGTTTAATTGTGGGTTTTTTCGCGGGTCGATAATAGATAAAGACTCGACCAATGTTTTTTACCGCATGGCATTGCGTGCGTTCAGCGATTTCGCTGTTAACGGTGGTACGAGCAGTGCGATCACCGTGATTGATTTTGACTTTAATCAATTCATGCGCTTTGAGTGCGATATCGATTTCGTTAATGACGTTATCGGTAAGCCCAGCATTGCCCAAGGTGACAACGGATTTTAAATTATGCGCCAAGCCATTAAGATAGCGGCGCTCTTTTCCAGTAAGCATTAGATATGAATACTCCAAACGATCATGACCCGATTAAGGGTAAAAAGCACTTCATGCGCCGTGGGGATTTTTTACCCAAGGGACACTTTGCGGTTTCGGCGAGCCCATTCAATGGGGTCAAACTTGAGCTAGCCCTGATTTTTATCGTAGGACTTATACTTTGGCTCGTGTCTGAACAACTCTTTCCTCACCGTATGGAAGCTTTTCTCATGCTTATTGGCTATAGCTTACTGGCGGCGGGGTGGATAATCTTGCGCGTGCGTAATATTGTAAAACAACTCTCAGACCAGGTTGAGTCATAATGCTTACGACTGCAAATACTGGAACTAAGCCGCTTATTATAGCAGGAAACGAACTTAAACACCATGTCTAGTCGTATGAGCAAAACACGCTGGTTGCAACGTCAGGAGAAGGATGAGTATGTAAAGCGCTCCAAAGTAGATGGCTATCGCTCGCGCGCCGTCTATAAGCTTGAGGAGATTAATGAGCGTGATCGCATCCATATTCGCGGTAAAATGATTATCGATTTAGGTGCTGCCCCCGGTGGTTGGTCGCAATTAGCGGCAAAATGGTGCCAGCATAAGACTGATATCATCGCCTTGGATATTTTGCCAATGGATAGTTTGGCGGATGTTGAAATTATTCAGGGAGATTTCACTGAAGGTACTGTTTTTGAGCAGTTAATTACCTCAATTGACGCGCGCGAAGTAGGGCTTGTACTTTCTGATATGGCCCCCAATATAAGTGGTGTAAGCTCGGTAGACCAACCAAAATCGATGTATTTGGCTGAATTGGCACTGGACTTGGCACGGCAGGTGCTTTGTAAGAACGGTAATTTTGTCACTAAGGTGTTTCAGGGCGAAGGGTTTGACCAATACATGCGTGATGCGAGGTCGAGTTTTAGCAGTGTGAAGACACGAAAGCCTAGGGCATCAAGACCTCAGTCAAAGGAGGTGTATTTGGTGGCCAAGGGATATCGAGGAACTACCCGTTAAATTAGGGTCTACATAAAGCGCACATACCAAAGCATTTTTATTGATTTTTGGTGTAATGGGCTGAAAATATTGGGCAAACAGTGTAAGTTTGCATAAACTAAACATTCACTATATTACGGAATAGGGTGCTAGCTTGAGCGACATGGCAAAAAACATCATTCTTTGGGTGGTCATCGCAGTTGTATTGATGTCTGTCTTTAATAATTTCGGTCCTCCGCAGGCACCGTCACAGCAGTTAACCTATTCAGAATTTTTGGCTGACGTTGATCGCGGTAATATCAACGAAGTGACCATTCAGGGTCGTACTGTTCAAGGTAAACGCAACGGTACAGAAAAGTTCATTACTTATACGCCTGATGATCCTAAGCTTGTTGATGTGCTTGTTGAAAATGGTGTGCAGATCAGCGCGGTTCCATTAGAGCGTCAAGGCCTGTTAACACAAATATTAATTTCGTGGTTCCCAATGTTGTTGCTGATTGGTGTATGGATTTTCTTCATGCGTCAGATGCAAGGTGGTGGTGGCGGTCGTGGTGCTATGTCATTTGGTCGAAGTAAAGCGCGTTTGTTGGGTGAAGACCAAATTAAAGTCACGTTTAGCGATGTTGCCGGCGTTGAAGAAGCCAAAGAAGAAGTGGGTGAGTTAGTAGAGTTTTTACGCGAGCCGGCTAAGTTCCAAAAGCTAGGCGGTAAGATTCCGCGTGGTGTACTTATGGTGGGTTCACCAGGTACAGGTAAAACCTTACTCGCTAAGGCAATTGCTGGCGAAGCGAAAGTGCCATTCTTTAGTATTTCTGGTTCTGACTTTGTTGAAATGTTTGTCGGTGTCGGTGCATCGCGTGTGCGTGACATGTTCGAGCAAGCTAAAAAACAATCACCATGTATTATCTTTATTGACGAAATCGATGCCGTTGGTCGTAAACGCGGAGCAGGTCTTGGCGGTGGTCATGATGAGCGTGAGCAAACGCTTAACCAATTATTGGTTGAGATGGATGGATTTGAAGGTAACGAAGGTGTGATTGTTATCGCTGCGACTAACCGACCAGACGTGTTAGATCCAGCGTTATTGCGTCCAGGCCGTTTTGATCGCCAGGTAGTTGTGCCATTGCCAGATGTGCGTGGTCGTGAGCAAATTCTTAAAGTCCATATGCGCAAGGTTCCGCTTAGTGATGATGTTAAGCCAAGTATCATTGCGCGTGGTACCCCGGGTTTCTCAGGTGCCGATTTGGCTAACTTGGTTAATGAAGCCGCTTTGTTTGCTGCGCGCGCGAATATGCGTGAAGTAGAAATGGAGCATTTTGAGAAAGCTAAAGATAAAATCATGATGGGCGCAGAACGTCGTTCTATGGTGATGAACGAAGATGAGAAAAAATTGACTGCATATCATGAATCAGGTCATGCCATTGTGGGTTGGTTAGTACCATCACATGATCCTATTCACAAAGTAACGATTATTCCTCGTGGCCGAGCTTTGGGTGTGACGATGTTTTTGCCTGTAGAAGATCGTTATAGCTATAGCCGTGAACGTTTAGAGAGTCAGATATCTTCGATGTTTGGCGGCCGTATTGCGGAAGAAATTGTTTTTGGTTCAGAAGCTGTAACAACGGGTGCTTCTAACGATATTCAGCGTACTACAGAGATCGCCAGAAACATGGTTACAAAATGGGGCTTGTCTGAAAAATTAGGGCCATTAACCTATACGGAAGAAGAAGCTGAAGTATTCCTCGGTAATTCGGTTTCTCAGCACAAAACAGTCTCTGATGCAACGGCACGTATTATTGATGAAGAAGTGCGCGTTATTATCGATCGCAATTATTTGCGAGCAGAAAAAATGTTGAAAGATAACGAAGATAAGCTACATATCATGGCTGATGCGCTGATGACTTATGAAACGATTGATCATGGGCAGGTCGAAGATATCATGAATGGTAAGACACCGCGTCCACCTAAAGATTGGGACCAAACTGAGCCACCTTCATCGGGTAAAGTTGCTGATGAAGATGAAGACTCAAAACCGGATTCAACCATTGGTGGGCCTGCTAGTTTGCACTAAGCGATTATTAAAACCTTATCCTAAGTCTTTGTTTAACGTTTGCATTGGCGTGAAATAAGATGATTGATAGTGCCGTTGGCATTACCTTGGATACGAGCAAGCCCCAGTTAATGGGGATACTCAATGTGACCCCCGATTCCTTCTCGGACGGGGGTCTTTTTGTTGGTCATAATAAAGCGCTCACTCATGTTGAGCTAATGATTGAGCAGGGTGCTTGTATCATCGATATCGGTGGTGAGTCGACGCGCCCAGGTGCTAAAACCGTTTCTATCGATAATGAAATTCAACGTGTGGTGCCTATTATAGAAGCGATTCGTGCTTCATCTCAGTATACGGTTGCCACAATCCCAATATCAATAGACAGCAGCAAGCCAGAAGTTATGGCAGCGGCTCTCGCCGCTGGCGCGTCAATGATTAATGACGTGCGCGCCTTAACCCTGCCTGGTGCTTTGGAGGTTGCGGCAAACAGTGATGTCCCCATTTGTTTAATGCACGCTCAGGGTTCATCAAAAACGATGCAAAGCGACCCGCAATATAATGATGTGGTAGCAGACGTTATGGGCTTTTTGCAAAAGCGGGTATCGGTGTGTGTCGAGGCTGGCATTACACGTGACCGGCTAATCATTGATCCAGGTTTTGGTTTCGGTAAGACGCTGAACCATAATTTAGCGCTGGCGCAAAACCTTGATCGATTTCAATCGTTGTCATTACCCATATTAGTAGGCGTTTCACGTAAATCTATGTTTGGCGCTATACTTAATGCTGAGGTCGATGAACGTCTTTACGGCAGTCTCGCGATGACGGCTTTATTGTTGAATAAAGGTGCGTCGATTGTGCGAACCCATGATGTGGCGGCAACACGTGATGCGATAAAAGTGGTTACAGCGATGTTAGATACGACAATCTAAGTTATCAGCTCATAAACAATAAACGGTGAGAAAATGGGTCGAAAATATTTCGGTACAGATGGGATTCGCGGCAAAGTGGGTGAATACCCGATAACCCCTGAGTTTGTCTTAAAGCTTGGCTGGGCTGCAGGTCGTGTATTGTGTAAAGGGCACGATGGTAAAGGAAAGGTGCTGATCGGCAAAGATACACGCGTATCGGGGTATATGTTCGAATCATCACTGCAGGCCGGTTTGTCAGCTGCAGGGGTTGATGTATTACTAAGTGGTCCTATGCCGACTCCTGCTGTCGCGTATTTAACGCATACGCTTCATGCGCAAGCGGGCATTGTTATTAGTGCGTCGCATAACCCTTATTACGATAACGGCATCAAGTTTTTTGCTGCTGACGGTACTAAACTCGATGACGACATTGAAAATGCTATAGAAGAAGAACTTGAAAAACAATTAGATACAGTTGAATCCTCTAAGCTAGGTAAGGCGCAGCGTGTAGAAGATGCGCCAGGCAGATATATCGAATATTGCAAAAGTACCGTACCACGCAATCTTGATTTAGCCGGAATGAAGATCGTGGTCGATTGCGCTCACGGTGCGACTTATCATGTTGCTGGCAGTGTCTTTAGAGAGCTTGGCGCCGAAGTTATTGAGATTGGTAATAGTCCTGATGGCTTTAACATCAATGCGCAATGTGGTGCATTGCATCCGCAGTTGTTAAAAGCATCTGTACTGGAGTTAGGTGCCGATTTAGGGATAGCATTAGATGGCGACGGTGATCGCGTCATGATGGTTGATCATACCGGGCGTGTGCTGGACGGCGACGATATTTTATATGTTATCGCGCGCCATCGTTTACTTGGCAAGGGTCTGGGACGCGATAAGGTAGTAGTGGGCACCTTGATGAGCAATCTAGGTTTTGAGCAGGCTTTGGCGCAGCACGACGTGACCTTGATACGGGCACAAGTGGGCGATCGTTATGTATTAGAAAGCATGAAGCAGTCTGGCCTTGTACTGGGTGGTGAGACGTCGGGACACATCATCTGCCTCGATCGAACCTCTACAGGTGATGGCATTATTGCAGCGTTGCAAGTATTGGCGGCCTTGTCTGGAATGTCGTGTAGCCTCAACGATATCAGTGCTGAAGTAAGTAAGTACCCGCAGGTCATGATTAACGTCAAAGCCGATGCCAGCGTCGTACAGAATGCTTCGACCAAAGAAGCAGTGGTGCAAGCCGAAGCGGATCTTGGCAACAAAGGACGAGTCTTGCTGAGACCCTCAGGTACTGAGCCCGTAGTGCGTGTCATGGTTGAGGGAGAAGATGGCCGTCAAGTCGAACACTTGGCGCAACAGATTGCCGACGTAATTAGTGCACATGCCTAGTTGAATGACCTTGGCTAAGGCCTAAAGTGATTTAATTCCTGATTTTTATCGCCTTTTTGCTTATTTATTGACCATTCCAAATTGCTTTATTGCAGCCTTATCGATAAGATGCGTGGCTATTTTTGAGCAATGGAGCGCATATCAATGCGACAGCCTTTTGTAGCAGGCAACTGGAAAATGAATGGGTCACGTGCCAGCGCGCGCAAACTCATCGATGGTATTAAACAAGGAATAGATTCGGTTGCTACTGCCGAAGTTGCAGTATGTCCAAGTTTTGTTTATTTGGCTGATGTCCAAGCAATGCTCAGCGATACACGTATTGCCCTTGGCGCTCAAAACTTCAGCGATCAAAAGCCAGGCGCTTTTACTGGCGAGATTGCCGGCGATATGCTCAAAGACTTTGACTGTAAATACGTTATTATTGGTCATTCAGAACGCCGCGCGCTTTACGGTGAAACAGATGAATTGGTCGCAAGTAAATTTATAACAGCACTAGAGTATGGTTTGCGCCCGATTTTTTGTCTTGGCGAATTATTAGAAGAACGCCAGCAAGATCAAACTGAAAGCGTTATTGCGCGTCAGCTCGATGCTATACTAGCGCTACCCGGCGGTGTCGAAGGTTTAAGTAAAGCTGTTATTGCCTACGAGCCAGTATGGGCGATTGGTACCGGCATGACAGCAACACCAGATCAAGCACAGTCAGTACATGCGTTTATTCGTGAGCGTATTGCTGAAAAAGATGCTAACGTCGCTGCGGGAGTACAAATTCTCTACGGTGGTAGTGTCAAACCTGATAATGCGGTTGAATTGTTCTCGCAGAATGATATCGATGGTGGTCTTATTGGTGGAGCATCGTTGGATGCCGGTTCATTTTTAACTATTTGTCGCGCAGCTGGCGCGTAGGTTTATATGATAACGATTTTATTGCTTATTCATGTTGTGATTGCTATTGCTCTGGTTGGGCTAGTGTTGTTGCAGCATGGTAAGGGAGCGGATGCCGGCGCTGCGTTTGGTAGCGGCGCATCACAAACTGTTTTTGGTAGCCAAGGCTCAGGTTCATTTTTAACGCGAACCACGGCAATTTTGGCTACCGTATTTTTCGTTACTTCACTCATGTTGGCGTATTTGTCAGTAGGAAAGGTAACGAGCTCGAGTAGCGTCACTGAGAGCAGTACGAGTGCCATAATGAATGGCGCACCTGCTAGTGCTAATATCCCTGAAGACAAAATTTCTGAGGACTTACAACTGCCTGCAGATGTACCCTTATTACCCGAAGAAATTGGTGATGTTACAGTGGAAGGCACGAACCAGTAGTACGTATAGTGGTCGTGTGCTCTTTAGGGTCAGCGACCTATTATTTTAGCCGATGTGGTGGAATTGGTAGACACGCTGTCTTGAGGGGGCAGTGGCGCAAGCTGTGCCGGTTCGACTCCGGCCATCGGCACCATAATTATGGGCATAAGCTTATGATTTATAATGATAAAGAAATGGATTTTATTGACACTGGAGCGGCCACGGCCGTAGACTCCGCCAATGCTTGATAACTACCTGCCGATTTTGGTGTTTATCGTCATGGGCCTCGTTTTTGGCGTGGGTCCATTAGTCGCTGGCTTTGTGCTGGCTCCTCATCGCCCTGATCAGAAAAAGAACTCCCCTTATGAGTGCGGTTTCGAAGCATTCGAAGATTCACGCATGAAGTTTGACGTGCGTTATTATCTCGTCGCTATCTTATTTATTATCTTTGATCTGGAAATTGCTTTTCTCTTTCCGTGGGCGGTTGTATTAGATCAAATTGGTTGGTTTGGTTTTGCCGCAATGATGGTGTTTCTAGCAATCCTTGTCGTTGGCTTTATCTATGAGTGGAAAAAGGGAGCGCTGCAATGGGAATAGAGGGCGTTCTAGAGAAAAGTATTGTCACCACCACTGCTGATAAAGTTATTAACTGGGCACGTACCGGATCACTTTGGCCGATGACTTTTGGTTTAGCTTGTTGTGCTGTTGAAATGATGCAAGCTGGTGCAGCGCGATATGACCTTGATCGTTTTGGTGTTGTGTTTAGACCTAGTCCGCGGCAATCAGATGTGATGATTGTTGCGGGTACTTTGGTCAATAAAATGGCGCCAGCACTGCGTAAAGTTTATGACCAAATGGCAGAGCCACGTTGGGTGATCTCAATGGGTTCATGTGCTAACGGCGGTGGTTACTATCATTATTCTTATTCTGTCGTACGTGGCTGCGATCGAATAGTTCCCGTAGATATTTATATACCTGGTTGCCCGCCGACGGCTGAGGCATTGTTGTTCGGTATTATTCAATTGCAAAATAAAATAAAGCGCACGAATACAATTGCGCGTTAAAAGATAGGGTAGTCATTAATGGCTAATATGGAGCAGGCGCTAATTAAGCGTCTCAACGACGATTTTGCTGATGCCGTAGAGAGCGTTACTCAGGGAGTGGGTAATGAAGTTACAGCGGTAGTGCGAGCTGATGCAATCAAAGCGTTATGTATTGAGTTGCGTGATCGCGAAGCGTATTCATTTGAGCAGCTAATGGACCTTTGTGCTGTCGATTATCTTGAGTATGGCGGTGAGAAATGTGATCCCTCCAAACGTTACGCTGTAGTTTATCATTTGCTCTCAGTCAAGCATAATCAGCGCCTTAGAGTTAAGGCCTACGTGTCCGAGGACAACCCAGCTATCGATTCGGTAATGGATGTTTGGCGTTGTGCAGATTGGTTTGAGCGCGAAGCCTATGACCTTTATGGCGTATTATTTTATGGTCATCCTGATTTGCGCAGACTATTAACCGATTACGGTTTTATCGGACATCCGTTCCGCAAAGATTTCCCCATCTCTGGACATGTAGAAATGCGTTATGACCCAGAGAAAAAACGCGTTGTTTATGAGCCAGTGAGTATTGAACCACGCGTTCTCGTGCCACGTAAGTATCGTGAAGATAATCGCTATATCGCCGAAGGTGATAATAATGGCTGAGATTCGTAACTTCACAATGAACTTTGGGCCACAGCATCCTTCTGCCCATGGTGTATTACGTCTAGTGCTTGAGATGGATGGTGAAACCATAGAACGAGCTGATCCACATATCGGTTTGTTGCATCGTGGTACCGAAAAGCTTGCTGAGACGAAACCTTATAATCAAAGCATCGGTTATATGGATAGACTCGATTATGTTTCCATGATGTGCAACGAGCATGGTTACGTCATGGCGATTGAAAAACTACTCGGTGTTCAAGTGCCAGAGCGTGCGCAATACATTCGCGTTATGTTCGATGAGATTACACGTATCTTGAATCACTGTTTGTGGTTAGGAGCGCATGCCTTAGATATCGGCGCAATGACCGTATTCCTTTATTGCTTCCGCGAACGAGAAGACCTCATGGACATTTATGAGGCGGTATCGGGTGCGCGTTTGCATGCAACTTATTATCGACCAGGTGGTGTTTACCGTGATCTACCTGGGCGTATGCCACAATATAAAGCATCAAAATGGCATAATGAACGCGAAGTAAAAAAGAAAAATGCTGATCGACAAGGTTCAATGCTTGATTTTCTTTGGGAATTCACTGAACGTTTCCCTGGACACGTCGATGAATATGAGACGCTATTAACCGATAATCGTATTTGGAAACAACGTACGGTTAATATTGGGGTGGTGTCACCAGAGCGTGCTTTGCAGTTAGGTTTTACCGGTGCAATGTTAAGAGGTTCTGGTGTTGAGTGGGATCTGCGTAAAAAGCAACCTTATGAAGTCTACGACAAACTAGATTTTGACATCCCTGTTGGGGTGAATGGTGATTGTTATGATCGTTATTTGGTGCGCGTTGAAGAAATGCGCCAATCAAATAAAATTATTCGCCAATGTGTCGAATGGTTGCGTAACAACCCAGGCCCAGTAATGGTTAAAGAGCACAAAGTGACGCCTCCTCATCGTGAAGAAATGAAGGGCGACATGGAATCATTGATTCATCACTTTTTGTTGTTCACAGAAGGTTATCACGTACCACCTGGCGAAGCCTATGCAGCGGTTGAGCACCCTAAAGGTGAGTTTGGTTGCTACATCGTTTCAGATGGTGCGAATAAACCTTATCGGCTTAAAGTTAGAGCGCCAGGTTTTGCGCATATCGCATCATTAGATGAGATGGTTAGAGGGCATATGCTTGCTGACGTAGTATCAATACTTGGTACACAAGATATTGTGTTTGGTGAGGTGGATCGCTAATGCCCGAAAAATCCAAACAGCCGTCGTTATTTTCAGCAAGTGTTAAAGCTGAAATTGATAAATGGATCAAACGTTATCCAGCAGATCAAAAGCGTTCAGCAGTGATACCCGCTTTACATGTTGTGCAGCGTAGTAATGGTGGTTGGTTAACGACGGAGTCTATGGACGCCGTGGCAGATTATTTAGAGATGCCGCGTATTGCAGTGTACGAAGTGGGTACTTTTTACAGCATGTTTGTCCACGAGCCTACAGGTCGTCATAAAATCAATGTTTGTACGAATGTGTCATGTATGCTGTGTGGCTCTGATGAGATTGTTTCACATTTGCAAAAACGCCTAGGCATTAAGTTAGGTGAAACCACGCCAGATAATAAATTCACTTTACGCGAAGTAGAATGTTTGGCCGCATGTGGTGGTGCACCGATGATGCAAGTTAATCGTGATTATCATGAGGACTTGACGCCTGAAAAAATCGACGAAATTTTGGATGGATTTGAATAGTGGCTAACGAAGTATGTTTCCGTAATTTGCACCTTCCTAATCCATGGAAGTTAGATACCTATGTCGGTAACGAAGGTTATGACGCCTGGAAAAAAATATTAAAAGAAAAAACAGACCCAGATGAAATTATTGCTGAATTGAAAACATCATGTCTGCGCGGTCGTGGTGGAGCAGGGTTTCCAACGGGTTTGAAGTGGAGCTTTATGCCGCGTCAGGCTGAAGGCCAAAAATATATTGTCTGTAATTCTGATGAAGGTGAGCCAGGTACTTTCAAAGATCGCGATATTCTTCGTTACGACCCGCACTCCTTAATAGAAGGCATGGCAATAGCAGGTTATTGCATCGGTGCGACAGCTGGCTACAATTATATACGTGGCGAGTTTGATGAACCTATTGAGCGTTTTGAAGAAGCCTTAGAAGAAGCCTATGCAGCAGGTTTACTTGGCAAGAATATTATGGGGTCAGGTGTTGATTTTGATCTCTATGCGCATCCAGGCGCAGGTGCCTATATATGCGGTGAAGAAACAGCGTTGCTCGAATCCTTAGAAGGCAAAAAAGGACAGCCACGATTTAAACCGCCATTCCCAGCAGGTTACGGTTTGTATGGTCGCCCAACTACGATCAACAATACTGAAACACTCGCTTCTGTTCCGACTATTTTACGTAATGGTGGGCAGTGGTTCTTAGATTTAGGTAAGCCTAATAACGGCGGCACTAAAATCTTTTCAGTTTCGGGGCACGTCAATAAACCCGGTAACTATGAAGTGTCATTAGGTACGCCATTCGCTGAGTTATTAAAGTTGGCCGGCGGAATGAAAAATGGTGCCACACTAAAAGCAGTTATTCCAGGTGGATCATCGGTGCCGGTATTGCCGGGAGAGATGATGATGAACGTTGATATGGACTATGACTCAATTGCACAAGCGGGCTCTATGCTCGGTGCTGGGTCAGTTATCGTAATGGACGATTCAACCTGTATGGTTAAAGTGCTTGCTCGAATTTCTCATTTTTATTTTGAAGAATCATGTGGTCAATGCACGCCGTGTCGTGAAGGTACCGGTTGGTTGTCGCGTATGGTGCATCGTATTGAGCACGGTAAAGGAACAATGGCAGATATCGACAAGCTTGAAGATGTCGCTGCAAAAATTGAAGGGCGCACAATATGTGCTTTGGGTGATGCTGCAGCGATGCCAGTTGCGAGTTTCGTAAAACATTACCGTAATGAGTTTGCCTACCATGTTGAGCATAAGCGCTGCATGGTCGGTTCAAGCGTCCACTAGTTATAGAGCCTAAGTCATGGTAACGATTGAAATAGACGGTCAAAAGCTCGAAGCAGAAAGCGGCGCGATGCTTATTGAGGTTGCCGATAAAGCCGGTATCCATATACCGCGTTTTTGTTATCACGATAAATTATCTATCGCGGCGAATTGTCGTATGTGTTTGGTCGATGTTGAAAAGGCACCTAAGCCCCTACCTGCCTGCGCAACGCCGGTTATGGATGGCATGACCATTCATACGAAATCAGCAAAAGCTTTGGCTGCTCAACGCGGCACGATGGAGTTTTTGCTCATTAATCATCCACTTGATTGCCCTATTTGTGATCAGGGTGGTGAGTGTGAGTTACAAGACACAGCCATGGGTTACGGTTCGAGTACATCTGATTACGCTGACGTGAAGCGTGTTGTTAAAGATAAGAACCTGGGTGCATTGATTAATACGGATATGACGCGTTGTATTCATTGCACGCGCTGCGTCCGTTTTGGTCAAGAAATCGCAGGCATCATGGAATTAGGCACGACTGGTCGCGGCGAACACATGGAAATTGGCACCTATATAGAAGAGAGTGTTGATTCTGAATTATCAGGTAATGTGATTGATCTATGCCCTGTTGGTGCGTTGACATCTAAGCCATTCCGTTACACATCACGTCCTTGGGAATTAACATCCAGCGAGACGATTGCTCCTCATGATTGTCTTGGTTCCAACATCGTTATCCATAGTCGTTTTCATGAAATTAAACGTGCTTTACCAAGAGATAACGAAGACATTAACGAGTGTTGGATATCAGATCGAGATCGTTTCTCTTATGAAGGTTTGAATAATGATCGCTTATTGCAGCCGATGATTAAAGAGCGCGGTGAGTGGAAAGAGGTCGATTGGGAAACAGCATTAACAAAAGTGGCCCAAGATTTAAATAAAATTAAAGATGAGCATGGTGCAAATAATATTGGCGCTTTGTTGTCGCCATCTTCGACATTAGAAGAATCATTCTTATTACAGAAACTTATGCGTGGTTTAGGTTCAAGTAATGTTGATCATCGCTTACGTCAGCAGGATTTTAGTGCTGATGATATTGCACCGGTCTATCCAAACTTGGGCTTACGTATTAGCGATTTGGAAAATTTGAACGCAGCCTTATTGATTGGTTCCAATATCCGAAAAGAACAACCTATAGCAGGTCATCGTTTACGTAAAGCGTCATTATCAGGTGCGAACATCTCATTTGTTAATGGTATCGATTATGAATTTAGCTTTGATGTTGCTGAAACAATAGTTGTCGCGCCATCGCGCTATACGAGCCAGCTGGCCGGTATTGCAAAGGCGTTGATTGATAGTGGTGCTAGCGCGCCTGACGGTATTGCCAACTTAGTTGCTAGTGTGTCAGTCAATGATGCGCATCGTGCTATCGCACAGCAGCTGAGCGGCGGCGACAATAGCGCGGTAATTTTAGGCACCCAAGCTTTACATCATCTTGACTACGCTGCGATTAATGCGCTAGCAACAGCGATTGCGAAAATGACAAACAGTTCGGTTGGCTCACTGACTGATGGAGCTAACTCTAGCGGTGCTTGGTTAGCGGGTGCGGTGCCACATCGAGTTGTTGACGGCGCGGCGGCTTCACGTAGTGGTTTAGACGCACAAAAAATGCTGGCAAATCATTTGAAAGCCTATGTCTTGTTAGGCATAGAGCCAGAGTTTGATGTTGCTAATGCAGCACAAGCAATTAATGGTTTATCAACTGCTGATTTGACTGTGATGTTGACGCCTTATGTTACTGACGCGATGCGTGCCTATGCTGATGTATTGTTACCAGTAGGGCCTTTCTCCGAGACTTCTGGTACTTTTGTTAATGTAGAAGGGTGTTGGCAAAGCTTTACTGGAACCATACCGTCACCTGGTGAGGCTAGGCCAGCGTGGAAAGTACTTCGCGTGCTCGGTAATTTATGTGAGGTCGATGGCTTTGATTACACAAGCTCAGAAGAAGTTCGTGATGAAGTGGCGCGCATGTCTTCAGATGATGCAGACCTTGCTGGTGGTTGGCGTTGCCCCACTGAATTAAAAGCCAACGCTAATGAAGTAAGAGATTCAATTCAAGCAGTTAGCGATGTGCCTTTATATGCAGTTGATGCAACAGTGCGTCGTGCTTCAGCATTGCAAAACACCGTCGATGCTAAAACCACTCAATCTGTTGGTATGAATACGCAGTGTGCTGAAAAACACGGTTTGTCTAATGCAGAACAGGTTCGATTAAGTGTGTCAGGCACCGAAATATCATTACCGCTACAAATTAATGACCGTGTACCAGATGATTGTGTTTATGTGCCTGCAGCCGTGCCGGCGACGGTGATGTTTGATTTTAGTCAACAAGCTGTACAGATTCAGCGCTAACGAAATAAGAGACAGATAAGCGGATGTTGCAAGTATTGCTCGACATATGGAACTGGCTCCCAGAGCTAATTCAGATACTGCTAAAAATCGTCGTCATTGTGGTGCCGATTATGTTGTCTGTTGCCTATTTGACTTTGGCAGAACGTAAAGTCATTGGTTATATCCAAGTTCGTATTGGTCCTAATCGCGTCGGCCCGCGTGGATTATTGCAACCGATTGCTGATGGATTAAAACTCGCTTTAAAAGAAATTATTATTCCAACTAACGCCAACCGTTTTTTGTTTGTTATAGCGCCGTTGCTGGTTTTAGCGCCTGCATTAGCTGCATGGGCAGTAATACCTTTTGATGAAGGGATGGTGTTAGCCGATATTGACGCAGGTTTGTTGTATATCTTAGCAATGACTTCACTGGGTGTTTACGGGGTCATTATTGCTGGTTGGGCATCCAACTCTAAATATGCATTCCTTGGAGCATTGCGTAGTTCTGCCCAGGTGGTGTCTTATGAAATTGCTATGGGTTTCGCCTTAGTTGTTGTGTTGATGGCAGCAGGTAGTCTTAATCTTCAGGAAATTGTCTTAAGTCAGCAGGGTAGTGTGATTCATTGGTTTATGTGGCCTTTATTTCCAATGTTTGTTGTCTATTTTATTTCTGGTGTGGCTGAAACTAACCGCGCACCCTTTGACGTCGCTGAAGGCGAGTCAGAGATTGTTGCAGGTTTTCATGTTGAATATGCGGGTATGGCCTTCGCGCTGTTCTTCTTGGCTGAATACGCCAATATGATTTTGATTGCTGCGTTGACCGCCATTATGTTTATGGGTGGTTGGTTGTCGCCGTTTGAAGGTGTTCCTGTTTTAGATGGCCTGACTTCTTGGGTGCCAGGCATTTTTTGGTTGTTGGCAAAAATGGGTGTTTTCCTATTCTTGTTTTTATGGTTTAGAGCGACTTTCCCGCGCTATCGTTATGATCAAATTATGCGTCTAGGTTGGAAAGTATTTATTCCTGTCACCATAGTATGGATAGTCGTCACCGGATTTATGGTATTAGGTGAAGTCGGACCTTGGTTTGATAGAACGTAGATGATGGTCTGCGAGAGACGCTGTTTTTCAATAGGCACAGGCAATGAGTAATATTGGACATTATTTTAAGAGTTTCATGCTGGTCGAATTGTTTCGTGGCATGGCATTGACTGGCCGCTATTTCTTTAAAAAGAAAATTACGGTGCAGTACCCAGAAGAAAAAACGCCACAGTCGCCACGTTTTCGTGGTTTGCATGCGCTACGTCGTTACCCGAATGGCGAAGAACGCTGCATAGCGTGTAAATTATGCGAAGCGGTTTGCCCGGCGTTAGCCATTACGATTGAGTCAGAAGAACGTGAAGATAAAACACGTCGTACCACACGTTATGATATTGACTTATTTAAATGTATTTTCTGCGGTTTCTGTGAAGAAGCTTGTCCCGTTGATTCTATTGTTGAAACACGAATTTTTGAATATCACTTTGAAAATCGTGGTGAACAAATCATGACGAAAGAAAAATTATTAGCCATCGGCGATGAGAATGAAAAGCAGATTGCGGCTGATCGTGCACAAGATGCGGCGTATAGATAAAAATATGAATACAACAATATTTAACATTACATTACAGGGAAGCGAATAAACATGGCGATAGAGCCTGTAATATTTTATTTTTTTGCCGTGGTATTGGTGGCAACGTCAGTTGCTGTTATCACCGTGCCCAACTCGGTACATGCCGTATTATTTTTGGTGTTAGCATTTTTCACTAGTGCTGGCCTATGGTTATTATTAGAGGCAGAATTTCTCGCGATTACACTTGTGCTGGTTTATGTTGGCGCTGTGATGGTGCTATTTCTATTTGTTGTCATGATGCTCGATATTAATTTTGAGCCTACGCGAGAAGGCTTTATTAAAAACCTACCTATTGGCATTATCGTCGCGCTGATCATGGTGGTGGAAATCATTTTGGTGGTTTGGCCAAACTTCGGTTTGGAAAACTACGCAGCACCGGCGCAGCAGATAGCGGGCTACAGCAATACCAAAGAGCTAGGCTTAGTGTTGTATACGGTTTATTTGTATGCCTTCGAACTCGCTGCTGCGATTTTATTGTTAGCGATTGTCGCGGCCATTATGTTGACTTTACGCCGTAGACCGAACAGTAAATACCAAGATATTAGTGAGCAAGTATTAGCGAAGAAAAAAGACCGTTTACGTATAGTGAAAATGGAATCTTCGCCTAAAGCTGCTCCTACGTCTGTGCAGGAATCTGAAGGCGGGGTTGAACAATGATTTCTTTATCGCATTTTCTTGTTCTTGGCGGCATACTATTTTGTCTCAGCGTAGCCGGTATTTTTTTGAATCGTAAAAACGTCATTATTTTGTTAATGTCGATTGAATTGATGTTATTAGCAGTGAATATGAACTTCGTGGCGTTCTCACATTTTCATGGCGACACAGCAGGCCAGATTTTTGTATTTTTCATTCTTACCGTGGCAGCAGCAGAAGCCGCCATTGGTTTGGCAATATTAATTACCTTATTCCGTAACCGTCGAACGATTAATGTCGGCGAGTTGGATAATCTGAACGGGTAGGCGGAAGAGCATGGATAAGGTATACCTAATACTCGCATTGGCCCCCCTCGTCGGCGCCGTTATTGCTGGTTTGTTTGGCAAAAAGATTGGTCGTTCTGGTGCGCACTGGGCCACTATTATTGGCGTCACCATTTCTTTCGTTTTGTCGTTGGTGGTGTTTAACCACATTATTTTGAATGATGCGCCGACCTATAATGCAACGGTTTATCAGTGGCTGTTAAGCGATGGCATTAATTTTGAGATCGGCTTCCTCGTTGATGAATTAACCGCGACGATGTTGATCGTAGTCACCTTTGTATCGTTGATGGTGCATATCTATACCATCGGTTATATGCACGATGACCCTGGTTATCAGCGCTTCTTTAGTTATATTTCATTATTTACTTTCTCAATGTTGATGTTGGTGATGGCTAACAACTTCATGCAGTTGTTCTTCGGTTGGGAAGCAGTAGGCTTAGTCTCCTACTTATTGATTGGTTTTTGGTATAAAAAGCCGACTGCTATATACGCTAATCTCAAAGCATTTTTGGTTAACCGTGTCGGTGACTTTGGCTTCTTGCTAGGTATCGCTGCGATATTGATGTATTTCGGTTCGCTCGATTACGTTGAAGTTTTTGCAGGTGCTGAAGGGCATGCGCAAACAACCATAGAGATTTTCCCAGGTGTTGAATGGTCATTAATGACGGTCGTTTGCATCTTGTTGTTTGTTGGTGCCATGGGTAAATCTGCGCAAGTGCCATTGCATGTTTGGTTGCCTGATTCAATGGAAGGTCCAACACCAATTTCCGCATTGATTCACGCAGCAACGATGGTGACAGCGGGTATTTTCATGGTGTCGCGTATGTCACCACTATTTGAATGGTCAGAGACAGCATTAAGTGTTGTTTTGGTGGTCGGCGCTATAACAGCTTTGTTTATGGCATTTCTAGGCTTGATACAAAACGACATCAAACGTGTGATTGCGTATTCAACGCTTTCGCAGCTAGGTTATATGACGGTTGCCTTAGGTGTATCAGCCTATTCAGCAGCAATGTTCCATCTAATGACTCATGCCTTCTTTAAAGCATTATTGTTCTTGGCGGCAGGCTCGGTGATTATGGCTATGCATCACGAGCAAGACATGCGCAAGATGGGTGGGCTGCGTAAGAAGATGCCAATCACTTATTGGACAGCGTTGATAGGTTCTCTAGCGTTAATGGGCATACCACCGTTTGCCGGTTTCTTCTCTAAAGATACAATTATTGAAGCAGTGGGCGCATCAACCATAGCCGGTTCTGGTTTCGCCTATTTTGCAGTGATTGCAGGCGTCTTTATTACCGCATTTTATAGTATGCGTTTATTGTTTTTGACCTTCCACGGCAAGCCACGCATGGATCAACACACATTGGATCATGTTAAAGAAAGCCCTAAAGTTGTTACCGTTCCGTTGATTCTTTTAGCGATACCGTCAGTATTTGCCGGTTGGATCGCGCTATCTGGAATGCCGTTTGGTGAGTATTTTGGTGATTCGATTACCATCTTCGATTCGCATAATGGCTTAGCGATTGCTAAAGAAATGCACGGTGGTGATCCTTGGCATTTCTTAACACACGGTATTATGACTTTACCGTTTTGGTTAGTAATTGCAGCAATTGCGACGGCCTGGGTGCTTTATATTGCTAAGCCAGAATGGCCTAGCATTATCAAAGATAGGCTATCCATAATACACCGTATATTAGACGACGCTTACGGTATTGATCGTTTGTATTACGCAGTGTTTGCTAAGGGCAGTCAGTTATTAGGTAAAGGCTTTTCCTCAGTCGGTGATGCTAGGTTGATCGATGGCATTATGGTAAATGGTACGGCAAATAGTATTGAGCGTTTTGCTGGTGTTGCAAGACGCCTGCAAACTGGTTTCCTTTATCACTATGCCTTTGCCATGATTATAGGGTTGTTGGTATTAGTGGGTTGGGTACTGTATGGGCATCTTGGATAGCGATGAGCGGATATAATAATAATGTTTGATAATCTACCGCTATTAAGTCTTGTTATTTGGCTACCAATTATTGGTGGTATCGTTGTGCTATTCGCCAGCCGTGGCGAGATCGGGCTGCAACGTTTATTAGCGCTAGCATTTTCGGTCGCGACATTTTTAATATCGATACCACTTTATACTGGTTTTGATGTCAATACTCCGCAGATGCAGTTCACGGAGCTTGCTGCGTGGATACCGTCGTTTAATGTTAATTATTCTCTCGGTGTTGATGGCTTTTCAATGCCGCTGATACTCCTGACGACATTCTTCACAGTAATTGTGGTGATTGCTGGTTGGGAAGTCATTAAAAAACACGTTGCTCAATACATGGCTGCTTTCCTAATAATGGAAGGCTTGATGAACGGTGTTTTTGCATCGCTAGATTCAGTTCTGTTTTATGTGTTCTGGGAAGCAATGCTGATACCGATGTTTATCGTCATTGGTGTTTGGGGTGGCCAGCGTCGCGTTTATGCAGCGATTAAGTTTTTCCTATATACCTTTTTAGGGTCAGTGCTGTTACTGGTTTCTATTTTATATCTCTACTTTGAGACAGGCAGCTTTGCGATCCTTGATTTTCATGCGCAATCGCTTGGAATGACCGCACAAACATTAATGTTCTTTGCATTCTTAATTGCCTTCGCGGTGAAAGTGCCTATGTGGCCAGTACATACTTGGTTGCCGGACGCTCACGTAGAAGCACCAACAGGTGGTTCAGTGATCTTAGCCGCGATCATGTTGAAGCTTGGTGCATACGGTTTTATTCGTTTCTTATTACCGATAGTGCCTGATGCTGCAGCTGAATTCGATTGGTTAGTTATTACTTTGTCGTTGATTGCAGTGGTTTACATTGCATTGGTTGCCTTAGTACAAGAAGACATGAAGAAGCTAATCGCTTATTCATCCATTGCACATATGGGTTTTGTGACCTTAGGTTTGTTTGTTGTGTTTTCAATCTTCAGACAAACTGGCGATGTTGCAGGCGCTGCATTGGGTGTCGAAGGCGCCATGGTGCAGATGATTTCTCACGGTTTCATCTCCGGTGCCTTATTCCTTTGCGTCGGTGTGATGTACGATCGTATGCACTCACGTCGTATTAGTGATTACGGTGGCGTCATCAATACCATGCCGATGTTTGCTGGCTTTATGGTCTTATTTGCCTTGGCCAACACTGGATTACCTGGTACATCAGGTTTCGTTGGCGAGTTCATGGTTATTCTCAGTGCATTCCAAGTGAATTTCTGGATCGCATTTTTAGCCGCATCGACGTTGATATTTGGTGCTGCTTATACCTTGTGGATGGTTAAGCGTGTGATCTTTGGTGATATCGCTAATGATAATGTGGCTAAGTTAAGCGATGTTAATAGCAGAGAGTTTTGGATGTTAGCTGTACTGGCAATTGCTGTGATTTTGCTGGGTGTATGGCCCGCACCGTTGGTTGATGTGATGCATAGTTCCGTCGATCATTTTCTTAATCACATAGTAAATTCTAAGTTGTAGGCGGGTTAAACCTGGATTCAGTATTTGACCTCTATAAGGATAAACATAGCATGTTGTTATTGACCATATTTCGAGAATGTACTGGCATCGCCTGTTGGGTGAGCCGCTTCAACTGCGGAATCCAGATTAAATGACGGATTTTATTACCCCTAATTTTCAACCTGCGATAGCAGAGATATTTCTGCTGACGATGTGCTGTGTTGTGTTATTGGTTGATGTCTATTTACCCGCAAGTAAGCGTGGAATCACTTATGTGTTAACGCAGCTGAGTTTGCTGGTTGGTGCTTATTTAACTTTATCGCTACCAATGAATGAAACGGTCATTACCTTTAATGGTAGTTATATTAATGACCCAATGGCATTGGTGTTGAAGCTATTTATTTACTTGGTCAGCTTTTTAGCTTTTCTCTATGCACGGCAATATTTAGTCGATCGTGGTATCTACCGCGGTGAGTTTTATGTGTTAGGTTTGTTTGCTGTGCTGGGCATGTTGGTAATGACTTCAGCGCATAGCTATTTAACCATTTATCTCGGTCTGGAGTTATTGTCCTTATCGCTTTACGCCATGGTTGCATTTAATCGTGATTCGAGTCTTTCTGCTGAAGCGGCGATGAAGTACTTTGTTTTGGGCGCAATAGCTTCCGGCATGCTGTTATACGGTATGTCGATGATCTATGGTGCTACTGGAACATTAGATATAAGTGAAGTGGCCGCGTTTATTGCTGATAATGATAGCGACAGCATAGTCTTGAAATTCGGTGTTGCCTTCCTCGTTGTCGGTATTGCCTTTAAGCTTGGCGCAGTGCCATTTCATATGTGGATACCTGATGTCTATCAGGGTGCGCCTACTGCAGTGACCTTGTTTTTGGGTAGTGCGCCGAAGATCGCAGCATTTGCCATGATAATGCGATTACTCGTTGATAGTGCCGAGGGGTTACATGTTCATTGGCAAGATATGCTTATTGTCTTGTCAGTCTTATCAATAATAGTCGGTAACGTCGTTGCCATAGCACAAACTAATATCAAGCGTATGTTGGGTTATTCCACCATCGCCCATGTTGGCTTTTTGCTATTGGGTATATTGGCAGGTACAGAAGAAGGTTATGCCGCATCAATGTTCTATGCCATTGTTTATGCTATAACGACTGCTGCAGGTTTTGGCTTAGTTATATTATTAAGTCGCGCAGGTTATGACGCTGAAAATATTTCAGACTTCAAAGGATTAAACACCAGAAGTCCCTGGTTTGGTTTTATGGTCATGATTGTCATGATGTCGATGGCGGGTGTGCCACCGTTTGTTGGCTTCTGGGCTAAGCTGCAAGTATTACAAGCGGTAATCAATATCGAACTGGTTTGGCTGGCGGTATTAGCTGTTCTACTTTCAGTGATTGGTGCCTTCTATTACTTACGTATTATTAAATTTGTTTACTTCGATGACCCCGATGACAATACACCAGAGTTGGCAGCGCCAACTGACATGAAAATCGCGCTCAGCTTTAATACATTGTTGATTTTGGCGCTAGGAATTTATCCAAGCTCATTGATGGCTTTGTGTGTTGCATCGATTGCGGCCTAGTTAATACAGTATTTATCAATAGCGAAATACCGGATCCGTCTACCGGTAATCCATAATGCGAATTCTTTTAAGCAATGATGATGGTTATCTCGCCCCGGGGCTCATAGCTCTGTATGAATCATTGCAGAAAATTGCACAGGTTGATGTCATTGCGCCCGACCAGAATCGCAGCGGCGCTAGCAATTCATTAACCTTATTAAGTCCCTTACGACTCAAGCATCACGCTAACGGAATGATTAGTGTCGATGGCACGCCGACGGATTGTGTTCATATTGCGGTAACTGGCTTGTTAGAGCATGAGCCAGATATGGTCATCGCCGGTATTAACGCAGGGGCCAACTTGGGTGATGACGTCGTCTATTCCGGTACAGTGGCCGCAGCGATGGAAGGGCGCTTTCTTGGATTACCCGCTATCGCGGTTTCACTTGCAGGGCAGAAATTGGCGCATTACGATAGTGCAGTCAAAACTATTGAAATATTAGTGAATAAACTTCAAACAACACCGTTAGACACCGACACCTTATTAAACGTTAATGTGCCTGATTTACCTTGGGATAAAATCAAGGGTTTTAAATCAACGCGTTTAGGTTTTCGCCATAAGGCAGAGCCAGTAATAAAAAGCCAAGACCCACGCGGCCAAGCAATTTATTGGGTGGGCGCAGCAGGAGCGGCAGCCGATGCTGGCGAAGGCACAGATTTTCATGCCATAGACAACGGCTATATTTCAGTAACACCAATACATGTTGATTTAACAAAGCATCAACAAGTTAAAACCCTTGGTGATTGGTTGCCAAATACGCAAGCCGAATAGTTACAATAATAATGTCTATAAAAGCCCATCACGTCGGTATAGGAATGACCTCGCAGCGTACGCGCGAACGTTTAGTGCAAAGACTAAAAGAAGAGGGCATTACTGATCCACGCGTACTTGAGGTTATACGTCAAACACCACGCCATATTTTTGTAGAAGAAGCATTGGCGAGCCGAGCTTATGAAGATACCGCATTACCGATTGGTCACGGTCAAACGATTTCGCAACCTTATATCGTCGCACGAATGACAGAGCTGATTATTGATGAAGGTGAATGTAAAACCGTATTGGAAATTGGCACCGGTTGTGGTTATCAAACATCAATATTGTCCAAGCTCTTTGACAAAGTCAATACAGTAGAACGTATTGGTCCCTTGCTTGACGGAGCGCGCAGACGTTTTGCCGAAATGTCCTTACGCAATATTAGACCACGCCTTACCGATGGTGGAGAAGGTTGGCCAAGCCATGCACCTTTTGACGCGATTATAGTAACGGCAGCGCCAGAAGAAATTCCCGAAGGCTTGTTATCACAGTTAGCTATCGGTGGTCGCTTGGTCATACCTGTCGGCAAAGAAGGTAGCCAAGTATTGGTTCGCATCGTACGCGAGAACGAAACACGCTATGTCCGTGAAGATATCGAAAAAGTTAGTTTTGTTCCTATGCTAGGCGGAGTGAAATAGAGCGTATGCAAATATTCGGTAAGCTCTATGATATGACACTACGTTGGGCAGCTCACCCAAAAGCACCATGGTATCTAGGCGGTTTAAGCTTTGCCGAATCCTCATTTTTCCCCATCCCTCCCGACGTCATGCTCGCGCCAATGGTGCTGGCAAAACGTAATAAAGCTTGGTGGTTTGCGACGATTGCGACCATAGCATCAGTCTTAGGCGGTATCGCCGGTTACCTAATAGGTTGGCTAGCCTTCGATATTATAGAGCCATGGGTAATGCAAGCAGGCTACGGAGACAAACTCGAACTCAGCAAACAATGGTTCGAGCAGTGGGGAGTCTGGGTGGTTTTTATCGCCGGTTTTGCACCCATCCCCTATAAGTTATTCACCATTAGCGCAGGTGTGCTCGCAATGAGCTTTCTTCCTTTTGTTATCGCATCACTGATAGGCCGAGGCGCCAGATTCTTTTTAGTTGCAGGAATCATCAGAGTTGGTGGAGAGAAAATGGAAACCGCACTGCGAAAATACATTGATGTATTAGGCTGGGCGGTTATTATTTCAGCAGTTATGGCTTACTTGCTCTTACGCTAAGCTGAAAGAACAGGGTCGGGTCTTTCTTTGGTACCACCACTACAAACTATGGTTATGATGCCAAAGGCAATATGACCACGCGTGGTGATCAAACACTTGATTACACCGTGTTCAACAAGCCAAGCAGTATTTCAAATTCAAACTTCACCACCTTGTTTGACTACGCGCCGAATCGCCAGCGCTACGCACAAGGCCATACGAATAATGGCAACCTGCGCGAAACCTACTACTACGAAAGCCGCAGCTTCGAAGTCGTCAGACAAGGCGACGAAACACGCGAAAAATCCTACGTCGGCGATCACTTTATCCATACCAGGGTGACCAATACCACAGGCACCAGTGAAGAAGGGCGCTACCTACTACGTGACCACCTCAACTCACTGGAATCAATCACCGATGAGAGCGGCGCGATTGTTAATCGCATTGGTTTTGACACCCACGGTCGTAACGTCAACGTCGATGGTGAATTAGTGTCTAGTGCAGAGCAGTCAGCACAGACACTAGCAACCACCACCAACGGCTTCACCGGCCATGAATCATTGGTAGACAGCGGTTTGATTCATATGAACGGGCGTGTCTACGACCCCGTAGCCGGTCGTTTCTTAAACACAGATCCATTTGTACAGTTTCCACACTATAGCCAGGCCTATAACCGCTATAGCTATGTGTTGAACAATCCGGTTAGCTACAACGACCCATCGGGTGAGCTCTTACCATTGATTTGGGTGGGTATTACTATCGCCTATCGTGCCTATAACGCAGTGGATACGGTAAAATCCTCAGTGGATGATTTTCAAACCCTGACCAGCGATGACGCCTCTACTGCTGAAAAAGCCTTATCCGCGGTGAGCCTGGTGGCCAATATCGCTGGTGTTGGCCCAGTGCAACGTAAGATTAATGGTATTGTTAGTAGCATTAATAAACGTAAAGCGGCTAGAAAACGCAGCAACCAGTCAAATAACAAGACTGAAGAACCGCAATCATCGAGTTCGGATGCGCGCACAGAGAAGAGTGATGGCAATAAGGATAAGAGTACGTCGGGTGATGGCGGTGAACCTCCGGGGGGGAATAAGAGTCCTGGACAATTAGGTAGAGAAGGAGAGAAAAAAGCTTCTGAATTTACCGGTACAGATAAAAATACTGAGAAATTTGACGTTAATGGGCGTAAGAGAATTCCAGATCAAGTTAATGCTTTCGACCTTGATAAGAACCCATTGATTGTTACTGAAGTTAAAAATGTTAAACGGCAATCATTTACCAGGCAGCTTAAAGATAATATTGATTTGGTCGGTCCTGATGGTCAAGTCAACGTTATTGTTAGAAAAAATGGGGGCACAAAAATATCAAAGCAATTACAAGAAGCAAGTGATAGCCCTGATAGCCCTATAAATATAATAGAATTGCTTTGATTTGGAATGCCATATGAATGATATTGTAATACGATTTATTTCTGTTAAAAAATTAATTTCTAAAGATATATGGGAATCATTTTTCATTGATTTGGAGAATTGCATTGGTAAAAAAATAACGCATTTAGATGTAAATGACACTTTAAAAAATAAATTTATAGATGCTGAGAATGCAGCAGAATATGTTTGTGATTTTGGAGAAAAAGAATCAAGTAGGCGATTATTTGGCAAGTTTTCTAATACTGGTATTAGGTTTAATATTAATATATTTAGAGAAGGCAGTCGTTTTCCTAATAGTATTAGTGTCATGTTTGAAAAAAAAATATTGAAGAAAGAGAGTTGTATAGAAACTATTTTGAATATTTTCCGAATAGGTAATTCACTGTTTTCACCATTTTATTCATATGCTGATACCACAATCCATGTGTCAGAAAAGCGAAAAGCCACCGGAATGACCGTCGATCTTGAGGCCGAGTTAATCGGGATGTTTTGGTTAACTTATTTTAATCAAAAGTATGTTAAATTTTTTGGAAATGAAAAAATCGATAAAGCATCTGGTTCAATTAGTAATGGCGCAAATTTCAAGTTCGGTTCTTCTCCTACTGAACAAGAGGTTGTGTTACTAAGAAATAATGCAGAAAAGGTTTTAGGTGAAAAATCATTTGTTGATCCGAAATTACCTTTTGATAAACCAAAAGGTAGACACGCCATTCTTTATCAATCACTTAAAATAGAAGAGGTAGGTTGAACCCCTTTTAAAGAAAAGAGCCAGATAATGTGTTTAACAATTAAAAAAATAAAAATATTTTTATTGAATATAACAATAAATTATTAACGGAATAATCCAGAGACTATTATGGGTAATCAAAAATATATATTTGCACTATTGCTAGCGGTTGTAACCGTACTGCCGTTTGAGTCAGCGCAGGCGCGAAGTATTTGTGCAGATGATAGGGCAGTGCTACGAGTAAATGAGGTTGTAATTGAAATAGAAAGCGATAATAACTGTCGCAATGGTGGTGGTCCTATTCGGTATACCACTGATACCACACCGAGTAATAATCAGGAAATTTGTATTACCCCTGGTATTCAGTTTTCAGGATTTCGTATACCCAATGGTTTTGTCGTGAGTCGTGTTAATGGAACGAGTGATTCACGAATTGACTGTACGACCGGTTTTGGTAATGGTATTAGTTACAATATCACTCGTCCTAGTAATAACGGTACAACCTTTACTTGTCCAGGGCCGGGGCAGTTGCCGGGGGATAACCTTGTGCCCGATGGGTTTGCGGTGATCGCTGTCGATAGCAATAGTCTTTGTGGTACGACAGGTAATGGCGCGAGATTTACGATTAGACGCCCTAGCAGTAGTAGTACGACAACCATATGTTCAATTTCAGGTGCTCCAGTGCCAACAGGGTTTGTTGTGACTCGAACCGACCGGTCTAGCAGTGCCTGTGCAACTTCAGGGCAGGGTGCTCAGTTGAGTGTCAAAGTACCAGTTGCAGGTGATTTTATTTGCGCTTCACAAGGTGGAGCACCGGATGGGTTTGCAGTCATTGCAGAAGATAATAGTCGTTCACGGTGTAGTGGCGGTCCTGCTTTTCAGATTGGAACACCGCGAATTCAAGTCATAAGTGCAATTATTCATATTAAAGGTACGAAGGAGTTATTAAATAATTGATTTGGAGTTAAGTAATGACGAG
>JAADIY010000001.1 GCA_013151045.1 Gammaproteobacteria bacterium
CAGGATGTCCACAAGCAGCATGCTGATGCACATCATTCTTCGCTTATGGAGTATGCAAAAACATTAAAGGTAGGTCATGGAGTGCTTAAGAATGAAATATCCTGCCTTCTAAGGGAACTAAGGAAGAATGGGGTGTTGAATGAAAAACCCAGCTAACAAGCACATAGGATATTTAGGGTCCAAGTAAAAACTATTTAGGTGTTTGGTGCTGTTGGAAGAGATTGCTAGCACAGTTTTTACTTGGACCCTGAATATCCCTACCATTACCCTGTTTATAGTTTATAACGCTATGATCAATAATGTCGCCACCCAACACTTATGGAAACCACGCAATGAAAGCCGTCGGATACCGTCAACCTCAGCCCATCGATAAACCTAATTCATTAATCGATATCGAATTGCCCAAACCCAAAGCAACAGGCCGCGACATACTGGTGAAAGTGAATGCGATTTCCGTCAATCCTGTCGACACAAAGATACGCACTAAGGCTATGCCAGCAGAAGGCGAATATAAGGTTATGGGATGGGATGCGGTTGGCGAAGTCGTTGCGGTAGGAGACGACACTGAGTTCTATTCTGTTGGCGATAAGGTCTGGTATGCCGGTGATCTCACTCGCCCTGGCGCCAATGCTGAATTTCATTTGGTCGACGAACGCATAGTCGGCCGTAAGCCCGATTCTTTATCAAATGCTGAAGCCGCCGCTATTCCTCTAACTGCGATTACCGCGTGGGAATTACTGTTTGATCGTTTAGGGTTTGAGTATCAAACTGCGCCAAAGAAAACGGGTGAGCAACGCCTTCTCATCATCGGTGCTGCCGGGGGTGTCGGTTCCATCTTGGTGCAACTCGCAGCCCAGCGCAGCTGACTCAGGCCACTGTCATTGGTACGGCATCTCGTCCTAGCAGCCAAGAATGGATTAAGAATTTAGGCGCCGATCATGTTATTAATCACAATGAGCCGCTGACTAGTGAACTAAAACGCATTGGTATCGATAGCGTCACTCACGTTATTAGTCTCAATCACACTGAACAACACTATGAGCAGATAGTCGAAGCACTTGCGCCTCAGGGTAAATTCGCTCTCATCGATGATCCCAAAACAAAGCTCGACATCATGAAATTAAAAATCAAATCGATTTCTCTGCACTGGGAATTCATGTTTACACGGTCTATGTTTAATACCAGTGATGTCAGCAAACAACGCGACTTATTAAACACCTTATCGAGCTTGATTGATGCCGGCACCATTAAAACCACATTTGGTGAAAACTATGGAACCATCAACGCTGAAAACCTTAAGCGTGCGCATGCGCATATTGAATCAGGTTCTGCCATCGGTAAAATTGTGCTAGAAGGTTTCTAATACGATAGATAAAACACAGATTAAAAATAAATAAAGAGTTGCCGAGCCAAGGCAAACCACGCCTGGCCCGGCATACATTTCTCTACCGACTACCTTTCACATTAAAGACATCACGTGCAAGCCTGGTGATTTTGGTGTTACGAATAATCACGTCTGAGAGACAAGTTTTTGATATTTCCTTTCTCACTTTCGCAGACAATGATGAATCATTCTCATACCAGAACCGATCACCGTCACGCAGACGCTCAAACTGCTGCTTGAGTACAGTGCCGATAAAAGGCCCTACGTTAGCACCTGGTACGTGATCTTCAGCAAGACCACCTACCCAAGGGTCGATACTGTTGACATCGCCGTAGACACTTTCTAGCCGTTCTGCGACGCAGGGATTGTTAGTAATATCGCTGAATGTATAGACAGGCGGTAAACCGTAGCCCTGGCGACTGGTGTTGTAGTCCGGCAAGCCATGATCCCGACCACGCTGGATATTAAGCGAAGGTAGATCATGCAATATCCCGTTTTCCGGCGGCGCAAATAATAGGTTACGCACGGCATCGACAACCTGCACGTCGATCTCCTGCATACAATGACCTGCGGCACCCACCAAGAAATCATCAATGCCTATACGAGCAACCTGTGAAGGCGTAAAAAATGCGTCCGCCAGAGGGATAGTCTTCTGCGACTTGCCTCTTGGCCCCAGGTGTAGAATCTCAGAAAGCATCGTATGACCCACACGATAGCAAGCCGTAGAGAAGGTGTTATCAATAGACGCTTCTACCATTGTGTTATAGCCACAGTAAGGCGCGATGGCTACAGAGGTCTTGCGTCCAAGCAAGGTAGGCAAGAACTCATTAAAGGTAATCGCCTGGTGCAGACCGCCAACAACCTTGCGCGCCATTTGATAAATCGTCTCGTCATCAACCTTTTTCAAACCATATTTTCTTGGGTGTTTTTTGATCTCAGCACACAATCGATTATGTTCGCGTACAAACAGGGTATGCATGCTAAGCAGTATGGAGTTTTCATTTGCGCGGATATCACCAGCTACAAAAAATTGATCTTCAGGTGTATTGCCAAAAGTGGCATTCGGCAGCCCCATGGTATTAAAGGGAAGCAAATCACCTTTAGGCTTCTTGGTGGTCTTCAGCTTGCCGTCTTCCAAGGTGCGTAGCACGTGAGCGCGGCATTCGTCAGAACCATAGACATTACTGCCATCCACATAAGTGGAAATCTGGTTGATTTGTTGGCGCGGGTTAGTCGGTCCGGTACCGGTTGACGGATCAAAGATGGAGCGATTGAAAGGCACGATGCCGCCCTTGGGCAGGCTTGGGTCGCCCTTGGCAACTGTAATGTTTGCCTCCTCAGGAGGCTGAACCCCTTCCGTCAGGTCGATCTCATGATCAAGGTACTGACCCCACGCCCAGACTATATCTGACAGACCATTGGCACTTGGAGTGTCCTTTATCTGGTCGTTAATCGTATTGCTGATTACCCGTGGATTCGGGTTTTTCTGGCCGCGTCTTGCCAAAGTCGATACGCCGTCACCATAGGCGGGCAGCACACCTCGGCGAAGCTGCGTACCGGCTGCACCCCAATCACGAAAATTTAGATTATTATTACTACCATTAAAAGTACGATTCTCATAATCACTCATCACAATATCCTTATCTAAGTTGCAATAAAAAATTCCCTGTTAGATTTTTCTAACCAGAAAAGTATTTATCGGCTGGCACTATCAAGTCCATTAATAATAGTTATAAAGGTCTTTTAATCTAAAGTCATGGTTCCCCCCATAAAATGCGCTCATACACATATTGAAACAGGCCCCACTATCGGAAAGACAGCCTTAGAAGACTTCTAACTAACAGCGCATAACATTATAAAAATGCCTCCCACTCTGCGTCACACTTCCCTGCTAATTCAAATAGCTTATCAGCTAGCAGCGGACTCTGCCGAGTTCATCGCTGTTGATCTCAAAGCGGGTTCTGCGCTGTTCATGCCAAGAGGAACCTGGCACCGCACTGAAACTAGCGCTTTCTCGATGTCTCTTAACATTATTATTCGCCACCCTCGGCAATGGACTGCCTATTAGAAGTGCTGTATTTGCGTATGCTGCAAGACCCTGCTTGGCGACGACCCTTCATGGCGCTTGGGGTAACACAACGCCAAGTAGCACAGGAGCAAGTAGCAGCATTGATGACTGACTTGCATCAGCTCATTCACGACACAAACATAGGTGGCATCGTTCCCACGCATTTATCTGAGCCTGAGCAGCCACATTGATTGACCCTAACAGTTGGTTTCAAGCAAGACCTGAGGCAAAACTAATGATAGATCAACACAACAATAAGCTATCGGCTAGAGTCGTGGCGAAAGATGCTGATGGTGGCGAGAGGAAAACACTTGAACTTGATGTTCCGCCACCCGCGACTGAGCTATTTAGTTGGTTAGCAGATAAAAAAGAAGCTTTTCAAGTTAAAGCGGTGGCCAGCACTTTCAATACATTGACTACAGACCAACACTTATCAGGTATTTTATACCTTAGTGCGCGGCGGTTATTTAAAACAACTATGGTATAGACTGCTTACTCATAAGCAATAAAAAACCCTATGTCTCCTTTATCAAAGAGCATAGGGCGCTAAGAACTACATCTAACTTTATTTTTTATTGTTTACGTAAATTATAAAAATACTTTCCGTCGTTAACTCTCATGGCCCCGCCGGAAAAACTTTCTATCTTTATCACTTGGTCACCAGAATCTTTTTTAACCGTAACCGTATCATTGCTTAAAACAAATTTTGTTTCAGTAAATTTAAAGCCAGAAGAATAGGCGTTATATTCAGAGTTATTGAATTCCCAGAAATCCGTACCGTCGGCGTTGACTTCCTTACCACCATTTATTTCTTGATAGGATTCAATTAACCACATTCCATTTAGCTCGTCTATTTTTACAGCATTAGCAATGCCCGAGACAAACACTAATAAAAGTATAAAAATAAATTTTTTCATATAATACACCCTAGTTAACCTTTACAATATTTGAGTAACTGCAAAGAACTAGGGCAATCATTTCGATGATCGACCGTCATGCTCTAAGCGTTTAGCTCACCGAGCATCCCGTCAATATTTATTCGAAGAATCAGCGTTGTCTTACACCCTCATAACGCTTTCGAACCTCCATCTTGGAGGAAGGATTTCCATATGACCAGATACAGTGCTGCCGTATCCGGGTATCAGATAACTAATAGCGACAGCTTTCTAACTATTCTTTAGGTTTTTCTAACGATTTTTAGATAGGAACAAAAAAGTAAGAAAGTGAACCTTATTCAGGATCAATCTCTTCAATGGAATTGCTACGCTTTGATTTGTTGGCATTCGCCTTCGCTTCTTCCATTTTTTCTTCAGATACTAGCGTTTCCTCGGAAGCACGAATACCAATGTGATATGCAGCAAAACCTGGCATCACAACTTGATTGACTGCCATACCAATAATGCGGCCATCATGCGATGCCCGTAATTTTGCAACTTCATTAGTAATAGGGTCAGTAATAACCCCTAATATATCGCCTTTGTCGACATGGTCACCCAACTCAATACGACTAAGCAAAATCCCACCATGCGATGCTCGCACCCAATGAGATTGGTAATACGCTGGCTCAGGGTCGCCCCATGTAAATAAACGCGAATACATATCTTCACGCTCTAACAACGCATTGATACTTTTTACCCCTGCTTTAACTTCGCTTTCTTGTAAGCGCAGAGATTCTCCTACTTCTAAAGTCACTGCAACAATGCCTGCCTCTAATGAGGCGACACGCAGCATTCCGGGGTTTCCTTCACTATGTACTACAGCAATATCATCAAAACCTTCACTAAACTTTATTACCCGTGCGTCTAACATGTTGGCACGTAGCTGCGGTAAGTTAGTACGCCTGAATGACCCGGTATGTAGGTCTATCAACAAATCACAATGTTGTATGACTTCGGTAAACAAAGAGTGCGCAATACGTGACGCTGAACTCCCCTCGGGGTCACCTGGAAAAAATCGATTTAAGTCACGGCGATCAGGCAAGTATCTTGATGCGCGCTGAAACCCTTGCAGGTTAACAATTGGGACACCAATGATTTTACCGTGAAGTTTCTTTGGGTCGATGTCATACATAACGCGGCGGACTATTTCTATGCCGTTTAATTCATCACCATGAATAGCAGCGGTCAAACAAAGGGTTTGCCCGCGATGTTTGCCATTAATAACGAGCACGGGTGTAGGTAAATTAAGTCCGCTAATACCAACATTTGGCGACCATGCTAATCGTGTTGCCGTACCAGGTGTCACCGCGGAACCAAGAATAATAAGCTTTTCTTCAAGTGCTATTGGCGCAGGTGATTTTTCTTTTTTATCTTCGGTGGCTTCAGTTGGCGGCTCTTGAATTTTTTTGCCGTCATCTTTTTTAACTTTTGGTGCCAACGGTTCTGGATTTACAACAGGCGCGGGGGCAATATCTTTGAGGTCGACTGCGGGCGCAACGACCGCGGCTTCCCCTACCTTTGCAGCATCTAAATTAACTGTCTTGTTAGCAGATAACAAAGTCTCTTTGCTATCTTCAGCCACTGCGTGCAACGAAGCGGCGGTATAAATTACGCCAATGAGTATAACTTTATATATGGATAACATAGAGTAAGTATCGGTAAGCCGCTATGCTGCTTTAGCCATAGCAAGACGCTCTTCCACACCATCTGGTAATTGATCAATACTCTCAATCTTTTTCAAATTATCATACAAGCCCATTTGATTAGCAATTTGCACATTCAAACCGGGGCGCGCATTAAGCTCAAGCATTAGTGGCCCTCTGTCGCGGTCCATAACGATGTCAACACCAAGATAACCTAAACCGACCGTGTCAGCACAACGAATCGCTAATCTCATAATCTCATCCCAATGAGGTATCTTGATCCCTGTTGTCTCGTAACCGGTATCCGGATGTCGATCCACCGCTTTATCATTACAAACACCGCCTTTACTAATACCTGTTTCCAGGTCAATACCAATCCCCATCGCGCCTTGATGTAAATTAGCTTTACCATCGGATGCTCGCGTTGGCAAACGGGCCATTGCCGCAATGGGGATTCCACGGAATACGATTACCCGAATATCTGGCACGCCTTGATAACTAATGTGTGAAAAGAAAGGATCAAACTGCACGCGATATTCAATAAGAGCTTGATCACTTGCGCCACCTAAGCTGTACATGCCACTGACGATATTTGATGCATGATGAACGATTGCAGCCGAGCTGACTAAATCACCATTGGCTTTTCGATAATGACCACCCAGACGACCATCTATAACTAAAATGCCATTTCCACCGCTACCATGCGAGGGTTTCATAACAAACTCTTGGTGAGTCTCAACTATGTGATCTAGCTCGGCTGTTTCGTGTTGTGTAGATAACACTGCGTATAACTCCGGCACAGCAATGCCTTTCTCTAAAGCGAGTCGCTTGGTATAAACTTTATCGTCAACCAAGGGATAAAGGTGGCGTGGGTTATAGCGCATGATGTAATCAGAGTTACGCTGGTTTAAACCGACAACTCCACGAGCGCGCAATTGACTTGGCGTAGCAAACCATTTCATTAACTTTTGTCTTTCTCTATAACCATTGCGCGAAAGCGTCGTAGCTCTAATAGTCGATAACCCGTATAGCGACCCATTAACAGGCTCAAGGCCAAAATGACAAACAATAATTCTGGAAATACAAACATCAAATACATAAGACTTTCGTTTGTCATAACAAGATAACCGACGCAAGCAACAATCAAACTACCCACACCTTGCACCATGGCTTCTCGCTGACCATTTTCTTCCCAGGTTATCGACATACGCTCAATCGTCATCGCTAAAATCACAATAGGAAATAGCGCAACCGACAAAGCCCGATCGACACCTAATTCATTAGTGATGATACTAATAAGTACCATGAGTATGACAACGATCACTAATATCGATGTTAATCGCGGCACCAATAATAATCGCATTCGTTCTAAGTAAAAACGCAGCATTAAACCCAAAGCGACAATCATGATGAATAACGCGATACCCCACAACAATTGCGTCTCGCGAAATGCCAAAGCGATCAATACTGGCATAAACGTTCCAAAGGTTTTAAGTCCAATAAAAGTACGGAAAAAAACCACTACCAATGCACCTATGGGCACCATAATTAATAAGCGGTATACATTTTGATTTTGTAGTGGCAATGACAATAACGAAAAACCAACAATAACTGAATCGTTTGCTTCAGCATTTTTTCGTGCTATGTCAATGAGCTCTCGATAATTTTTTGACACCGAAAAAACAACTTCTACCGGGCCACCCCCTTCAACCGTATACAAGGGTTCGTTACCCACACGCCACGATAAAAAGTTTGCTGGTATACCAACATCACCGCTAGCCGGATCAAATGTTAACCATCGCTTACCGTTATGCACTTGTAACATGGCTTGCAAATTAGCGTTATTGGCCGCATCAGAAAGCGTAATGCCCCATAACATACGCGCAGGTATACGCACGCCTTTGAGCAAATTTATAATCTCTTCAAGCCATTGTTTTTGGCTGTCGGCACGACCGCGAATAAGCTCGATATTTTCACTTGGCTGCAAGGAGTTTAATTGTTCGAGCAACTCGCGAACATAGCTTTGCACATCTGCCGATTCGCTACGGACATCTTCAATAATGGCTTTTATAGCGGAGGCGTAAGGTTCTTCATATTCAGGTACGCTTGGAAAGCGTGGCTTGGAGCCCCAGCCAGAAAACCCTGTATCACTTCTGGCCACTGAAATGCGGTAATAGAGAGTTTGCAGCCCTTTAGCTCGGCGAACCGCCCATTCTGCTTTGCGGTTATCGCCTTCTCCGTTTATGGCCAAACCAAAACGACTAGAAATAAAGTCTTCATCAAGCTGGGCCAAACCGGGAGTAACAGTAGGAATGAAAAACCCTAGCTTCGCTGGCCCGCCGCCACCATTAAAAGCAATACGTGCTTGCACTGTCCACACTTCAGCACTTTGCTCGGGACTTAACGGTAAGCCTATATTAAAGAGCTTATGCGCAAAAATGCCAAAACCCAGCGCAGCCAGCAGAACGGCCCACACTTTTACAGTGATATTGCCCATATGATGTCTCGCTCAAATACGCGTGGCTATAAAATAGCTTATTGGTAAAATGCTTATTGGCGTACTTATTCGCATTGCGCCTGAGTCAAAAATGTTGCCTCTGGGTCAATGACTGCGATACCTGCTAAGAAACGCCTTCCTAGCAGTACAGGATAAATAAATTCAGAACGATCAGCGAGGGTAAATTCAACGGAATAGCTTCTGCCATCAAAACAAATATCGATTTTAACCACTGGCCGACTATCGTGACCACCATCATACTCTTTGATTTTAACCCGGCGCTCTCGCATCTTTTCCATAGCTAATCGTTTTGTATTGCCATTCTTATCAGTCAATAGCAGCTTAAAACGTACCCACCGTTGACCATCGCGCTTAAACAATTCGACGTTTTCAGCGTGAATTGACGACGTTTTAGCACCACTGTCCAGTTTAGCTTTAAGTATATTAGGGTGTCCGGTTAGACTAACCTTCTCTACCCAACCGGCAATGACTTTACCTGGGTTATCACTGCCCGCCATGCCATATAGGGGCAATAACAGTAAAAAGAGCAATGTAAGCGATATCAATACGCTTTTGGAAAAGTGGCAACGCAAACGGTTAAGCTCCCTAACAAAATGTCTGAAAGACAATCTCATTTAAACTGGTTTTAAATTAATTGGATATTAGCTAACCACCTTAATCTATACAGGCTGAATAAGCACCAAATAGGCGGTCAATTCATTGCCGCAGCCTGCTCGCGTAGACTTAAAATATGCTCCTCCCAATACCTTGGTGTGCCAAACCACGGAAATGCTAGAGGAAATGCTGGGTCCTGCCAACGCCTTGCTAACCAGGCGGCATAATGGATAATTCGCAGGGTTCGCAAAGGTTCAATCAATATCGCACTACTGCGATCAAATTCAAAGAAGGTCTCGTAACCCACTAAGAAATCTTCTAGCTGGTTTTCTACTTCACCGCTGTCACCTGACAATAGCATCCACAAATCTTGAATTGCTGGGCCCGTTGCACTGTCATCTAAATCGACAAAATGCGCACCAGACTCTGTCCACAGTATATTGCCCGGATGACAATCACCATGCAGACGAATATTTTGTAAATAATCTAGCGAATCGAAGCGCATTTCTATCTGTATAAGCAGATCTCGCGTTAAAGTATCGTAAGCCTCGACTAAATAGTCCGGTAATAAATTCTGCCCCAATATATAGTCACGTGGCTTTTTGCCTAAAGTTGCTATATCAACACGCTGACGATGTTGAAAACGTTGTGTCGCGCCCACTGAATGTAAGCGACCAAGAAGCCGGCCCATCAACTCACGATCTTCTTTGGTTTCCAAATCGGGCCAACGACCGCCGCAACGCGGATACAATGCAAACTGATAAGCCTGATGCTGATTCGAAACAGTGTGGTGCACGCTCTCACCGTCTTCACCTAGCAAAGGAGCAACAACAGGTATTTCATGTTCGGCAAGTTCTAGCGCAAACGCATGCTCTTCAAAAATTGCCTCTTGTGACCACCGACCAGGACGATAGAATTTGGCTATTAGCGGCGTTTCGCCTTCTATGCCAACTTGATAAACGCGATTTTCGTAACTATTGAGCGCGTGAAGGTGGCCATCACAGACATAGCCCTGCGATTCAATCGAATTTAAAATCAAATCAGGCGTTAAATTTTGGTAAGGCGAACTTGTATCAGTCATCGATACATCATAGCCAAGCTATGATTGCAATACTATGTATGTCGCCGATCCTTTGTCAGACTATTCGCCAATCACGCGCCTCACTATCAATCTTTCGGCGCAAACGCCGCAAAACATTCTTCACCTGTCATATTTTGGGTCTTATTCGCGAAGTCATAATAAGCTGGCTTTTCTTCAATAAACACTTGATGATCGAATGTCATATCAGCAATAGGCTCAAATAAGCCCGGCGGCATCATATATTGTTGGTTTTGTTTTAATCGATAAAAAAGATTACTGCCACACTGTTTACAAAAACCACGCTCCGCCCAATCAGACGAATCGTATACTCCAATATTCTCTTCACCTTCAAACGATACATCTGTACCACAATCCATTGCTAAGTATGGTCCGCCAACCCAGCGGCGGCACATGTCACAATGACAGGCACCAAAATTAGTATTTACCGCTGCAACTTTGATCTTAATTGCGCCACACAAGCAGTGTCCTGATATCGCTTTTGTTGTCGTCATAGCAAGCTCCTTAATTTAATCTTCTTAATTTCACTGTTTTATTCATAGGGTCTCATTCATCATGTGTGACAGTGTCGCGTGATACACCCCTGCCACTACCTTTGACATCGTCTCGTAATCTAAGGTATCCCAGGTATCATGTTGAGTATGATAATTATGATTTCTATTATAAGAAGTATCGGTAATCATGACTGCAGGAAAACCAAATTGCCAATAGCTAACATGATCTGACCAGGTAATACCTGGCACTTTCTTCGATGTATTAATTGATCTGACAGGTATACTTGAGCTCGACCTGAAAGATGCTTTGATAAAACGGGTCAAAGCAATTTGCTTAAAATCGCCGACCACCGCAATAAAATTGCCCACCGAGGGATAAATAGTATTAAGCACAGGTAAAGGATAATCCTGGCTATTTGGCTCCTTACTAAAATAACCAATCATTTCTAAGCTCATCATAAACTCGACGGCTATATTTCGTTCAGCTAAATCTCTAGCATGATAGAGACTGCCCTTATGACCGTGACCTACTGTCTCTTCCAAGGTATAAGAGACAAGCTCAATAGGACAAGGCAGATCCGCTTTAGCAAACAATCGAGCTAATTCCAATAAGCCTGCCACACCGCTGGCATTATCATCAGCACCGGGGTGACCACCCAGGACATCATAATGTGCACCAATAATATAGCTGCCGCATTGATCTGATTTTTGACCAAAATGTGCAATCACATTACGATAAGTCAATCCATCAATTACAAAAGTTTGATCATTCACATTGTCGCTAAAGCGACTTAACTCATCGAAAACATATGCCGCAGCAACATCGAGATTAGCAATATCGTCCGAGCGCGGGGGCAATTCGTTTGATAAGTGATAAACATAGTCTTGCAGTGCTTGTGCATCAACGACGATGTCAGACTCAACAACTGGCGCACTACTAAGCAGTGGCTGTGTTGTAACAAACCATAATATAGCTAGTAATAGCATAATAAAAATGACGATAACGCCCATCACTTTAAGCCAACTGCTAACCAATACCATTGTTACACCTATATTTAGACCTATGGCCTATCTAATTGGTTACACTAAACAATATTGCAAACTGTTACTATGTTAAACAATTCAATTCAATTCACATGCACCATCACTGACATACATCACATTAAGACAATATCGTGACACAAAAAATTGCCATTTTATTTTTAGTTTGGGTTGGCTTGTCTTTACTGTCTTTGCTTATCCCAGTATTCATCGAACCTAGTAGCCATGGCCTTGTCCGCGGCCTTAATCAGATGGTGCCATTTTTTAGCTTTCAGTCTGCCGCTTTTTTATTAGCCATTTTAATTGCATTTGCTACATTTAGAGCAAAAAATCAGCTTTCTTTAGGGCTGCGTATTTTGGGTTATGTGCCCCTTGTTTTTGGCTTGCTAGTCATTTTTATGATCACTGCCATTGTTCTCATTACCAGCAACACCCACTAAATAGCGACGACGCGGTTGCGTCCATGTTCTTTTGCGTCATACAGTGCTCTATCTGCATACGCGACAAGGTCAGCACTATTGATCACTCCACCTGACAGGCTATTGGTTGTAGCAATACCTACTGATAAAGTCAGCCTAAATACTTGGCCATCGGTGCTAGTAAAAGTTTGCTGTGCAACACTGCGCCGTATACGCTCAGCGATTTCTTTCGCAACAACTGTATCGGTATGCGTTAGTAGCGCGACAAACTCTTCTCCGCCATAACGCGCCAAGACATCACTGCCGCGCAGCTCAGCGCGTGCTAACTGTGTTATCTGCTTTAAGACGGTATCACCAGTTTGGTGGCCATATTGGTCGTTGATACGTTTGAAGTGATCGGCGTCTAGCATAATGCAAGCTAAAGGCTGATGGCTGCGGCGTGATATTTCCAGCTCCTCTTCCAAACGCTGATCAAAATAACGGCGATTGTTTGCACCCGTTAATGTATCCGTTAAGCCGAGCAACTTAATGCGTTCCATATTGACCGCGTTCTCGATACATATCGACACTACCGCAGCAAGATGCTTCATAAAATCAGTACGGTAACCTCGCGCAAAACGCTGCGAGTCAAGGCTGCCAATATTGAGGCTACCAATTAATTTTCCTTGTCGCATTAAAGGTAACAACATGACACTTGCCGGCTTTTCTTGCGTATTATTAAACAACATGCGGTAGGCGGTGGCTTTATACCCGCCAATAATCGGAGTTAAAGCCAATGGTGGAAAGAGCAACTGCAAGCCTTCATCATTGTCGACAAAACTCAAATTGGGATGCAGCAATATATCGTCGTTACCTTCTAGCACTCTTCTGAGCTCGTACTCTGCATCAACTAATACAATTGTGACGATATCCCAATTAAATTGAGAGCGATCAGGGTAGAGCAATGCACGCAGCAATTCATGTAAAGAATTAAGACCAAAAAGCATCAACTCCAAAGCCTGAAAACGACGCATTTTATGTTCATTTTGACGCGCTTCAGTAAGCAGCCCATCAAGACGCACGCGCAGTTGTTCTGGTGAAGAGGAGCGCGGCCCATTATGTCGGGTTGCCCATACTCCCATTAGCGCAGCACCTGTATAGAAGGGTAAAAATTGGCGGGTTCTTTTTGCATAGCCGATCTCGTACACTGCCTATTAAACCAAACATTACACTGGGGGGTTTCTAATTTATTCATGAGCTCGTATCTTATGCCTGAAATATCCAGCTTCTACGTTGTACCCCAAGGGCACTTCCTGCGGGGCGTCAATCTTGACAATAGCACCACTATTGCCTGCGATTTGCGCCTTGAACCTGAATATCTCAGTCACAATCGACCTCGTCCAGCATAAATCAGCGGCTCCCTAGAAAAATACTTGCTCCATGAGCAAATATAGGAGCCAAAACAGGAGTGAAAATGCCTCAACCACAGTCTGCTATTATTCCACATACTGCTACTTATGGTAGCTTTATATCACTAAAACTGGGTGATACTGAGAACTCAATCGCAATCGTTCGCGCAGCATCTCATCGCTTAGCCTCATTAATTACTGACATTATCGCCGAACACAATGAACCTAGCCTAGCTGCGAGCATTGCCTTTGGCTCTAAAGCCTGGGGTCAACTGGCTAATGCACAACCCAAGCAGCTCAAACCATTCGCTAATTTAGGCCGCGGCGATATCTCGGCAAAGAGCACCGACGCAGATATCTTTTTTCACTGTCATTGCAACGCTGTAGGCATTAATTTTTTACTTTGCCAACGATTGCTTGCCGCATTGTCAGATAGTGTTCGCGTTATTGATGAAACACATGGCTTCTTATATTTAGACAATAGAGATTTGACTGGGTTTATAGACGGTACAGAAAACCCTGAAGATACTCAGGAGCGCTGCGATATCGCATTGATTGGCAATGAAGATTCAGATTTTGTAGCGGGCAGCTATGTATTAGCCATGCGCTTCGTCCACAATCTTGAAAAATGGGGGTCGCTAAACGTGTCTGAACAAGAAAATATTATCGGTCGCACCAAAGCTGACAGTATTGAATTAGATGCAGACAAGCTACCAGAGACGGCTCATATCAGCCGCGTTGTTATCGAAGAAAATGGCGACGAACTTGAAATCCTTAGACATAGCATGCCTTATGGCAAAGCCTCGAGTGACAAAGGCCTGTTTTTTCTTGCCTACAGCAAGCGCTTGGATATCTACGAAAAGATGCTTGCCCATATGTACGGCGAGACTGGCGATGGCCTACATGACCATCTTATGGACTTTTCTAAGGCCGCTGAAAGTGCTTATTTCTTTGCGCCATCACAAGATTTATTAAACGGTTGGGCCGAATAGCGAGGGTATAACTACGCGGCACACAGATTCAATGATTGTAATCGTTGCCAGAAACAAATATATCGAGCTCATTAGGTGCTTTAATGCTTAATACTATTTCGTCGTCGACCGCTCGACAAAACAATATTTCAACTGGGCCATTCGAAAACAAATCCAAAGCTTTTCTTTGATTGTTGTGCAAACGCTTTAAATCGATGAATAAACTTTGACCTACACTAGGCCTTAGCAAAAAAATCTCCATAAACCTGATTTCTTCCTTGAAACTAAAATAATACGCGCAAACGAAATTAATCACCAAAACATCTATGATACAATAATGTTTTGTGTAATAATTAATTCTGTTGCCAATTATTGATGCAATAAAAGCTTAGTTGCACAATAAAATGCAAAATCTATAAATATCAATAATATAGCTAATAGACACTTTAACAAGAAAAACAAATGATGTCAAGTTGCCACCATGGAAAACACATGCTATTACGCTCTATGCTTCGCCTATGAGTGAAGGACACAAGCGTTATCCATCAGAATTAGCGCCTAAATTCGTACTACGATTCCCGCAAGGAATGCGTGAACAAATTCGCGAGATTGCAGCCAATAATCACCGTAGCATGACTGCGGAAATTATTACGCGACTTGAAAAAACCCTACTAAGTGACGGTTTATTATCTGCGCAATCACCCTCTGCTCAAGAACCACTCACTGAAGCCTATGTCAAAGAACTAAGCAGCGTAGAACAACAACTCGTCTCAATTTTTCGCCAACTGCCAGAAAATAAACGCCGCTCATTACTTGAACTGTTTAGCTAGCCTTATCACTAGGCCAGGGCTTAACGCAACCACCTAATTTCTATCGCAGTGGTCTCACCGACCATCGTCGATTTAAGCCCGCTAGGCATCACCGCTTCTTGTTCAGACAATGGGATGCTGCCTGCCATAATTTCCGCTTTTCTCTGTGGGTGTAAGGGCACACGGCTTAAATCAGCGTAACCAACAGGGTATACCGGCAACTTTGTCGATAAATCGTATTTATCACTGGCCCCAACGGTATGCAACATTTCATGCGCGATCACTACATTATTTCGCGCCGCCATTTGCTTTCCGGCATAAGCATTAACAACACCAATCAATCCTTTCTCTAAACCTAAAGAGTGTGCAACTTGCTGTTGCTGGGCCGGATCGTGGTACAACACAAACATTTGAATATCAGGCGACGGCCCAGCAAAATTATTATGTGTTAACGCCCAATAGCGCATTTTTAAACTCCACCAAGCTATCTTAAGCGGATTACCTGAATCTGGCGGTGTAGGTGGCAATTCATCAAGCGCCGGCGCCAACTTAACCGTCAAGGGTTGCTTGCTCTCAACACCGTAGCGACTCGCCTCTCGCTGTAAAAACGTTTCTACTGGTGTAAATACAGATTCTTTTAGGTTATCAATATAACGCTGCGACGCATCACTACCGTCACCATTGATTGGATACACCACCATCCAAAGCGATTTATCCCAATCAGTAGTGCGCATTTTTGTCTGCCAGGTGGTTAAGGCAACACCTAGCAGTATTAACAATAAAGCTAAGATTCGTATTTGGCGGAACATGTTAGGAGCCGTCCTGTATGCTTCTTTATGATTCGATAATGACTGTGTCGGCGCAAAATGACGATACCTGACCGAAAAACCATCTGGAGACGGTAATGTTTCTCGCTAAAAAAATTCTAGGCAGTCTATTGCAACCACTGCCACTGAGTTTGATTGTCGCTGCTTTCGGTGTCTATTTATTATGGCGTGGTCGTCAACAGACACTGGGTAAATTAATGATTGGCTTAGCGCTAGTCATGGTCTACGGTTTCTCAACCCCCTTTATCGGCAACGGCTTAATAAAATCGCTAGAACAACAATACCCTGCAATTATAGAAACCAGCCAATATCAATCTATCGAGTTTATTGTGGTATTAGGCGGCGGCCATAAAGTGACCGCATGGACGCCTGTTAGCAGCCACTTAAGTGGTGCGGCATTAAAACGTGTGACAGAAGGTTTACGCTTACAAAAAGAGCTCAGCAATGCCCAGCTTATTTTTAGCGGTGGCGCGGTATTCAGTGAATACAGCGAAGCCAATACCATGGCGCGTATTGCTAACGCAATCACTCAAACTCCGGGCGAGTTCATAGTGGAAAACCAAACTCGGGACACTGCATCTCAAGCAAAGGCCATAGCCCAACTCGTTGACGACAAACCTTTTTTGCTGGTCACCTCTGCCGCCCACATGCCGCGTAGTATGTGGCTAATGCAACAACACGGATTAAAACCGATTGCGGCACCGACCGATTTTCAAGCTTATACGACTCATTATTGGAACAATCCTACACGCTTATTCCCCGGTTCTCACTATCTCAAAAAATCAGAGAGCGCTATCCACGAATATTTGGGACAATGGTGGGCAAAGCTCACACACTAATAGCACTAAACCCATGAATGAAAATCGAATCATCATTGGCTGTGGATACGTTGGACAACGACTCGCACACGCCGAAATGTCTGCAAAAAACCAGCTTAAGGCTTTCGTTACCCATGCAGACAAAGCACAACGCTTAAGCCAAGAGGGCATCGACTGCGCCGTACTTGACCTCGACGACGATACTAACGCCTCATTGCCTAATCTCAGCAATACCGTTGTGCACTATCACGTACCACCCACACCTTCGGGTAAAGTCGATCTACGGATCAAACATTTTATCAACTTGCTTGATCAACAACCGTCAGCGCAGCACCCTAAACGTATCGTCTTAATGAGCACTACTGGCGTTTACGGCAATGCCAATGGTGATTGGGTCAGTGAAACCGCTCCAACTAATCCGCAAACTGACCGCGCGCAACGACGCGTCGATGCAGAGCAACAATTATCAACCTGGTGCCAGCAACATAATATAGAACAGGTGACACTGCGTGTCCCCGGTATCTATGGGCCTGGGCGCACACCTGAAGCAAGACTCAGCAATCCCGTTATTAATAGCAATGAAGCACCCTTTAGTAACCGCATTCATGTTGATGATCTAGTCACCGCATGCCTGCGCGCCGCCAGCATCGACACACCGCAAGCGGTCTATAATATTAACGATAACCAGCCCTCAACGATGACCGATTATTTTAATGCCGTCGCTGATCATGCCGGACTACCAAGGCCAAGAGCCATCAGTATTAAACAAGCCAAAGTCGAACTGTCTGCTGGCATGCTGTCGTATTTATCTGAGTCACGCCGAATCGACAACACACTAATGAGCGAACACCTCGGTGTTCATTTACGCTTTCCCACCCTAGCATCTGGTCTAAGTCATTGTTTCCAAGATAAGGACCGTTCAAATTAAAGCGCTACAGCGTTGGTTCTCGACATTTATCCAACGTCAATACACTGACCTGGCGAGCGGTGAAGCGCTATGGCAAATTTCTCTGTTAGGTCTTGCCACCGGCATTATCTCCGGGTTAGTCATCGTTGGTTTTCGCTTCATCGTCGAAAGCACACAAAGTGGTTTTTTAACCGGTGGTTATGAAAACTACGAGTCATTACCTTATATTTGGCGTTTTTTATTGCCGCTACTGGGTGGGCTACTCATAGGTTTAGTCTTTCATTGGCTATCAAAAGAAGACTCTGGCGTCGGCATTGTCCACGTTGCCGAACGACTCGCCTACCACCAAGGCCGCTTGCCTCTGCGCAACGCGCTACTACAAATCTTCGGTGCTACAGTCAGTTTAATTAGCGGTCAATCAGTGGGCCGCGAAGGACCGAGCATTCATCTTGGCGCTGCCAGCGCGAGCCTGCTAGGGCAATGGACTCGGCTACCCAATAACAGTATTCGTATCTTAGTCGGTTGTGGCGCCGCTGCGGCTATTGCCGCCTCTTTTAATACCCCGCTTGCCGGCGTTATCTTTGCGATGGAAGTTATTCTTATGGAATACACCATCGCTAGCTTTACCCCTATTATCCTTTCAGCAGTCAGTGCCACGCTCTTAACCCGTTTTTTTTATGGCGATAGCCCTGCGTTTAACGTATCAGTGACAACCATGCAATCTGCTTGGGAATTACCCTATATTTTAATAATGGGCTTAGTCATCGGCGCTATTGCTGCAAGCTTTATTCATCTCGTTGGTAAACTCTCTTTGTCGTTTGGCCGGCGATCTGTTTTACAACGCATGGTCATTGCTGGCGCGATCATGGGGCTACTTTCAGTTGTTGCTCCACAGATCATGAGTATTGGTTACGACACGGTTGATTCGGCAATACTCGGCACCATCGGGATAAGCGTATTATTGCTGATCATCGTAGCCAAACTGCTCGCCTCGGCGACTGCAATTGGACTAGGCGTACCCGGAGGTTTCATCGGGCCAACAATGGTTATTGGCGCCGCTGTCGGCGGAGTAATCGGCGCCATTGGCCAAACGCTGTTTCCCGAAATAGTTTCTGATAGTGGCTTTTACGTCATGCTCGGTATGGCAGCGATGATGGCGGCAACGCTACAAGCACCTTTGTCAGCTTTAACGGCGATGGTAGAGCTCACCGCTAATCCGCAAATTATTCTACCTGGCATGTTAGCGGTTATTGCTTCTGGACTAACAAGCCGCGAATTATTTGGTCAATCATCGTTAGTATTAACACTGCTACAAACCCGCGGACTAGATTATCGCAATAACCCCGTCGCACAATCACTGCGTCGTATTGGCGTCACCAGTGTCATGGATCGTAGTTTTGCCCAAAGCAACTTAGAATTAAGCCATGCGGACGCCATAGCATTATTAAAAAAGAATCCTCAGTGGATAGTGATCAACGAAGAACCATCTTCTGAACAGCAAACATCTACCACCCAATTAATGTTGAGTGCTGCTGATTTAGCACGTCATACTGCACAGTCTTCAGATGACACTATTCATTTACTCAAGATACCGGCCAAACGCTTGCAGTGGGCAAGCATCGACCCACAATCTACATTGCAAGAAGCACTCGAGACACTTAACCATACCCACGCGGACATATTGGCGGTGATACGCAAACGTCCCTTCGCCTCAGACCAAATCTACGGCGTGCTAAGCCGTGATACGATCGATGCCAATTATCATTTGAAACCTCGCTATACCAGCGTCATAAAAAACGACGAGGAGAACCATTAATGGAGTGGGTCAAAGCCTTTCATATTATTTTCATGGTGACTTGGTTCGCCGGACTATTTTATCTGCCACGCCTTTATGTCTATCATGCTATGTCAGACGATGAGACTAGCCTTGAGCGCTTTAAGGTCATGGAACGCAAACTCTATTTCGGAATTATGACCCCTGGTATGGTTTTAACCGTTCTATCAGGTGGTTGGTTACTCAGCTCAACTTGGGTGGCCTTTACGAGTGATGGCAGTATATGGCTCTACCTCAAGCTGTTTTTAGTGCTAGCCCTAATCATTTACCACTTTTACTGCGGCAAACTCTATACCGCGTTTAAAAATGATCAGAACCAACATAGCCACGTTTTTTATCGCTGGCTCAATGAAATGCCTGTACTCGGTCTAATCGCCATCATCATCTTTGTCGTCGTAAAGCCGGTTTAGACCTTAGCGAACAGGTATAAGATCAGAAACTGTCAAAATTTTGTCTCAAATAGGGATGTATGGTGTTAGTTATACACATCTACAGAAATTGATTTTTTTATCAAGCCCTTTTTGATAAAAAAATGTATAAAAACTCAATGTTTATTTAACCTATTGATTTTAAAAGGTTTTATATATCGATCAATTTATAAGCAATTTGTAATATATACTATAAAACCCGCTGTTTTATAGTACACATTGCAAACAATCCACAGACTTATCCACAGATTTTGTGGATAACACCAACGAACAATCACTTAGCGAAAAAAACAATGATTTACGTCAACATTAGCACCCAGCACCTATAATCATGGCCCTGATGTCAACTAAAAATAGTCTTATTTTACGTGTCGCGGTGGCGACACCGCTCTACCGCTTATTCGATTATTTAGCGCCCGTTGGCAACGATATTTCTCAACTATCACCTGGTAGTCGTATTGAAATCCCATTTGGCAAAGGCAAACGCTTTGGCGTACTGATTGAAATCGCGACGAATAGCGAAATTGCACACGACCGCCTCCGTCACGCAATCCGTTGCATCGAAAAAGATAAACTCCCAGGGGAGTTGCTCGCCTTATGCCAATGGGCTGCAGACTATTACCATCACCCAATAGGTGAGGTTATCGCCACCGCACTACCGACATTGCTGCGTCGCGATGAAACGATCAGCGATGCGAAAATTAATTATTGGTCGCTGACCCAAACCGGCAAAGAATACGACAACAAAGCACTGGCACGTGCACCACGCCAACAAGCACTATTAAGTCAATTTCAGTGCTCTGACAAACCCCTGCTTAGTCGTGCAGATTTAGATCGCTGTGGCTTCGCCTGGCATGCACCACTCAAAGCGCTGATTGAGAAACAACTGCTGCAACAAAGTGAACCCAACAGCAACGCCAGCACACCAACATCCCACATCGAACTCAATACTGACCAAGATAACGCCGTTAAACAAATCAAAGAGCGACTTAATGACTTTACGTGTTTTCTGCTAGAGGGCGTGACAGGTAGCGGCAAAACCGAAGTCTATTTTGATGCCATGCAAGCCGCTCTTGATCAAAATAAGCAGTGCTTGCTGCTGGTACCCGAAATTGGTCTAACACCGCAGTTAACACAACGCATTCAAAAACGTTTTAATGATCTGTTTGTCGCCTATCATTCGGGGCTCAACAACAGTGAACGCGCACGCGCATGGCGCGACGCTGCCGACGGCACAGCCAAAATTATCGTTGGCACTCGCTCAGCCGTATTCTTACCGCTTAAAAATCCCGGTCTAATTATCGTCGACGAGGAACATGATCTATCCTTTAAACAGCAAGACGGATTTCGCTACCATGCCCGCGATATTGCAATTCGCCGCGCACAGAAGCTGAATATTCCGATTGTCTTGGGCTCCGCAACCCCCTCGTTAGAGTCCAACGAAAACACCCGCAATAAACGCTACCAATGGCTACATTTACCTAAGCGCGGTGGTGATGCCAAGCCACCCACTGTTGAACTCATCGATATGCGCCGCCAAGCGCTCAAAGGCAGCTTATCGCCATTGCTTATTTCGCACATACAAGCAACACTAGATAAACAACAACAAGTCTTACTGTTTGTTAATCGCCGCGGCTATGCACCGGCTTTGTTTTGTCATGACTGCGGCTGGATTGCAAAGTGTCAGCGCTGCGACGCCAATATGACCGTGCACCACGCTAAGCATTGTTTACGCTGCCACCATTGCGGATCACAACGCAGTCTCGATAAACAATGTAAAGATTGTCAAAGCGAAGAACTCACGACCCTCGGCTTTGGTACCGAACAAATAGAAGACACCCTGAAAGGCCTATTCCCTTACCAACGGATTATCCGTATCGACCGTGATACCACTCAACAAAAGGGTTCAATGAATGCGCTGCTAACCCAAGTAGAAGAGGGGCAAGGCGATATTTTGATTGGTACACAGATGATCGCGAAAGGCCATCATCTGCCCAATGTCACCCTGGCCGCCATTCTCAATGCTGATCAAGGTTTGTTCGCCACCGACTTCCGTGCTTTAGAGCACTTAGCTCAGTTGATTGTTCAAGTCACAGGCAGAGCAGGGCGTGGCAATAAAGCCGGACACGTGCTCATACAAACACATCATCCCGAACATATCTTGCTACAAACACTTATCAAAGACGGCTACAGAGAGTTTTGCCAGCAACTCACCCGTGAACGAAAAGATGCCGAACTGCCGCCATTTAGCTATATGGCTTTACTACGTGCCGAGGCTATTGACGAAACATCACCGATGCAGTTTTTACAATCCGCCAAAGAACACGCTGAAACTATCGCTACAGACACCCTCTACCTACTTGGCCCTATACCCGCACCGATGACAAAGCGTGCCGGGCGCTTTCGCGCACAGCTACTCATACAAGCGAATGATCGCCGCAGTTTGCATCAACTATTACGCCAATGGGTACGCCAACTCTCATCAAACAAACTGTCGCGAAAGGTCAGATGGTCGATTGATGTTGATCCTATGGATATGAATTAACAATAACCCTGATGAAAATTTATAGCCTGATACTTGCACTCATACGCTGACGCTTCATAATAGTCGCCGTTACCTCACGATTTCCGGAAATTCACACCTTAATGAAACACCAGCTACAGGCGCTACTCACTAGCGCGCTTGACAAAATTACTGCTGATTTAGAACTCAGCCTCGATGACCATCCTATCCATATTGAAGCCACTCGCGATAAAGCGCATGGTGATTTTGCCACCAATATGGCAATGACTTTAACCAAGGTCGCTCGCCGTAACCCTCGCGAGCTAGCACAACTGATTATCGATGCCTTACCCGACAATAATCTTGTCGAGAAAACGGTAATTGCTGGGCCCGGTTTTATTAATTTTTATCTTAAGTCAGATGCCTGGCATAGCATCATTGGTGAAGTACTCAACGCAGGCAACGACTTTGGCCTTAGCAAACACGGTAGCGGACAAACATTACAGCTCGAGTTTGTCTCGGCCAACCCAACCGGCCCATTGCATGTTGGCCATGGTCGTGGCGCGGCTTACGGTGCGACATTAGCCAACCTACTCACGGCTGTGGGCTATAAAGTCGATAGCGAATACTATGTTAACGATGCTGGACGACAAATGGATATTCTGGCAACCAGTATTTGTCTACGTTATTTAGAAGCCTGCGGTGAAACGCTCACCTTCCCTTGCAACGGTTATCAAGGTGACTATATCCATGATATTGCCGCAAGCGTTCGCAATGAAAATAACGACAACCTCAATATCGGTGCCAAAAAACTCTTTGCCCAGGTTCCGGCAGACGAACCTGTAGGCGGTGATAAAGAATTACATATCGATGGCCTCATCAGTAATGCAAAAATACTGCTCGGCGAAGATTACTTTATCTTTCACCAGGCGGGTCTCGATGTCATCCTCAGCGACATTCGCGAAGACCTTGCCGAATTCGGTGTTGAATACCAGCAATGGTTTTCTGAACGCTCTCTTGTTAGTAGCCACGCCATCGATAAAGCAATTAGCAAACTAACTGATGCCGGTCACCTTTACGAAAAAGAGGGTGCCACCTGGTTTAAGTCTAGCGACTTTGGTGATGAGAAAGACCGAGTCGTCTTGCGTAACAATGGCGCACCCACCTATTTTGCTTCTGACATCGCTTATCACTTAGAAAAGTACAGTCGCGGCTACACCAAAGTCATTAATATTTGGGGTGCCGATCACCATGGTTACATTGCTCGGGTAAAGGCAGCGATTCAAGCTATGGGTGAAGACCCTGAAAGGCTTGAGATCTTACTCGTACAGTTTGCCAATTTATTTCGCAATGGCAAAAAAGTTTCAATGTCGACGCGTAGCGGCTCATTTGTCACGCTACGTCAATTACGTGAAGAAGTTGGCAATGATGCGGCACGTTTTTTTTACGTCATGCGTCGTACTGAGCAGCACATGGACTTTGATCTCGACTTAGCTAAATCACAGTCGAATGAGAACCCTGTTTTTTATATTCAATACGCACATGCCCGCATTTATACGGTAATGAATAAACTTATCGAAAAAGGGTTTAGTGCTCTGGATACCAGCATCAACTGTTCTTCATTAAAAGAAAAACATGAGATCGACCTCATGATGGACCTATCTCGTTACTCTGAAGCACTCCTCAATAGTGCATTGCAACGTGAACCACACCAATTAGTTAACTACCTTAAACAACTTGCTAGTGATTTTCATGGCTACTACAACGCTCACGCTTTTCTTGTTGACGACAACGAATTACGTAATGCCCGTTTAACCTTAATTAGTGCTGTCGCTCAAGTATTAAAAAATGGCTTAAAGATACTTGGCGTCTCCGCACCAGAGTCGATGTAAAATTATATAGCATGGCAACAAGCAAACCCAAAACACGAAAGAAGCAAGCTCGCCGTAGCACTAGCCGACGTAAAAAACCCACACCACCTTGGGTCTGGCTGATCATAGGGTTAGTATTGGGGTTAATCGCCGCGCTCGCAGTGTATCTCTATACGCGCACAGATACGATTGAAGAAAAAATGATAACAAAAAAAATAACTGAACCCACAGCTAAGCCAAAAATAAAATCAAAACTGATTAAGAGCAAACCCAAGACCGTAAAAAAACCACGTTTTGATTTTTACGAGCTACTACCCGAACGTGAAATTATTATTCCTGACGAAGAAATCGTTAGTAGTAAATCCAAGAAAACAACACCTATTCCTAATGCTGATAAAAGTGGCCGTTATTTGCTGCAAGCCGGTGCTTTTAAAACGTTTGGACAAGCCGATCAACTCAAAGCACGGTTAGCCTTAATTGGTGTAGAGGCAAATATTGAGACGGTAAAAATCAACGATACTGTCGCCTGGCATCGTGTGCGCGTAGGACCATTTTCTAATCTAGATAAAGTGAATACGGTACGCTATCGATTACAAGACAATGATATTGATACTGTTGTCTTAAAAGTTAAATAGTTAACTCTTAATCACAGCAAATCAAACCGATTATGGCTGAGGCGCTGTTTTAGGTTTAGGTGGATTACACCACTCTTCAACCAATGCCTTGGCTTCGTCAGTATCTGCGGTTATTTCTTCTGGTGTTCTATAAATATATTCGCCATCAGCGTTCGCTGTGCGAATGCGGCGCCCGGCATTGTCTTCATAAAACTGTAATCGTTTTTTAGCAATCTCACAGTTTTTAGCACGAATCTCTTTGTTCTTTGCTTCTTGCTCAGACACTACCGCAGCCTTAGCCGCTTCTTCCTTTGCTTTCACTGTTGCCGCGCGCTCAGCGTGAAGCTTTTCTACGCTATCAGTATTAGGCTTGCCACCTTTAAATTCACGCTCTTGGACATTAGCATCAATAGGAGGCGTATCAGTAAAATGCACATTGCCATCAGCATCGGTGTACTGGTATAGCTTGGCATTGGCATTTGAAAATAACAGCGTCAATAGGGCAATAAGGAAAATTTTAGTCATAGAGCAACTCGTGCAGAAAAAACCTAGCGACTAACTTAGCGCGATTACTCATTAATTTCCAGATGTTTAGAGAGAAACTCCCTGGCTCAGTCACAAAAAAAGGGGCGCCGAAGCGCCCCTTAAGCCTTAATAGCTAAGAATTATTTGTTGCTGAACTCAGGATAGGCTTCCATCCCACATTCAGATAAATCAACACCTTCGTATTCGTCTTCTTCACTAACACGAATACCCATCACTGCTTTGAGTATTCCCCAGACGAAGAAGCTGGTGACAAACACCCAGACAAAGATAGTCAGTGCGCCCATAATTTGGCCAGTAAACGTTGAACCATCATTGGTCAATGGCACAATCAACAGACCAAATAGACCTACCGTACCGTGAACAGAAATAGCTCCGACCGGGTCATCAATCTTAATCTTATCAAGAAAAATAATTGATAAGACAACGATAATACCGCCGACTGCACCGATCAAAGTCGCCTGCAATGCCGTTGGAGTTGAAGGTTCTGCAGTAATAGCAACCAAACCCGCTAACGCGCCGTTCAGTGCCATCGTTAAATCAGCTTTACCGAACATCAATCGTGCTAGCAATAACGCCGCAACTAAACCACCAGCCGCCGCCGCATTCGTGTTTAAGAACACCATCGCAACCGAAGCAGCGTTAGCGATATCACCTAGCTTTAATACTGAACCACCGTTAAAACCGAACCAACCCATCCATAAGATGAAAGTTCCTAAAGTCGCTAGCGGTAGGTTAGCACCAGGAATTGGGTGTACTTTACCGTCTGAACCGTATTTACCTTTACGTGCACCCAGCAAGATAACACCTGCAAGGGCTGCCGAAGCACCCGCCATGTGGACAATACCTGAACCTGCGAAATCAGAGAAACCCATATCGCCAAGGTTATACATGCCAAAGACGTCAGCACCGTTCCAAGTCCAGCTACCTTCCATAGGATAGATAAAACCAGTCATTACCACAGCAAAGATTAGGAACGCCCAAAGCTTCATGCGCTCAGCCACCGCGCCAGAAACAATCGACATCGCCGTTGCAACAAACACTACTTGGAAAAAGAAGTCAGATGCGGGGGCATAAGCAGCAGCACCCGTGAAATCACCTTGCTCGGCCATCCCGGCTAATACTTCGTCTACATTGACATCGGCAATACCCGATAAAAAAGCACCACCACCGTACATAATTTCATAACCAATGATCATGTACATAATGCAAGAAACAGCATAAAGCGCTACGTTCTTAGTTAAGATTTCAGTGGTATTTTTAGCCCGCACCAAACCTGCTTCGAGCATGGAAAAGCCAGCAGCCATCCACATAACCAGCGCACCGCACACCAAGAAATAAAAGGTGTCCATCGCATACTGTAGGTGAAAAATATTTTCTTCCATAACGTCCTCCGCGGAAGTTAAATTTTAATGTGTTATAAAGCTTCATCACCGGTTTCACCGGTACGAATACGGATTGCCTGGCTCACTTCATAAACGAAAATTTTGCCGTCGCCGATCTTGCCAGTGTTGGCAGCTTTAGTAATCGATTCAATAACTTGGTCCACCATATCATCAGCCACTGCCACCTCAACTTTGACCTTAGGTAAAAAATCCACCACATATTCCGCGCCACGATAAAGTTCGGTGTGACCTTTCTGACGACCGAAGCCTTTGACCTCAGTAACTGTGACTCCCTTCACGCCAATCTCAGACAAGGTTTCCCGAACGTCATCAAGCTTGAATGGCTTAATAATTGCCGTAACTAACTTCATATCCTCTCCTTCAAAAACAATGATTTACTATCCTGCAGAACAAAAAGCACACTCCCTTACCTAACAAATACACTCGCTTAGTGCCCCAATCTAATCTCCAGCAAAGCTGCCCTGAAATGATGACTCATCAAAAGGGAACACACTAAGCACTGCGCCCTATAGGAAGTATCCCGCTGTGCGCCGTTATCGTCGCACTAATCACGCGATACAACATAATTCGCGTCACCAGACGAGCTTAATAGGGCATCATTTATGCCAAACTTTTTTTATGATTACAATCAACATGTTACAGGGCAATAGGGCGGTTGCACCCCCATGGCCGCACTATTTTGGGGCGCAAATAACCAGCAATCGCACTAAATTGGTTCGAATTATTGTAATAACAAACAACCATTTATGCGCTTGATCGAATGCGATAACATGACCCACTCCATTGCACCGGATTAAACAACTAAGATGATTAACCCTAAATTATTCGATGAGCTGGCGAAAAAGCTGGCGAACGCAGTCCCCAGCGGAGTACGCGAGCTGCAAACTGATCTAGAACAACAATTTTTAGCGATGCTACAAACCCGTTTGGGCAAGCTCGATCTAGTGACACGCGAACAATTTGACGTACAACGCAAGGTTCTTGAGCGCACACGTAATAAAGTCGAGGCCTTAGAAAAGCAATTAGCAGAACTCGAAACTCTCACGTAAAGTAGACCATGACGCAGCAAATGGATTGCTGCAATTTCACATAAACAAGGAAGTCATCATATGGCCTTAGCAAAGGTCTTAAGCCGCGCGGCTGTCGGCATTAGTGCGCCACCCGTAGTGGTTGAGGTGCATTTATCACGTGGCTTACCGAGCTTTTCTATCGTTGGCCTACCAGAAACCGCGGTCAAAGAAAGTAAAGATCGAGTTCGCAGCGCCTTACTCAATTCACAATTTGAATTTCCACCACGGCGTATCACCGTTAATTTAGCGCCTGCTGATTTACCTAAGGAAGGCGCGCGCTACGATCTTGCTATTGCATTAGGCATTCTCTGTGCATCCGGTCAAATTAATCAAAACATACTTAACGACTATGAAATCATTGGCGAATTAGGGCTCGATGGCAGCTTGCGCGCCTGTCACGGTGTAGTACCGTTTGTCCTTGCCGCCAGTAAAGCAGAGCACAAGCTGATCATCCCTAGCGCCAATGCCAATGAAGCCAGCCTGATAAAGACTGCACATTGCATTAGCACCGACCACCTATTAAAAGTCTGCGCGCACTTACAGGGTGTTACACCACTGACGCCAATACCACAAAGACCCATAACACAAAAAATCACTGATGATGCAGACCTAAGCGAAGTACGCGGGCAGTTTCACGCTAAACGAGCATTGGAGGTTGCCGCTGCCGGCGCGCACAATCTCATTATGATTGGCCCACCAGGTAGCGGTAAAACGATGCTGGCTTCTCGCCTATTAAATTTACTGCCACCCCTTAGCGAAGAAGAAATGCTTGAAACCGCAATGATCAATTCAATCAGCCAACATAAAATTGATTGGCTAAACTGGGGACGCCGGCCTTATCGACACCCACACCATACGTCTTCTGCCGTTGCTCTCGTTGGCGGCGGCAGCCTGGCAAAACCTGGTGAAATTTCACTGGCGCATAACGGCGTATTATTTCTGGACGAATTGCCCGAATTTGACCGCAAAGTGCTAGAAGGACTTCGCGAACCACTCGAGTCAGGCACCATTTCAATTTCACGTGCTGCACGGCAGGCACAATATCCCGCACGCTTTCAACTGATAGCAGCAATGAACCCATGCCCTTGTGGTCATCACGGTGATAGCAATGCCCGTTGTCATTGCTCACTTGAACAAATCAATCGCTACAAAGCACGCATCTCTGGCCCATTACTCGATCGCATAGACCTACATATCGAAGTCCCCGCATTGCCAGTAAAAGAACTGCATAAAACACATGCGGCAGAGTCGAGTGCTGATGTTGCTAAACGTGTTGCTGCTGCGCGCGCACTACAGATGCAACGTAGCAATAAAACAAATCAGGCATTACGCGACAAAGAGATCAAACAATATTGCGTATTAAAAGATGAAGATGCAGAGTTATTGCAACAGGCCATGACAAAACTCAAACTCTCCGCCCGTGCCTATCATCGTATTCTCAAAGTCGCCCGAACTATTGCTGACTTGGCGGCTTGTAAAAATATTGAAAGCGCACATTTGCACGAAGCAATAAATTATCGAAAAATGGATAGAGCCTTATGACTCAGCAGACTAGTGCGGTGCTTTTGCTTTAAGGTCTTTTGCCTTCACTTCATAGGCGATAACACCCAAATCTGTCGCACTCAAACTTTGAAATAAAATGAGTGTCTCAGCACTATTACCGTTTTCATATTGTGCGGCGACGTCAAAGATAAAAATACGGCCAGTACGAACTGTATTTGTCTCAACATTTTTTACGCGAATCCCCTTTAAAGCACCTAATTCACTCTGCACATTGCCGAAAAACTCGACCCACGCTTGTCTAGGCACACTACGAAACATTCCATCGTCAAACATCAAGCTAGCTGCTTCAAAGTCTTTGTTTTTTAGCGAGGTGTAATAATCACTAGTAACCGCTTTTGGATCGACTTTCAGCGGCTGCTCACAAGCAAAAAGAGTGACACAGGCAATGCTTATGGCAAGACCAACAAGAATTTTTTTTATCACAATAACGCTCTCTATCAAATTTATAACCATGATACGACAGCCACTAAAGAATGTCAGTTCAGCACTCAAAACTATATTCAGCCACCAATCTGTTAAAATGTGAAAATGGATGTCAGCGAAATATTAAACCCCCTTAACGAAGCCCAACGTAGCGCCGTCACTGCCGATGGCCAACATGCACTGATACTGGCTGGC